>NZ_BFBR01000004.1:0-164545 GCF_003112735.1 Candidatus Phycosocius bacilliformis
ACGCTCCGATGCCACCGCCGCTGGGGCCGCACCCCGCGCCAATCCCAACGCTTGGTCCACAAACCAAGACCGCAACATCGCCTCCGCCCTGCGCGGAACACGTCAATAAACCTGTCGCGCTTCACGGCCTTGTGACGCCTCTGGCCACGATCCGGCAGAAAGTTTCCTTGCGGCAATCCTTACCGACGGTAAAAGCGGGGTCATGACGATGACCCCGCTTTTTCGCTTGCCGCCAGCCGTGCTGTGCTTGTTGGGCATGTGCATGGCTGCTTTGACGGCCTGTCAAAACGCCGAGACCAGCCGAGCGGGATCCCCTTCATTGCAGCAGGAAACCGCGACCATGGCCAATCCCGTCTATCATTTTGAAATACCCGTCACCAACATGGACAGGGCGATTACTTTTTATGAGGCTGTACTCGCCACAAAGTTAAGCCGAGAAACAATTGATGGCTATGAGATGGCCTTTTTCCCACGAGCCGATGGCAAGCCCGGTGCGAGTGGTGCCTTGGCCAAAGGCGATGTCTATGTGCCGTCCAAGACCGGGGCGATCATCTATTTTGACGTCGAAGATATCGATCCCGTTTTGGCGCGGGCCAAAGCCCTTGGGGCCAAAGTGCTTTACCCCAAAAAGCATATCGGACCCGCTGGCTATGTCGCAGAGATTGAAGATAGCGAGGGCAATCGCTTAGCCTTGAATGCACTGTCCGACTGAGGAGACCCTAACTGGGCTGAAAGATAGGTGGGCGCGCCAGAACGGGCTTCAGACTGGGCTCTGCCAATACATCAGGGGCGTCATCAAAAGCCGCGACTTGCGACGTCACCGCACTGGGATCAACGCGTCCGTCGGCTACCCATTGCAGGGTCTCGGCCACATTGGGCCCACCCCGACCACGCCCGGTATAGAAGCGAACACCAGTCCGGTACATGTCAAACAAGGGCATGGAAACCGGCAAGAAATGCCCGCCGACAGAGGACACAATGCCCTCGGGCTCAACCGAGCGTATCGCGCAAAGCAAGCTGTCAGCCTGTGCACTGGCATCAATGACAATAGGGAAACTACCCGCACGACGTGGGGTTGGCCCCTCGACCACCTCGGCACCATAATGGGTTGCAAGGTCAAGCCGTGCGGGGTCAGTGTCATAATAGACCACGCGGCTTGCACCCCCCGCACGCGCAAACATCACCGCATAAAGGGCAATCGAACCGCAACCACCCATCACCAAGACTTCTGCCCCCGGCACTGCGCGCAAATGGGGAATGGTGAACTCAAACGCGAAGGGCAAGTTGTCTGCGGCACTTGCGACGATTTCAGGGCGCACGCCTATGGGCACTTTGGTCAAAGCAAAGTCGGCTTCGATCACGCGGATTGAGTCTGAGAATGTCCCGCCCCAATCACCGAGCCCCGGCAGACCATACATCGCGCCGGTTTGATGGGTCCGGCAGCTATTGGGCCGCCCGGTCTGGCACCGATCGCAATGGGAACAGGAAATATGCCAATTGACAACGACAATATCGCCGCGACGAACCCTGCGCACCTCTTCTCCGACATCGACCACTTCAGCGACACACTCATGCCCAATGGCAAATGGGCCGGTAAACGGGGCTTCGCCCCGCAGGATGAGGCGGTCGAGATCGCATGTGGTTGAGGCAATCGGGCGAACAATCGCCTCGCGCGGGCCTTGGAGCTGCAAGTCCTTCTGTTCCTGCCAGATGAGATCACCGGGCTTGTTAAAGATGAGCGCGCGCATGCTTGACTCCTTTTATGTCAATCACCATATTTTAGCTACTGGCGAAGTCAAGCCGAATGTGCAAACGGGTCAGACATGGGAAATTCTGAAAAATCGCGTGCGCTTGCCCTGGCAACAGCCGAACGCCTGTTTCGCCTTCAGGGCTATTCGGCAACCGGTCTTGCCCAGATTATCGAGGAAAGCGGCTCGCCCAAAGGCTCGTTCTATTATTTGTTTCCCGACGGCAAGACCGAACTCGCCTTGCAGGTGCTTGAGCGTTATGTCGCCAGCGGTGTGGCCTTCTTAAGCCGGGCCGGCCAGGACAATCTGGTTGATCCAGATCATTATATTCATGCCATTTGTGATGGGCTGGCCGCTGAGATGGCCGCTAGTCAATTTCAACTGGGCTGCATCATCCAAAACATGACCATCGATAAAGTGTTCGAAGTACCCGCGGTTGCTGAAAAACTGCAATCTGGGGCTGCAGCCTGGGAAAGCTGCTTGAGCGATCAACTGGAAAAGCGTGGGATGGACCAGCCCAGCGCACAGTCCCGCGCCAAGGCGCTGCTGGCGGCACTTGAGGGTGCCCGGACCTTGGCACGCATCCAGAGTTCAACCGAACCCTTCAAGGCAGTGGCGCGAGCCTTTACGGCAACAGCCAAATAAAGCGCATTAAATCAAATTGATAATGGTCGCTTCTGGCATTTTCTGCCGGATCTGCACTTTAGGCTTGATTTTTATGTCGATCACCATAATATAGTGATTGCCATATAACGACATCATGGCGCTATCAACGAAAAGGACCACTCCATGCCCCTCATCCAAGTTTCTGTTCCTGCAGGCTCTCTTGACGCTGCCAAGAAGGCCAAAATGATTGAACTGATCACCGAAGCATCGGTTACCGCTGAAGGCATTCCTGCCGCACGCCAATTCACCTGGGTCCAAATCAATGAAGTACCTGACGGTGGCTGGGGCATGGGTGGCCAAGCGATCACGCTCGAGATGATGAAGGTTGCTTTGGGCCAGAAGTAGAGGCGGAATACATGATGTCTCTCTCCTCCCCATCGGAGATCAGCCGCCGCGGCCTGATTGGTCAGGCTTTGGTCGCAAGCTTTCTGGTCACTGTGCCAGGGGCTGCGACTGCGGCTGGCGGCAGCCCAATACCGCTGCCGGTCAATCTTCGCATCACTCTGGATCGTCCCTTTGAGACGACCGCCAGCCGCAAGCTGGTTGCCGGATTGACCGAAGCGGTGTCAAAAATCGGCGGTATCTTGCCAGTAAGTGCTGCTATATGGGTCCATGTATATGACTCTTCGGCCAAAGGCCGAGGCGGAAAACTGATCTAGAGCATCATGCCGACGTGTAACTAAGGATTTTCGGCAAGATGGATAGGACAACAGAGTGAATTAGGCGCGTCAGACAGCGATGAGGCAAAACGAGGCCCACACGTCCTGATCGCCCTGTAACATGTGACCCAATGCTCCTCCCCGTCTCAAGCGCGCCTGGTTCACAAACAGCCAGGCTGCGCAAGGGAAATTCTGATCAAGTTTTGAAGGCGGATCGGACCGTCGCCAGCATTGATAGGATCTGAATGAGGAGAAGACAGCCATGAACTTTAAAACACAGCAAACACTGGTCGGCTTGCAAATTGCGGTCTCTGTTCCATGCCAGATCGGCTACATCTATTTGGTCTTCCACAGTGGGATATTTACAGGCCCAGCAGCCGATGATTTGGCGAGCCGTATTGCCTTTGCCCTGCAGAACCAGCTTTTTGCTCTCTTGGTTTTATTGGCAATGATCGGCTTCATTGCCGGGGCCAGACCCTGGGCGAGCGATGTTATCGATGGCAATGATCAGGCCACACGACTGGCCATCCAAGTCCGCATTCAACGCAACACGCTTGAGCAATTCATTTTGTTGGCCGTAGCCCATCTGGCACTGGCGACCCTTCTGCCGGCCCATTTGCTGGCGATCCTGCCGGCTCTGGTTAGTTTGTTTATCGTGGCACGGATCCTTTATTGGATTGGCTATTCGATTGACCCAATCTATCGCAGTTTCGGATTTGTCGCGACTTTCTACCCCAATATTGCCGCTTTGATTTGGGCGACCATTTTGGTGCTTCAAGCCCGCATGTAATGCGCGTTTAGACCTTGGCCAATTCTTCAGCGACGTCCTCTGAAGAGGCCTCGTCACGTGTGAGCGCTTCTCGCTCCTGTTGCAAAATCCGGAAGACGCGGGCGAGATATTCTTGCGTCCACGCACCGCGTTCATCGGCTTGCTGCTTGGTTGGACTGAAAGTCTCAATCTCTTGTCGGGTCAGAACGCCGGACTGTTCCAGCAATCGTTCCAACGTATCTGTGCGCTCACGCAGCACGGCCAATTCCTGAGTCAGAACCAAAACCACATTGGTCAGCCGCTCGACATCGGCGTCGAGGAAATAGGGCCGTTTGCCTTTGGACTTGGCTCCTGCAAGGGCGAGTGGGTCAATCGTGCTCATTTTACAGCTCCCACGACATGCCAGGCGGCTTTGCGACCATAATCCTCTTGCTTGGTATCTTCAGCCGCTTGGGGGAAGACATCGGGATCAACCACCGCAGCCACCCCGCCATGTATCAGCTTATCGGCCGCAAAACCTGCTGCTACCATCGCCGTATCAAGATCAACCTCATGCATCTTGGTCCAGAACGGTTCATTATTATAGAACGCGTCCCAATCGCGCATGGCCTGTTCGAATAAGGGCATGTCTGGGGTGTATTGCGGCTGCTCGACATGGAACACGATACCGCCCTGCTTGAGGAGGCGGTGGGTCTCGGCAAAGATTTTCGGCATGGAGGCAAAAGATGTTTCATGCAGGAACATGCACGAATGGATCATGTCGAAGCTTTCGTCCGCCAGATCAGCCAGATTGCTGACATCGCCCTGCACGAAAGTCACATTGTCCACGCCCAATGTTTTGGCCCGCGCCAGGCCATAGCGCAACATGGGTGCACCGACATCAATGGCAACAACCTCCGCCTCAGGGAAGGCTTGGGCAATCGGCAGGACATTATGGCCAAGCCCCGCCCCAATATCGAGAATACGGCGTGGCTTCAGACCCGGCAGGGTTTTCTTGACCCAAGCCGCAATCGCCTGCCCCCCACCGTCATTATACCGGCCGAGCATGCCGCCCGTTGTGGCAAAAATTCCAATGTCATAATTGCACGGTCCCGTGACATCGCCTTCGCTGAGCTCGGTATAATAGCTGCCCGGCATGCAGTGATGGTCAATCGCTTCAACATAGCGGGGCAGCGGCAGGCTGGGATTGAGCTTAAGGCGGGCGTCATTGTTGGTTAAGGCCTTGGCGCGCGCATTAAGGGCATCAGCCTGGCGCAAAGTCACCCAGCGACCTGCCTGCTGGCGCGTTTCCATGGTCGCCCGGCGCAGCGCACTCCACCATTGAAACATCGTATCTTTCAACAAGGCCTTGCGGACCTCATGACGATCTTTGAACCCGCGCCCTTGCGTAGCCTTGAATTGCGGCTCGACCCGGGTGTCAAAGGCGGCCTTGACCCCTGGCATGATCTGGGTCGACAAATGGCGGTTCATATGGGCGAGGAAGTTGAACCTGGCAATTTCATCATGGCTCAATTCTGGAAACATGCCATGCTGGCCAACAACCCGATAATCGGGGGGGCCGTCATAGGCGCGCTCTGCTTCGGCCTTGGGCTTGTCACTGACGAGACTGGACATGCTCACATCTCCCTTGCCACTGCTGTGGTCATTTCTGATGTAAATGGTATACCTATTGCCGAATGAAAAGAGCGTGACAACCTGTCGCACACATTTTTCGGAGATCACTATGGCAGACAAGCGTTTCACTGGCAAAACCGCCGTCGTCACAGGCTCAGGGCGTCGCAAAGGACTGGGAGAAGCGATCGTGCGGCGGCTTGCTGCGGAGGGGGCCAATATTGTCTTGTCCGACATTGGTCGGGCGCGTGACGCCGCGACCGCTGCGGAGCACGTAGGCCAGGAAGACGAAATGGCTGCAATCGCTGCTGAAATCGCCGCCATGGGTGTGGGCGTGACGACCAAGGCTTGTGATGTGCGCGTGCCCGCTGAAGTTGAAGCCCTAGCCCAGCATGGCGTGGACACGTTTGGTCGCCTCGACATTTGGGTCAATAATGCCGGGATTGGCTATATTATGAAGCCTTTGCTGGATGTGACCGAAGCTGATTGGGATGCAGTGATCGACGTCAATCTGAAGGGCTGCTTCTTCGGGATCCAGGCCGCTGCACGCCACATGATTGCAGGTGGCAAAGGCGGGCGCATCATCAATATCGCAAGCCAGGCCGCCAAGTCAGGTTTTCCCCACGCCCAAGCCTATACATCCTCCAAACATGGCCTTGTTGGACTGGCGCGCTCTGCTGCGGTGGAGTTGGGAGCCCATCACATAACCGTCAATAATGTTTGCCCTAACCACGTTACCACCGGATTGGGCGCTTGGCAGAATGAGTATTTCTCCAAGGTGGTTGGTGCTGCTTCGGTTGAGGATTATCTGAAAGCCATGGCCGCCCGCATCCCGCTGGGCCGGCCAGGCTTGCCAGAGGATACCGCCGCTGCAGTGGCTTTCCTCTGCAGTGACGATGCAGTCTATATCACCGGGGAAAGTATGAATGTGTCGGGCGGGGAAGAACCCCATTAAACCTGCGGCACAGGCGACCATGAAGGGCACGGGCCATGGGTTTTCTCTCTGCTATCACCATTCTGGTGCGTGACTATGACGAGGCAATTACCTGGTACGTCGCCAAGTTGGGCTTTGTTTTGGTCGTGGATACGCCCATGGGAGCTGACAAGCGCTGGGTCGTTGTCGCCCCACAGGCTGATGCGCAAACCAGAATTGTGCTGGCCCGCGCAACAGGTCCCGAACAGACCAGTCTGATCGGCCGCCAGATGGGTGGTCGCGTCGGCTTCTTCCTGCAGACCGAAAATTTTGAGGCCAGCTATCAGCGCATGCTGGAAGCGGGCGTGCAGTTCCGCGAAGCCCCGCGCCAAGAGGCCTATGGACAGGTGGTGGTGTTTGAAGATTGCTATGGCAATGGCTGGGATTTAATCCAGCCCAAACAGCCTGATTAGACGCTGGCTGTTGGCCCGCGGAGCCATTTTCGCGCTGGCTCTTCCACCCAAATATGGGCGACAGCCGCCAAGCCAATCAAAACGCTTACCATAATCAAGACGGTTACCGGATTGATTGGCAAATTTGTGCCCAGAATTTTCGCGACATTCTCCATCGCCATGAAAATCGGCACATGCAGGATGAAAATGGCATAGGACCACCCACCAAGCTTGACCATGGCCGGATGGTCGAGACCGGTCGCATAAGCACTCGCTTGGCGGGTTATGTCGCGGGCAGCAAGACCAATCACCAACATTGCTCCACCCAGAGCAACGACAGCCGTCGGCAAGGCCATCATGGCCCCACCCAGCGCAATGGCAGCGCCGAACACAATCACAACCAGTGCCTGCAGCGAGGTTAGGTGCAGACGTTCAAACAACACACGCGCGGCCACACCAACCCACATGACACTGGCCCCGCGCAGAATGCCCAAATCAACGGTTGTACGGGTCAAAGTGCGGCCGAGGAATTGGCGAAACAAAAGGTCGATCGTCAGGACCACACCCAAGCTCAAACAGACAAAAACCCAAGGCCGGCTACGTAAACGCACGGCCGGGATCAACAAAAGTGGGAAAATCAGATATCCAAAGAATTCGGCACTGATCGTCCACGCTGGGAAGTTCCAGACATTGGCTCCCGGTATTGCCCACGCCTGCAACAAGGCCAAATTGGCGATGAGCCCAGTCAATGTGAAATGGCGTGTCTGCGCGCCCTGCCCGACCACGTGTGCAGCGACCACTAAACCGCATAACAAGCCGAGGGCCAGAAGATGGAGCGGATACAGCCGAGCAAATCGGGCGCGCAGAAAGTTTCGATATTGGAAACTGGCCTTGCTGCGGGCCCAGTAAATATGGGTCAATACAAAGCCGGACAGGACGAAGAACACATCCACCCGCGCCGCGCCAGCCCGCATGATCGCCCACGCCCCAAAGCCTTGAGGGTCATACATATCGCCAAGGTGGAAGACGGCGATCCAGATCGACAAGACAAAACGTAAGCCCGTCAGACTGTCATAGGTTTCAGGGCGCAAGGAATTCAAACAGCAATAACCTTTCAATACATTGAGTTCTATTGGCTCATCTGCGCTATGGCGACAGCTGCCCGAATAGACTGTGCGCTTACACCGCCGGGTTGACAAGGGGATGGGTGGCCGTCACCTCTGAGCGCCCGTCACGACCTATCGCGAGACTGCCATGACTGTGATCCCTTCTGACTTTGTATGGCCTAATGGTGCCAAGCTTGCCGTTTCGCTGGTGATAAATGTGGAGGAAGGTGCCGAGCAGAACATCCGCGATGGCGACAAAGGGCCCGAACCGGTGGACGAGCTTGGGGCTGTGCCGGCCCGCCCGATGCGTGTCTATGGCAATGAAAGCAATTACCTCTATGGCATAAAGGCCGGCTGGCCGCGCATTCGCGATTTGTTTGATCGCTATGAATTTGCCCCCACGATCACCGCTGCGGCACTGGCTCTTGAACGAGCGCCCGATATTGCCGCCGATATTGTCGCGCGCAATTGGGAAGTTGCTGCCCATGGCTATCGGTGGAGCCATCAATTCTGGATGGATGAAGACAAAGAGCGCGCCTTTATCACCAAGGCACGGGACTCGATTCAAGCCACCACCGGTCAGACTCCTAAGGGATGGCTGTCGCGCTATTTGCTGACTGACCGGACGAGGCGCATCCTGGCCGAAGAGGGCTTTACCTATCACATGGATGATTACTCTGGTGATATGCCATTCTGGGACGAGGTTGAGACTTCCCACGGCTCCAAACCCATGCTGATTACCCCCTATGCTATCGATACCAATGATATGAAGATGTGGGTCGCGCCAGCTATGCAGCCGTGGGACTGGGCGACCTATGCCATTGCCAGTTTCGATGCATTGCTTGATGAAGCAAGGCGTGGACAGGCGCGTGTTCTAAACATCGGCTTGCATTTGCGCATCGTGGGGCGACCTGGTCGGATCGGGGCGCTGGAAAGGATCATGGCGCACATCAAGGCCCATAGCGACGAGGTATATGTTGCCGGGCGCAACAGCCTGGTGGATGCCTTCGTTGCGCAGGTGCCGTTTCGGGCCTGACATGTGGCGAACTTACGGATTTGTCACTTGACTGGCTCGACGGCCTTGGCCTGTGTGCGGTCGGTGGTTTTGACGACAGATTTTACAATGGAGTAGCGGCATGAGACGGATTCCGCATATCGGCTTAGTTTCCCTGATCGCATTGGTGGCACCCGTCGCCATCGCACCATCGGTCTTGGCTAAGCCCGTTGCCGCTGCCCCAAACAATGCGGCGCCCGCCCCAGTCATTGCCCCGCTGCCGGGCTTCCCACAAGATCGCTACAAGGATTTCAAGGCTGATCCAGATGTCATTTATGGCATTCTGCCCAATGGCATGCGCTATGCCATTAAGAAATGGCCGACACCGAAAGGTGAAGCGGCTATTCGGCTGCGCATTGCAGCAGGTTCGCTCAACGAGCAAGACAATCAGTCAGGGCTTGCCCACTTCCTAGAGCATATGGCCTTTAATGGTTCGCAGAATGTGCCGGAAAGTGAATTCGACAAGATCGTTGCCCGTGAAGGTCTGGCCTTTGGCCCCGACAGCAATGCCTACACCAGCTTTGACGAGACGGTCTATATGCTCAACATGCCCAAGGCTGAGCGTCTCGAGGTAGGCCTTATGCTGATGCGCGAAACCGCAGGCCGACTGACGCTTGCTGCCGATGCGATTGACCGAGAGCGGGGTATCATTAAGTCTGAGGAGCGGGCTCGCAATTCGCCGGGCGAGCGGCAATTCCGCGCTTTTGCCGCCCAAGCGCTAGATGGCACCCCCATTCCCGCCCGCTTCCCGATCGGCGACATGAAAGTGGTTAGCGAGGCCCCGCGTGAGCGCTTTGTCGATCTTTACACCCGCTTTTACACCCCAGAGCGGGCTTTCCTTGCTGTGGTGGGTGACTTTGACCCTAAGGCCGTCGAGGCTCAGATACGCAACAAGTTCTCCGATTGGCAACAGCCTGCAAAAGCTGGAACTGATCCGGATATGGGCCAATTGAAGCGCGAGCCAGGCTCGGTACAAGTCTTCCTTGAACCCCAATTGCCGACCTCCGTCAGCCTATTCAATGTAAAGGCCTACACAGCAGAACCCGACAGCAGTAAGTTGCGTCGCGAAGGGTTGCTCTTGGGTCTTGCGGAAAGTGTGATCAATACACGGTTGGAGCGGATCGCGCGGAAGGCGGGTTCGTCGATCATCAATGCCAGCATCACGTCCCAGGATTTGTTCAAAGCCGCCGAGTTTGCCTCGATGGAGTTGACTGCAGCCAAACCGGAAAATTGGAGCCAAGCTCTCGAAATTGGCGATACAGAGTTACGACGCGCCTTGAGCTTTGGCTTCACAGCCGAAGAATTCAGCGTTGCCGTAGCTGAGATGCGCGAAGCATACGAGCGGGCTGCGACCCAGGCGGGAGCCGCTCGCTCGGCGGATGTTGTTGATGGCATTCTGGCCAGCTTTGCCGATGACGAAGTCAACACGACGCCAGCAGACGATCTGGCGTGGTTCAAGTCAGTTGAGGCGAGCTTGAACCCGCAAGAAGCTCTGGCTGAATTGAAGAAAGTCTGGGGCACCGACACACCCGAATTATTCTTGTCGACGGGTGAAGCCATTCGCGGGGGTGATCAGGCGGTGCGGGCGGCCTATGAAGCCCAGCGGGCCAAACCCGTTGCCGCACCCATTGCCGAAGCCAAAGTGGCTTGGGATTATGTGAATTTCGGTGCAGCCGGTCAGGTGGTGGAAACCACCCAAATCGCAGATCTTGGCCTGACGCAAATGCGGTTTGCCAATCAGGTGCGCCTGACAGTCAAGCCCAGCAAATTTGAAGAAGGCCGTGTTCGGGTTCAGATCGGCTTTGGCGAAGGCCAGCTGGCACTACCAGCAGATCAAACCGGGCTGAATTTCGCGATTTCGTCGAGCTTCATTGCTGGCGGCTTAGGACGTCTTGATGCGGATGGACTTCAGCGGGCCTTGGCGGGCCGCAGTGTTGGTCAGGGCTTTTATGTGGGTGAAGACGCTTTTGCCTTCACCAGTGCCACCACGCCGGCCGATCTGACCTTGCAGATGCAAGTGTTTGCCGCGTTTCTCACAGACCCGGCTTGGCGGCCTGACGGCATGGCCCGCCTGAAGGCATCCAAGGACGCCATCTACCGGCAACTTGACACCACGCCGGGGTCGGTCTGGGGGGTTCAGGGCGAGTATGTTTTGCTCAATAATGATCGCCGCTTTGCCTTCCCAACCCCGCAAGAGTTTGACCAACTGACCTTGGAAAAGGCCCGTGCTGCCCTCGACGCGGCGCGCCAAAACTCGGCCATCGAGATCTTGGTAGTGGGTGATACTACTGTTGAAGCCGCACGTGAGGCGGTGGCAGCAACCTTTGGAGCCTTGCCCCCACGCGCGGCTGCACCTGCGGCGCGCACCGAAGCCCGCAAGGCTTCCTTCCCGCCCGGTCGCGGCACCACCGTGTTGACCCATAAGGGTCGTGCCGACCAGTCACTGGCCATGATCTTCTGGCCTCTGCGCGATTATGGCGATGGCCGTGAGGTGCGCGCGGCGCGAATCCTGACCGCTGTTCTGGAAAACAAGCTCAATGAAGTGGTGCGCGAGAAATTGGGTGACACCTACTCGCCGGGCGTGGACTGGGCACCTTCGCGTGTCTTCCCTGGCTATGGTCGGATTGGGGCCATTGCCGAAGTAAAGCCCGAAGACAGTGAACGTGTCTTGGCGGTCATGGAACAGATCGCAGCAGATCTTGCCGCGGGCAAAATTGATGATGACATGTTCCAGCGTGCCCGTCGCCCACTGATTGCGGACATGGAGGAAACCGTCGCCAATAATCCCTGGTGGGTGGGAGCCCTCAATCGATCAAGCTTTGAACCCGTGCGCTTGGTTCGGATCCGCGAGGGTAAAGCCCAATATGAAGAAGCAACTTTGGACGACATCAAGGCACTGGCCAAACGTTATCTCGATCCATCCAAGGCGCGTCTGGTCAAAGTGATACCAGCTGGCGAGGTCGGCAAAAGCCCGACCAAACCCTAAGCAAAAAACGTCAGACAGCGCCCGTCCACATCACATCATCGATGCGGCGGGCGCCACTGGCTAGCATCACCAAGCGATCAAAACCCAAAGCAACGCCACTGGCCGGTGGCATATGGTCCAGCGCACTCAGAAAATCCTCATCCAGAGGATAGCGTTGCCCATAAAGGCGTTCCTTCAAATCCATATCCGCTTCGAATCGCGCGCGCTGTTCCGCACTGTCGGTTAATTCACCAAAACCATTGGCCAGTTCCACCCCGCAGACATAAAGCTCAAACCGTTCAGCCAGGCGGGGATCCTTCGGGCTGCGTCGGGCCAGAGCCGCCTCACATGCGGGGTAGCTATGCAGGATGGTCGGGGCATCAAATCCCAGCTTGGGCTCAATCAGACTGACCAAGACTTTGGAGAACAAATCCGACCAGCTGTCATCAGGGTCAGTTGAGACACCCGCTGCACGGGCAGCCGCCGCCAGCATGGCGCAATCACCGTTGCCCGCATGATCAAGCGTCGCCATCAAATCAATCCCGGCGAACTGGTCGAAGGCTTCTGCCAAACTGAGATAGCGGGGCTCTGCCGAGGCAGACACCTGATGGCCTCGCCACGTCAGGACGTCGGTAGGGATTGAAGCTGCTGCACGTCGAACCAAGCTCAAGCAATCCCCGATCACGACCTGCCAATCCGCCCCGGCACGATACCATTCCAGCATGGTGAACTCGGTCGCATGCAAGGGGCCAGCCTCGCGATTGCGAAACACGCGCGCAAAGTCAAAAATACGCGTCTCGCCCGCCGCCAGTAGTTTCTTGCAGGCAAATTCGGGACTGGTATGCAGATAAAGTGGCGTGGCACTGGCCCCATCCGGGGTCAGACGAGCTGTGGCCAGACCATGAAGATGGGTCTCATTTCCGGGCGAGACCTGCAATTGGCCGGCCTCAACCTCACAAAAATCCTGCGCCTCAAACCAAGCGCGCAAAGACTTCTTGATGCGATTGCGCGCCATCAGAAATGGTTTGCGGTCCTGATGGCGATCAGGATGCCACCAAGGTCTGGCTTCATTGCCTGTGAGGGGCAGGTTTTGACTCATGCGTCACCCAATTGGCGGATTGCGTGAGAACGGCTAGAAGGCGCGCACATTCAGATAACATCCCTGCTTTGAAGCTGGATTGGCTCAAAGCGCAGCAGTGAAAGACAGATCATGGTCAAAGTCATCGCGTCGAGCCTCCGCAAAGGCAATGTGGTCGAGCATACCGACGGCAAACTCTATGTCATTCTGACGACCCAAAACATCCATCCCGGCAAAGGCACCCCTGTGACACAGGTTGAAATGCGCCGCATCACCGATGGGATCAAGGCAACAGAGCGCTTCAAGACCACCGATTCGGTCGAAAAGGCCTTCGTTGAGGAAATGAAGTTCAATTACCTCTATGATGATGGCACGTCTTATGTGTTCATGAACCCCGACAATTTCGAACAGGTGCTGGTGCCTCACGCCGTGCTGGGCGATGATGCGGCCTATCTGCAGGAAAACATGGAAGTCTATTTGACCATATTCAACGAAACCCCACTGGCCGCGGTACTGCCAACGCGGGTGACCTTGGAAATTGTCGATACAGAGCCGACTGTGAAAGGGCAAACCGCCTCGTCGTCCTACAAGCCTGCGATGTTATCGAACGGCGTGCGCACCATGGTGCCGCCCTATATTTCGACCGGTACACGGATCGTTGTGCTGACTGAAGATGGCTCTTACGTCGAGCGCGCAAAGGACTAAGCTGATCGGTAGAAACTGAGTGGGGAGCGTTGGACGATGCGCCAGATTTTGATTTCGGGTTTGGCGTTGGTGCTGGCGGCCTGCGCATCCGCGCCCGCGGGTCTGCAAGGTCCCACTCAAAACAAAGCCAATCAAGCAGCACACACGCCTGAGGCCAAGCCTGCCGGGGTCTGGCAGCATGGCGGCATGATTGCCGCGGCCAATCCGCTGGCCGTTGAAGCGGGGCTGGAAGTCCTCCGCGCAGGCGGCTCCGCCGTTGATGCGGCCATTGCGGTCCAAACGGCGCTGGGTCTTGTCGAACCCCAATCAAGCGGGATCGGCGGGGGTGCCTTCATGCTGCATTACGACGCCCAGACCGGCGACGTCACCGCTTATGATGGGCGCGAAGTAGCGCCAGCCGGGGCAACTGACCGCCTGTTTCTGGATGAAGCGGGTGCTCCTCTGCCGTTTTGGACGGCTGTGAAGTCCGGGCGTTCACAGGGCGTCCCCGGTGCCATCGCCATGCTGCATCTGGCTTGGCAGGAACATGGCAAGTTGCCATGGGGCCGCAGCTTCCAGCCCGCCATCAAGCTGGCCAGTGACGGGTTTAAGATTTCCCCTCGCCTCAATACCGTTGCCACACAGCTCAAGCGCTTTACCGAGCCCAGTCCTGATGTGGTCGCCTATTTGATGGATGCTTCGGGCAACCCACTGCCGGCAGGGACTTTGCTGAAAAATCAGCCCTATGCTGACACCTTAAACGCCATTGCAACCCAAGGCCCCAAAGCCTTTTATGAAGGCCCGATTGCGCGCGATATCGTCGCCCGCTCGGGACAGGCCCCGATGCCGGGTACCTTATCGCTGGCCGATCTTAAAGCCTATAAGCCTGCCAAGCTTGAACCCATCTGCCGATCCTACCGCGAGCGCAAAGTCTGCGGCATGGGCCCGCCCTCCTCCGGCGGGATTGGTGTCATGGCGACATTGGGCATTCTTGAGAATTTCGACATGGCCGCAACTGGCCCTCAAAGCGCACTGGGCTGGCATCGTTTCATCGAAGCACAGCGCCTGGCCTATGTCGACCGCGACACCTATGTCGCCGATGATCGCTATGTGGCCGTGCCGATCGCGGGCCTGCTGGATGCGACTTACCTCAAGAGCCGCGCCGCCCTGATCTCAGACACCAGCACCATGGCAAAAGTTGAGCCGGGTGAACCACCGGGCGCAGTCAAGCGGGGTCGCGACGCAACCGGCAATGTGTTTGGCACCAGTCATTTTGTGATTGTGGATAATCGCGGCAATGTGGTTTCCATGACCACCACAGTGGAAAGCCTGTTTGGATCCCAACGCATGGTCCGCGGCTTCTTCCTCAATAATCAGCTGACCGATTTCTCCTTCGCCAATGTCGACGCCAAGGGTGAGCCGATTGCCAATGCCCCGGCTGCGGGCAAAAAGCCGCGTTCCAGCATGGCACCGACCATTGTGTTCGATAAGGATGGACATTTTGAACTCGCTGTCGGGTCTCCAGGCGGAAATGCCATCATTGCCTATGTCACCAAGGCGATGATTGGGATGCTGGATTGGAATCTGTCACCGCAGGAAGCTGTGGCCCTACCCAATATCATCGCCCGTACAAGTCCTGTGGCGCTCGACCGGTCCCGTGCTAGCCCGGAATTGATCCAGGGCCTTGAAGCGCTGGGCCAGAAGTTTCGCGATGGTGGGGGGGCAGAGGGTTCAGGCCTGCATGTTATCCGCCTGACCCCGCAAGGCCTTGTCGGCGGTGCCGATCCGCGCCGTGAAGGCGTTGCCCGCCAACCCTAAACAGCGGACGTCCGCGTCTGGAGACTGCATCATGTTGGAAAATCTGTTCTCATTGAAGGGCCGTGTGGCTCTGGTCACGGGCGGCTCCAAAGGTATTGGCCGCATGATTGCCGAAGGCTTTCTGGCTCAAGGCGCCAAAGTCTATATCACCGCCCGCAAAGCAGATCAGTGCGAGGCGGCAGCCGCCGAATTGTCGAAGGGCGGGGGCCAATGCATCGCCTTGCCCGGCGACATTTCGACACTCGATGGGGTCAAGGCCCTCGCGGAAACCATCATGGCGCGCGAGGCTAAGCTCGATATTCTGGTCAATAATGCCGGAACCTTGTGGATGGCCCCGCTGGATGTCTACCCTGAAAAGGGATGGGACAAAGTGATGGACCTCAATGTCAAAAGCCCATTCTTCTTGATCCAGGCTTTATTGGAACCGCTGAAGGCCGCAGCGCGACCTGACCAGCCGGCCAAGATCATCAATATCACCTCGATTGATGGCATCACCGTCAATAAAGTCGATACCTTCGCTTATCAGGCCAGCAAGGCAGCCTTTGCCCATCTTACCAAGCGGCTGGCCGCCGATCTGATCGGCCATAATGTCGTGGTCTCCGCGCTGGCACCGGGCGCATTTGCTTCTGACCTTAATGTCTATGCCCGAGATCACGCGGAGATGGTTGCCGCCGCGATCCCAGCCAAACGGATTGGCACGCTGGAAGACATGGCCGGCACCGCGATTTATCTGGCGTCACGCGCGGGCGATTATATGGTGGGTGAAGCCGTGGTGATCGATGGCGGCTTGACGGCCATCGGGCGGGGTTAGGTCAAGGCCTCAGGTCGGGGTATCCGCGGCAGCCAGTCGCTCCTTCAAGGCGACACTGGCCCGTGTCTTGACGCTTTCACTGCGCAACTGGCCACACGCAGCCAGAATATCGCGTCCGCGTGGCGTGCGGATAGGGGCTGAATAACCTGCCCGGTTAACAATATCGGCAAAGGCATGGATTGTTTTCCAGTCCGAGCACTCATACGCCGTTCCGGGCCAGGGATTAAACGGGATCAGATTGACCTTGGCCGGGACCCCCGCCAACAGCTTAACCAGCGCACGCGCCTCTGACGGGCTGTCATTGACGCCTTTCAACATGACATATTCGAACGTCACACGCTTGGCATTATTGAGCCCGGGATAGGCCTTAATGGCCGCCATCAGTTCGGCCAATGGATATTTCTTATTGAGCGGGACCAGAACATCGCGCAAGGCGTCATTGGTCGCATGCAGACTAATCGCCAGCATGGCCCCCGTCCGATTGCCCAATTCCTCAATCTTCGGCACCACGCCTGATGTCGACACCGTGATCCGCCGCCGCCCGATGGAGATACCCTCCCCGTCGCTGATCAGATCAATCGCCTTGGCGACTTCATCGAGATTATAGAGCGGCTCACCCATGCCCATAAACACGATGTTGGTCAGAGCCCTTCCATCGGTGGTCGAGGGCCATTCATCCAAATCATCGCGGGCAATCATGACTTGGGCGACAATTTCCGCAGCCGTCAGATTACGGACCAGTTTCTGCGTACCTGTGTGGCAAAAGGTGCAGGTCAAGGTACAACCCACTTGACTTGACACACAAAGAGCCCCTGAGCGGGCGACGTCTGGGATGAAAACCGTCTCAAACTCCACACCCGGTGCTGAGCGTATCAACCATTTGCGGGTGCCGTCGGCAGACACCAAGCGTTCAATGACTTCGGGTCGGTCAAGTGTGTGATGGACCTCCAACAGGGCGCGCAAATCCTTGCCAATATCGGTCATCACCCCAAAATCACGCGCACCGAAGAAATAAACCCAGCGCCAAATCTGTTGCGCGCGCATTTTGGCCTTTTTGGGTTCCACGCCCAAAGCCAGAACAGCCTCCCGCATCTCATCCAGCGTTAGGCCAACCAGCGAGGTACGCGCAGGCGCTGTCTCTGGCGCAACAGTCGCAGGAGAGTCAGCGGCAGCAGCGCGCCGATGGGAAAGATCAAGGGTGACGGTCATGGCGGCCCCATAGCATGTAAATTCGCTCCCGTCAGCGCCCCAATCCGCCGGGTACCAACGGCTGCACGTCCACTGTCACAGAACAGTCATACAGTGGCCGCGTGACTCTGGCGTCAAACACGCTAAACAGGCGGCTCAAGATCGTTTGTGGGGAAAAATGACGATTCCTGTTCTTGAGGCCAAAGGGCTGTTTCGAACCTATGGTGCCCGCAAGGCACTCAATGACGTATCTATAACAGTCCAGCCCGGCGAAATGGTGGCCCTGATTGGGCCGTCTGGCTCGGGCAAGTCGACCCTGTTACGCAATGCAACCGGCCTCATCACCACCGATGAAGGGACTGGTAGTGTCAAGCTTCTGGGCATTGATGTGCAGAAAGACGGCAAGCTGGCCGACTCGGTGCGTCAGGCCCGTGCCCGCGTCGGTTTCGTGTTCCAACAATTCAATCTTGTCGGCCGATTAAGCCTCTTCCAAAATGTGATGCTGGGCGCTTTGGGCCGCCTACCCTTCCTTCAAGGCTTCTTGGGCCAATGGCCTGAAGCGGATCAGAACCGCGCGATGCAAGCCCTCGCCCGGGTTGGAGTTGCAGATTATGCCGCCCAACGCGCCAATACGCTGTCAGGTGGCCAGCAGCAGCGCGGTGCCATTGCCCGCGCGCTGGTGCAAGGAGCTGAGGCGATCTTCTTGGATGAGCCAGTAGCCTCGCTTGACCCGGTCTCGGCGCGCAAAGTGATGGAATTGCTGCGCGACCTCAATCAGCGCGACAATGTTACCGTTATCGTCACGCTTCACCAGATCGACTATGCGACCAAATTCTGCGACCGCATTGTCGCGCTCAAAGCGGGGCAAATTGTCTATGATGGCCCAAAGGATGGATTGACGCGCGATCGGTTGATCGAAATCTATGGCGCGGAATTCGATGAAGAAACCGGCGATGCTGCTCCCAAGGAGGAGCCTGTCCCTGAAGCCGCAGGCCGCTCTGGCCAGACAATCTGGGAGAAGGCACTCCAATGGGCCTTGGTTCTTGCCATGGTCGTGGGCGGGGGATTTGCCTTGTGGCAACAGGCCAAGCCCCGCGAGACTGCCGATGTGATCTTCTCGATTCTCGCCACCGAAAACAGCCAGAATTTGGGTGAACGCTGGAAGCCCTTATTGGCCGATATGGAAAAGCAGACCGGGCTCAAGATCAAACCCTATTTCCAAACAGGCTATGCGCCTTTGGTCACCGCCATGCAGTTCGGCCAGACCCAAGTGGGGTGGTTCTCAAACAAGCCTGGTTGGGAAGTGGTGAGTACGGGTAAGGCAGAAGTCTTCCTGCGCTCATCAGATCCGTCAGGCATTGATGGGTATAATTCGGTCGTGATCGTCAATAAGAACTCGCCTTTGACCATCGAGGACCTGTTGACATGTGATCGCAGCCGCGACTTCGGCATGGGGGATGCTAGCTCAACCTCGGGCACATTGGCACCGATGACCTATCTGTTCGCCCCACGCAACATTAACCCGTCCAATTGTTTCAAGACTGTGCGCTCGGCCAATCATGAGGCCAATGTACGTTCAGTTGCGGCAGGTCTTTTGGAGGCGGCAACCAATAATTCCACCTCGCTGCAGGTTTTGGGGGCCCAAGACCCTGAGCTGATCAAGAAAGTGAAAGTGATCTGGACGTCACCAACCTTGCCCGAAGACCCAATCATCTGGCGCAAGGACCTCGACCCGGTGAAGAAACAGAAGATCCGCGCCTTCTTCCTTAATTACGGTCGCCAGGGCGATAAAGCCCAACAGGATCGTGAGCGCGCCATTCTGGCCTCGTTGAGCTTCGGGCTGTTCCAGCCTGCCAACAATGATCATTTGCTGCCGGTCCGGCAAATGCAAGCGACCGAAGACCTGATGAAAGCCCAGCAAACTGGCGATGTAGGTAAGATTGATGCGGCCAAAAAGGCCTTTGATGCCATCCAACTAGAAGCCGAGCAGGCCAAAGCGCGCGCTGTGCCGCCTCTGCCCAGCACGCCGACCGAAGGCTATGCGATTGAAGGAAAGGCGGTCAAAAAATGAGTGCGACCCCGATGAAAGCCACCGGCAATCTCAATCTGGGTGCGGTGCCCGCCCCTCCAACCCGCTCAGCCGCCGACCGCTTGTATGACCTCCTCGTCTGGGGCGGGATCATCTTATTGCTCGTGATCAGCTTCGGACCGGCCGAGATTTCCAAAGTCACGCTGTTGTTCACCAATTCGGAGAATATGCAGACCTTTACCACGCGCCTGATCAATCCTGACTTTTCCGAATGGCGGGTCTATGCGCGCGAAATGTGGTTGACTGTGCAGGTCGCCATCTGGGGGACCTGCCTCGCGGTTGTGATGGCGATCCCGTTTGGTTTCATGTGCGCATCCAACGTCGCGCCATCTTGGCTTGTTTGGCCGATGCGGCGGCTGATGGACTTCCTGCGGTCGGTCAATGAATTGGTGCTGGGGCTGATCTTCATTGTGGCTGTGGGCTTGGGCCCGCTTGCAGGGGTGCTCGCCATCGCGCTGCATACCGCCGGGGTCTTGGCCAAACTGTTCTCAGAAGCCGTTGAATCGATCGACAGCCGCCCGGTCGAAGGCGTTCGCGCCACGGGGGCCACCAAATTGCACGAGATCATGTGGGGTGTCTTGCCCCAAGTCGCACCTTTGTGGACCTCTTATGCGCTCTATCGATTTGAGTCCAACTCCCGCTCGGCGACCGTGTTGGGCCTGATTGGGGCTGGCGGCATTGGCATGAAGCTGATGGAAAGCATGAATAGCTTCCAATATGAAAAGACAGCCGCCATCGGCATCATCATCGTGATTGCCGTGACCTTGATCGACATGTTGAGCCAGGCGATGCGGTCACGCCTGCTGTAGTTTGCAGCCTGTGCAGGAAAACGACAAAGGCCTGGCGTGATCGCCAGGCCTTTTTTCTTTTCAGACGCTGTTTGGTTTAGCCGAACAGTTTATCAAGATCGGCTTGATCCATCGATTCACCGCCTTCAGAGCCGAACAAGGCGTCAATCTCGTCTTGGGCGACTTCAGGGCCGTTGAGCGCGGGACCGTTCAAGAGATTTTCCTTGCGGCGACGATCTTCCAACGTCTCTTCTAGTTCGGCATCTTCCACACCCATGACATTGGCAAAGCGCTCGAGGCGTTGCTCAATATGGGTCAATGTATCAACCACTTTCTTGATGCGCTGACCGGTGATGTCTTGGAAGGTGCAGGCCTCGAAAATCTCCATCATCTTCTCATTGACCAACGCCTGATAGGCGTCTGGATCGCTGGTATCTGCAGCCATGACCTCTTCGGCCACCGCCATGATGGTGTTGGTGGCTTCGGCGGTATGTTGTACGACGGCGTGGAGTTCTGCACCGGCTCCGGGGATGCGATCTTCGCTCAGGTCATTGGGGCGCAGATTGGAAATCTCAAGCCGTGTCCGCTGAATGTAGGAGGAGATGTAGCGCATCTCGTCAAACAGGCTTCGGTCGAGCGAACTGAAAAACATTTGCATGGCTTCGCTCATTTGCGAAGCCAAGTTCAAGACCTCACCAAGACGGGGATCTTTAAGGTCAGCCCCTTTCAGCGCCGTGATGGCATCGCGAACTTTGTTAGCTACTTCTGGTGACGGCATCGTCACACCCCCCTCTTGAAAAACACAAACAGCGATCGGCAGGATCAGAAGTCGCCCAGCACCGAGGCGATCTTGGCCTTCAACGTCTGGGCGTTGAATGGCTTTACGATATAGTTGTTCACGCCTGCTTTTTTGGCAGCGATGACGTTTTCAGTTTTTGATTCCGCCGTCACCATGATGAATGGTGTTGGCTTCAGGATTTCATCTGCGCGCACCTCGCGCAGCAGCTCATAACCTGTCATGGGTTCCATGTTCCAATCGGAAATGACCAGACCATATTTGGTTTTTTTCATCTTCTCGAGGGCCTCACGGCCGTCGGCCGCTTCATCAACATTCTCAAAACCAAGCTGTTTCAAGAGGTTGCGAATGATGCGCACCATCGTTTGATAATCATCGACGACTAACACTGGCGCGTTCAGATCCACTGCCATACAACTTCTCCTTCGGTGGCTTCGGCCACTCTCACCCCACGGTTAAAAGCCCTATATCAGTTGAGGGCTAAAGAAGCGTGAATCACGACCTAGACGAGGACATGCCATGCCCAATGCCGCATCCGGCTTTTATTTCGAAGAACTCAGTATTGGTCAGGTTGCTGAATCAGCCCGGACTGTCACAGAAGCTGACATCCTCATGTTTGGGGCAGCTTCAGGCGACATGAACCCAGTTCATTTCGATGCAGCATTTGCCGCTACCACACGGTTTGAGGAGCGCATTGCCCATGGGATGCTGACCGCAAGCCATGTCTCTGCGCTCATTGGCATGCGTCTACCGGGGCCAGGATCGGTTTATGTCAGCCAGAGCTTGCAATTCAAGCGACCAGTCAAAATTGGCGCGACAGTCACCACGCGCGTCGAAGTTACAGCGCTCGATCCTGCCAAAGGCTTTGTCACCCTGTCGACAACCTGCCTCATCGCTGGCAAAGCGGTGTTGTCGGGTGAAGCAGTTGTCATGGTGGCCAAACGCGAGGGCTAATGCAGAGTTTCAGTGCCAGGACAGAGGTGCCAGAACAGGCCCAAGGTGCCACCATGGCCTTGGGTGCTTTTGACGGCTTGCATCTCGGCCATGTGGCGGTCTTGCGTGCCGCCCAGGAAGCAAGGCCTGACCGGCTGCTTGCGGTTGCGGCCTTCGAGCCTCCGCCCAAATGCTATTTTGCGGCACCAGAATCGCCCTCGTTTCGTCTGAACACACCCCGTCTCCGAGCTGAGCGGGCAGCCGATGTCGGCGCAGAATTCATGTTCGAAATCCCATTTGATGCTGCCATGGCCGGCATGGCGGCTGCCGATTTCATCCGTGACATTTTGGTTGGCCATCTTAAGCCCTGCCATGTCACCGTTGGTCACGATTTCCGCTTTGGCTGCGACCGACGCGGCGATGGGGCAATGCTTCGTGCGATGGGGGAAGACCTTGGTTTCGGTGTCACCATCGTTGAGCCGGTTCTCGATCATTCGGGTATACGTTATTCCTCGACCCGGGTGCGTGAGGCCCTTAAGGCCGGGCATCTTGCCATGGTCACCACCTTATTGGGTCGACCATGGCGGGTTGAAGGCATGGTGATCCATGGCGAAAAGCGCGGCCGAACCATCGGCTTTCCCACTGCCAATTTTCATCTTGAAGACCAACTTGCGCCACGCTTTGGCGTTTATGCGGTCCGGGTCAATGTGCTGGGAGACCCCAAATGGTATAGTGGGGTAGCCAATTTCGGGCGCACCCCCACGACAGGACTGCGACAGCCCTTGTTTGAGGTCAATTTGTTCGATTTTGAGGGCGATCTATACGGCAAGCGGCTGGAAGTTGGCCTGCATGCATTCCTGCGTCCTGAAATGAAATTCCCCAGCCTTGACGATTTAGTCTCCCAAATTGGCCGTGATGCCGACGAGGCCGCCCAGATTCTTTCTGTGGTGGCCTAGACCGCCTCAGGTTTCGCCCACAGCACGGCGATAATCCGCCAAGAGACGATCCTGATCTCGACCCAGACGATAGAGCCAATCCCACGTAAAAATTCCGCTGTCGTGACCATCATCAAAGATGAGCCGAACCGCATAACGACCGACTGGTTCTGCCCGCAAAACGCCAACATCGCCTTTGCCGGCGACCCACTTCTTGCCAGCCGCAGAATGGCCTTGGACTTCTGCGGAGGGGCTTTCAACACGTAAAAGCTCATAGGGGATCTCGAACGTCATCCCATCGTCGAACCGGGCGCGCAAGGATTTGGCGCTGGCCTGAAACACCAGCTCAACCGGCCACGGGCGCGCGACAGTCTCAGCGTCCGTGTTAGGCATCGGAAATCTCTCGCGCTTCGCCCGCCAGCATAATCGGCACACCATCACGGATCGGGTAGGCAAGACCGGCCGCTTTAGAGACCAATTCACCACGCGAACGGTCATAGGTCAAAGGGGTTCGCGAGACCGGACAAACGAGGATTTCCAGAAGACGCGGGTCAATCTCGCGGCCCTCCATTGCTGCAGTCTTGGGTGTTTCAGTCATTGCAGGGGTCTCTCCTCATCGTCGGCTTCTTCACCGCCGCGGCCTTGGTCCATGTTCAAGAGCGCGATCAACACGTCACGCCGGTCTTCGATTGTCGCGGCTTCCAGAAGAGCCTGCTTCTCAATGGGTGCGAATGGGCACAAGGCCGAGAGGGCATTGACCAATGGCTCAGCCTGAGCCTGATCGATCGAGCCCCAGTCCGCATTCAGATTGTTGCGATCAAGATAGGCGCGTAACGCCTCAAGAAGGTTGGTTCGGTCAAAGCCGGCAAACGACCCTACAGGTTTAAGATCGTCGGCAAAGCTTTGCCAATCGGCCGTCACCTGGCGATAGGGTGTTGGAGCCCGATATTCGCGCGCCACCACAAAGCGGCATATGCCCGTCAAAGTGATCAGATAGCGCCCATCTTCGGTCTCCGTGAAAGAGGTCAGTTTACCCACACAGCCGACCCGAGACAGGCCTGGTCGTTCGGGGTCGCCGGTACCATCTGGCTGGATCATGCCAATCAACCGATTTCCGGTCAGGGCATCATCAATCATATTGAGATATCGTGGCTCGAAAATGTTGAGGGGCAATTGCCCACGCGGAAACAAGAGCGCGCCCGTCAAGGGAAACACCGGAATGGTGGCGGGCAGATCGCCAGGCTTACGATAGACATAACCTGCTACCATGACTTCATCTGCCTCGCTGCTTTTGGTCAGGCCTTAAGAAAACAGAATGGCCGACAATTTGCGCCGCCCTTGACGGGTAACCTCCGCGGTCGGGCCTGCAGCATCAAACAGCTTCAACAATTGCTTACGCGCCGCATCGTCCTGCCATGACCGGTCGGTTTTGATAATGAACAACAAATGTTCAGCAGCGGTCTCGAAATCACCATTGGCGATTTCAGCTTTGGCAAGCTCAAACCGGGCCTCAAGATCATCGGGTGCTTCCGCTAAAGTGGCGTTCAAGACGGCGGCATCGCCAGCATGGGCAACATCATGGATCAAGTCGATTTGGGCCTGTACGCTGATCACATCAGGATCTTTCTGCTTGGCCTTGGGAATGCTGGCCAAAATCTCCTGTGCGCGATCAAGCTCGCCTCCCAACACATAAACGCGGGCAAGACCCGCCAAGGCCTTAGGGTTTTCAGGATCAAGGCCTGCCGCTTGGGCGAAGGATTGAGCCGCACCGCCCAAATCGCCCAGCTCGAGGCTTTCCTTGCCCGCCGCGACCAGCTCTTCCAACCCGGCCGGCTGTGCTCCGGCCAAGCGGTCCACTAAAGCTTTGATCTGGCTTTCAGGTTGTGCACCCATGAAACCGTCAACCGGGCGCCCCTTGTCAAAGGCAAATACGGCAGGGATGGATTGCACACGCAATTGCCCGGCGATGGCGGGATGCTCATCAATATTGATCTTGACCAGCTTTACCCTGCCATTGGCGGCTTTCACCACTTTTTCCAGCGTCGGCGTCAAAGTGCGGCAAGGCCCACACCAAGGGGCCCAGAAATCGACCAAGACCGGGGTCTCCATCGAGACATCGATGACGTCGGCCTTAAAGCTCTGGTCGCTGCCATCTTTGATCAAGCCAGTAGGGTCTGCGGTCGCACCGGTCTTAGGTTTTGACGCGCCTAAACCAATCAATGCCATGGCTGTGTTCGTGCCGGTGGCACGCTCCTCTTGATCGCGGTCTTTCAAAGACCAGTTTATGGGCTAGACATGGGCGCGCGCGGGTCTGGTTGCAAGGCAAAACATGCGTTTCACGCAGGGCTTGACCAAGGCTTGGCCTGTGGCGTCTCGCCTGAAAAATCGCAGCAATATACTGCCCCTCCCCAATGGCGGATAAAGACCGCCAAATCAGCTTGTGACACCGCCGTGGTGGCATCGTTTTTCAAGGGGTGGAAATTGATCGGCTCTGCGGCCAACAATGCCTCGTCCAACACCAAGGTGACGCGGCCCTGTGGATCATTGATCAGGGCAAACAATGTGACCGAGCCTGGCGTCACGCCCAAAAGCTCATGAAGATGGGTCTCAGAACCAAAACTCAGGCGTGCACAACCTAATGTCTTGTGCAATTGGTTGAGACGGACCTGAGTCTGTCCCAAAGCACATACCAGAAAAAAAGACCCATCCTTATCTTTCAAGAATAAGTTCTTGGTATGCCCGCCGGGCATTGCGGCTTTGATGTCGGCACCTTCTTCGACTGTGAACACGGGACGATGGTCCATCGTGTGGTGGGTGATGCCCAGTCGATCGAATAACGCAAACAAATCTGCCCGTGTGGCAGGACTACTCAGACCATTCTGGTCGGACGTTTGTGGCGGGGAAGCAGCTTGGGTCATCGGGTTGCTGTATCCCAAGGTCCCTAGCTGCATCAAGCACGCCTGCCCCCCCTTGCACTTCTCCCGGCTCTGAGGCATATGCCCGCTCCTCACGAAGGCCTTTGTGCTTTCGGTACCCAAGGATGCGGGCGTAGCTCAGGGGTAGAGCGCCACCTTGCCAAGGTGGATGTCGTGAGTTCGAATCTCATCGCCCGCTCCAATTCAGTCTTCGGCTGTCACTCAACACCACAAGAAGCAGTGAAACCCCGTTGGCGCGTGATCGCATCACGTCTCATGCTATTCTGTCTATTCTATGCGACCTTGCTCCTGCCTTCACGCCATCACAACGACACCATACAAGAAATGGCACACACATTGTCATATTTTTTGGTAACCTGACATGTGGGTGACACGTATTGATATCAGGCGGAGCTAAAGCCCGATCCACGATCAAATGGCTTCAGAAACATGAGCTGGGTTTGGCTTCGTTCACATGCCGATTGTAGCCGGAAGTGCGGCAGAGATACACGAGTGACAGAAGCGGGGGACAAGCATGGAAATGCAGCAGGTTCGGTATTTTATCTCTGTTGCCAAATGGCTGAATTTCACGCGGGCGGCAGAAGAATGCCATGTGACCCAGCCCGCTCTCACGCGAGCCATCAAACTTTTGGAACAGGAATTGGGCGGCGACCTCATTCGGCGCGAGGGCCGTCATACCCATCTAACCGAACTGGGCAACAAGATGTTACCCATATTGTGCCAGTGCCATGAAGCGGCGTTGGCCGCCAAATCATTGGCATCGCAAGTGCGCAGTGGCGAATTGTCCACATTGTCAGTTGCTGTGTCGCACAGCGTCGATCTCACGCTTTTCATTGATGCCCTTCGTGAATTGCGCGCGGCCTTTCCAGGCATCCAGATCAAATTGAAACGCGGTCCGGCCGGCGATATTGGCGAACTCTTGAAGTCTGGCAAGGCGGATGTGGCGATTTGCGGGCCGCTGTCGCTGGCATGGGATAGGCTCGAAATCTGGCCGTTGTTCAACGAGCCGTTCGAAGTGATTGTCGGGTCCAACCATGCTTTGGCCGACAGCAGCCCGTCGCAGCTGGCGCTCGACGCACTGACCAACACGCAATTCACAGTGATGAGTGGGCTCGACTTGACCCTACAAGAGCGCGACAATCTGCGGGCTCTCGGCATAGATCTGGCGAGCGCCCATGAAGTCGCCTCCATTGACGACATGAAGTCGCTGCTCACGGCGGGACTGGGTCTGGCTTTAGCCCCTGCCCATATACTGCGTGAACCCACCATGCAGCATGTCAGCATTCCGTCGCTGCAGCTTACCCAAGCCGTGGCCGTATGTGTCGTCTCAGGCCGCCATCGCAACCCCGAAGCCAACGCCCTGTTAAATCTGTTGCGCATGAAGGACTGGCAGTCAGAAGAAAACCCTGTCGAGGCGGATCGGCTTCCTGCCTGAGATGACTTGGCACACTGAAAAAAGATGGCACCCAAGCAACGCGTGCGAGTTTCCTCTCGAACCAATCTGCACCTCTAGAATCCTGACACGGGATCACTTTTGTGGAATCTTCGGTCCCACTAAGGCCCATCAATCCCCTTGGGAACCAGGGCGCTTAAGAAGTGGCCAGCGCTTGACGTGCGAAGGCCTTCAAATCGGCATATTCAAGTCTGCGACGATAGTCTGGATCAATATGACGTGCCTTGATCAATCCGTCTTGGCCGACGACAAAGACCGACGGGATTGGCAGTACCCAGCCCTCCTGCCCTTGGTATCTGGGAATATCAATGTCAGCAGCTTGGATCAGGGCGGCCATGTCATCATCAACCCAAATCGCCAAATTGAGCGAGAGAGCATACCCATTGCCCATATCGGTCAAGAAGGGGAAGCCTGCCTTGGCTTCAGCCTTCAAACGCCGACTGTAGGCCTGCACTTCGGCGGAAACGGCCACGATCTGCACCGGCTTGATATCGGCTTCCAATGCCGCCAAACCGATCATATTGGTCCGGCAATAGGGACACCAATGTCCGCGGTGGAACGCAACCACTACGGGCGCAGTCTCGAGCAGCCTCTCCAAACTAACAAGTCGGCCCTGATCATCTGGCAACAGAAAGCCAGGCATGGGGTCGCCAACAGCCGGGGCCTTGTCACCGGCATGCGCATTGGTAAGCCGGTCGACAAAGGCATCGACTGCATCGCTGAAATGAGGGTTCATCAACCGAATTTGATCGGCAATATAAGTCAATTGCCGCGCCAGAGAGCCTTCAAGCGAACACGCAGTCTTTACAAGTTGCCCCATAACCGCGCTTGTCGACTGATCCATGGTGGCACTCCTTCTTATTCTCGCCCCTCAGGGTTTCGTGTGCCTTTCATGCCGGTAAAGGCAAACCCGCGCAAACCATCACAGGTTAGGACCAAACCAAAATGCCCTGAGGTTATAATTTTCATGCCTGAAATCAACTTCAGCCTGAGCAGACACCATGTCAATGCTTGGTCTTGGGCCCGGCTCCAGCCGGGCCAGTAAACGTCCACCCGGGCGTCCATCCTGATGCAGGAATCCATCATGAAAAACATGCTTTTCACACTTTGCCTTGCCCTCTCTTGCGCTCCTCTGGCTACTGGCGCGGCCACAGTGCCCGACCCGACCGTGACCGGGCAAACCCTACTTTCCCCGACGGCCCCTGCTGCTGGCATTGTCCGGGTCAAAAGCCGGTACGGCATGGAAGAAACCGTTCGCCGCCTGCGGGCTGACATTGCCGCCAAAGGCATTCAGTTCTTTGCAGAGATTGATCAGTCCCAATTGGGTGCTGGTGCCAATATTGCCATTCGTCCGTCGCGGCTGATCCTGTTTGGCAATCCACCACTTGGTGTTCAATTCTTGAGTTCAAACCCGTATTCGGGGCTAGATTGGCCGGTGCGCATGCTCATTCTGGAAGAAGCAGACGGCAGTATCAGTGTGGCCTGGACCGATTTTGCCTTTATCGCTGAGCGCTATCACATCACTGATCGTGGCCCCCAATTCGCCATGGCCAGTGCGGTAGCCGCATCAATCGCTTCATCGACAACCCAGTGACAGTCGACATTCTCAGCGTGACCTTCGCGGTCGCAATTCTGTGTGCCGCGTTGATGGGATTTGCCATTCAGCGCGGCGCAACATGCGCTGTCGCCGCGGTGGGCGAAATCGTCCAGACCGGAAAAGCCAGCAAGCTGATTGCGCTGGTCGAAGCGGCCCTTTGGGTAAGCAGCGGTGTTATATTGGCACAAGGCTTGGGACGGGTAACCCATTTGCCTTTGGGCTATGACGTAACGATCCACACTTTGGTCGGAGGGGCCATTTTGGGATTGGGTGCCTTTGTAAACCGAGCATGTGTGTTTGGCGCGATTGCCAAACTTGGCTCAGGAAATTGGGCCTATGTCTTAACACCGGTGGGCTATTTTATGGGTGCCGCCAGCTTTCCCCAAGACCTGCGCATGGGGCCACCGACGCGAGGCGCGATCCTGGACCATCATCCTCAACTCACAAGATGGATCATGTTGGTGGCCGGGCTATACCTTGCCGGGCGGCTTGTGACCCATGTCATCAAATCCGTCCGGTTCCGTCGTCCCGCAGAAGCAGTTTGGAGCCCCCATCAAGCGACCTTGGTGATCGGCATGACCTTCACCATTTTGTTCGTGCTGGTTGGTTCGTGGAGCTATACCGAGTTCCTTGAACAAGCCGCCATCGCAATGGCTAAGGGCTTTGGGTGGAAGGGCCTTTTGTTCGGGGCACTGCTGGCCGGAGCCATAATCGGGGGCGCACGTTCGGGTCGCCTGTCCCTGCAAATGCCGGCCCCCATCTGGCTGGTGCGATGTTTCTTAGGCGGAGTCATGATGGGATGGGGCAGCTTGCTTATCCCAGGCAGCAATGATGGGCTGATCCTGGTTGGTATGCCGTTTCTCCTACCCCATGCTTGGGTGGCAATGGCAGCCATGTGCGCCACGATTTGGCTTTGTTTCACCGTGACCCGGCGATAGGCCAGCTTTGTTTTGGCCGATAAGACGTTTGCCCGCCGGTGCCATCGGTTATCCCCACGGCCCCGGCAGGCAAGAAGCTCATTTGGCGTCGTTGTGCACGTCTGATGAATACAAAATCGCTACGGTGCGGCCCGTGTTTTTCCACCAATGGCTGACGGTCTTTTCTTCGGGGATTGTCTCACCCGCGCGATGCACGATCGGAACTGTGCAGGTGGAAGAATATTCTGTGACTTCGCCACTGGCCACCATAATCACGGCTGGGCGGTCAGCATGGCTATGAAGCGGCACCACCCCACCAGGCTGAATGACCAGCCGCCGCAGACGAAGACTGCGATTGGGCACATTGATGTAAGGCCCCAGATCAACAGCTCCAATGACCGTGTCGGTTACGGCGCTGGGCATCGTGGCGGCATTGGCCAGCGGATTTTCGCCAGCCTTGCCAGCGGGGCATGTCCCCGCAAAGGCTGGCGCACCTGCTGCCACACAGGCGATGGCGGCCATGGCAATGATTGTCTTGGTCATTCTCAACTCCTCCCGATCGCGATCGGACTAGCAATTTAAGCAAACGCGTCGCTGGCGTTAGCGTGAAGGTCTAAGAGCACCAGCTTGAGCGTCGGCCTGTCCGCACTACAAAGCCAGGGTGCTGGCCTCCATTTCAATTTCGGCATGATTTCAATGCCTAATCGGCATTTTTGTTACCCAGTATGACGCGCCATGCTGTGGCCCTCACCGGTGAGGAAACCATGCACACACCCCCAATCCCCGCGCCATCACCAAAGACGCTGCCTTTAGAAGACCGTGTCGCCATCATTACCGGCTCGACCAGCGGAATTGGCTTAGGCATTGCCCGTTGTTTGGCTCAAGCCGGGGCCGATATTGTGCTCAATGGGCTGGGCGCAAAGGATGAGATTGAGGCCACGCGCGACGAGTTAGCGACCCATACGGGTCGGCGTGTCAGCTATCATGGTGCCAATTTGCTTGACGGTGTGGAAGCGGCCGCCCTCGTTACCGATACCCTGGCAACTTTCGGAAAAGTCGACATTCTGGTGAATAATGCTGGGGTGCAGTTCGTGAGCCCGATTGAGACGTTTCCAGAGGATAAATGGCTGACAATTCAAGATCTTAATCTCTCCGCAAGCTTTTACACCATCCGCCCAGCCTTTGCTGCGATGAAGGGGGCTGGGTGGGGACGCATCATCAATTTGGCCAGTGTGCACGGATTGATCGCATCACCGTTCAAAAGTGCTTATGTCGCCGCCAAGCATGGCCTGATCGGCCTGACCAAAACAATTGCCCTCGAAGGGGCACAGCATGGCGTAACCTGCAATGCCATTTGCCCGGGCTATGTCTGGACCCCCTTGGTGGAAGGTCAAATCGCCGACACCGCCAAAGCCCGTGGCATCAGTCGAGAAGAGGTGGTGGAAAATGTGCTACTGGCGGCCCAACCCAGCAAGCGCTTTGTCACCGTAGAGGAATTGGGTGCCCTTGCAGCCTTTCTCTGCACCGAGGGCGCGCGCTCCATTACCGGTAGCGCCATCCCGGTCGATGGTGGCTGGACCGGTCAATGACATGACGGCCAGAAAGCATATCGTTGTGATTGGGGCAGGCTTTGGCGGGCTTGCGGTCGCCAAGGGTCTGGGCAGACGCGGGGTCGATGTGACCCTAATCGACAGGCAGAACCACCATTTGTTTCAACCGCTGCTCTATCAGGTGGCTACCGCCGGCTTATCGCCAGCCGATATCGCAGCCCCTATTCGTGCCATCGTTCGTCATTTGCCCAATATCAGGGTCATGCTTGATCGTGTGGTCGGCATTGATCGCCAAGCCAAACAGGTGTGGCTGCAGTCAGGTGACATTGTAGAATACGACATGCTGGTTGTGGCCACAGGAGCACGGCATAGCTATTTCGGCCATGATGACTGGGCGGCCCTGGCCCCGGGGCTGAAGACAATTGATGATGCGACAGCGCTTCGCCGTAAGGTCCTGCTCTCGCTCGAACGTGCCGAAGTCGCGTCTGACCCAGACCAGCGCAAGGCCCTGCTCACCTATATTGTGGTCGGAGGCGGCCCAACTGGGGTTGAAATGGCCGGGGCGATTGCCGAGCTGGCGCGCTGCGGCGTACGGCGAGACTTCCGCTCAATCACACCTCATTGTTCGCGCGTCATTCTGATTGAGGCCGGCCCGCGTCTGCTCCAAAGCTTTCCAGACGCTCTTTCTGCTTCGGCAAAGGCGGCGCTCGAACAATTGGGCGTCGAGGTGCAACTCGCAACCCAGGTTGAGGCGATCCACCGAACGGGCGTCAAAACCAGCCAGAGTTTCATTCAAGCTTCAACCATCGTTTGGGCGGCTGGGGTTCAAGCCTCTGACGCTGCACGCTGGCTGCAGGTCACACCAGACCGGGCCGGGCGCGTTCCAGTCGGTCCGGACTTGCGTCTTCGGGATGATCCCGCAATCTTTGTGATCGGCGATACAGCCTGCTGCCCCGATGAGACAGGCCGACCTTTGCCGGGCGTTGCCCCTGTTGCCAAACAACAAGGAGCTTATGTGGCGCGCACCATCCTAGCGGGTTTGACCCCATCGGGGTCAGTTACGCCTAAACCCTTTGTCTATCGCAATTTTGGTAATCTCGCCACCATAGGCCGCCATCGCGCTGTTGCGGATTTCGGCCGATTCCGACTGTCCGGCCATCTGGCGTGGTTTGTGTGGTGTGTCGTCCACATTTGGTTTCTCACCGGACATCGTAACCGGATCATGGTCGGTGCGAATTGGCTTTGGAGCTATCTCACCTTTGCTCGTTCTGCCCGTCTGATCACAGGCGATCCCGGAGGCGAGACTATGTCTCCCCAGCCCAAAAGCGAGTCACCACCTTGGCAGGTCGTTTCCACCCTTAGGAAGTCAACATGAAGACCACATTGACGCACGAGATCAAAGACCTTGGACAGATCGTCCTCGTATTCCAAGGCGGCGGCGCTCTTGGAGCCTATCAAGTGGGTGTCTACCAAGCCTTGCAAGAGGCAGGCATCCAACCCGATTGGGTGATTGGTACCTCGATCGGTGCCATCAATGCGGCCCTCATTGCTGGTAATGCGCCTGAAGAACGCCTCGACAAGCTGACTGAATTCTGGACACGGGTCGAGCACGGCAAGGTCTTCGAAGGTCCATTCGGGCATTTGTTGAGCCCAATGCGCACGATGAGTGCGATCATGACAGGCATCCCCTCCTTCTTTGCCCCGAATCCGATGGCCTTCATGGGTCAGAAAGTGCCACTTGGCGCGGAATCAGCCGGCTATTATTCGGTTGAGCCTCTGCGCCGGACTTTGAGTGACTTGGTTGATTTTGACCGCATTCAATCAGGGCAAATGAGGTTGACGATCGGGGCTGCCAATGTCCGAACCAGCGAGATGGTCTATTTCGACTCCCAGAACACAGAGATCGACGTCCGACACATTCTGGCGTCCGGCGCATTGCCGCCCGCTTTCCCCGCTGTGCGCATTGATGGGGAGCTTTATTGGGACGGCGGGATTGTGTCTAACACCCCGGTGGAAGCCGTATTCGACGATCATCCGCGCAAGAATGCTTTGGTCTTTGCGGTCCATCTTTGGAATCCACATGGCACGGAACCGAAGTCGATCTGGGAAGTCGCCAACCGGCAGAAGGATATTCAATATTCCAGCCGCGCCCACTCCCACATCAAGCGCCAGCGCCAACTCCATCGCTTGCGCCATGTTGTCCAGCAGTTATCGACGCTGGTTCCTGATGGTGCCACGACGGAAGAAAACCTCGCGCTTTTAAGAAGCTATGGGTGCGAGACCAAGATCCATGTTGTCCGCCTCCTAGCGCCGCAACTGGATCATGAAGATCATACTAAGGATATAGACTTCAGCCCCAAAGGCATCCGCGAACGCTGGGAAGCAGGCTTCGCCCACACTGTTGAGATGCTGGCGCAGGCACCGTGGCGGGCTCCATCCGATCCGCTTGAAGGCTTTGTGTTGCATGAGGCGATGGGCGGTCAGATCCTTGATGTTCCCCCAGCATGAGGTGCATGCACCACCTCTTTTAAACGCCAGCGCGACCCCATGTGGGGTCACTCCAAAGAAGGACTACATTCATGACAGACAAGACCAAAAAGTCAGCTCATAGCTTCGGCGATGCTACCACCACTTTGGGCACCACCATGACGGCACAAACCGACCAGATGATCGCGCTGACCAAAGCCAATCTTGAAAAAATGGCCGGTCATTCGAGGGTTGCCATGGAGCGCACGATGAAGACAGTCGACACTTTGAGCGACGTCACCAAGGGCAATCTGGAGGCGATTTTGGAATCCTCCCAAATCGCGTCGACCGCCTTTCAGAGCCTGACACAAGAAAGCGCAGAATATTCCAAACAAAGCCTGCAGCGGGCAGCCGCGGCAACTCAAGCCATGATGCAGGTACAATCAGTGACCGAGTTCCTGATGGTGCAGCGTGAGTATGCGATGACTGAGCTTGCCATCGGAATGGCAGAAATAGCCAAAGTTTCCCAAGCCATGTTCACCAACATGACGGCCATTTATGAACCCTTGCTCAAGCGGGCATCCTCGGCCATGGCGAGCAAGGACTAAGGCAAGGTTGGTTAATGCTGCGGCGCCGGATCAAGTGACCATATTGAATCAAGAGCAAAATATCTGACCATTTGGTTCGGCTTAGGCCCGATTTGCTCTCGGTTGCCCTTTAGATGGCTGACGTGGTCAAGGCATGTCCCGGCCCAACGTCGATAATGCTTCACAAGCTCACACAAGCGTGATTGAGTGGGCCATGACATCTGCATCGCCAACCAAGGTCATCGGCTATTTTTCAGGTCGGTTTGCCTTCCTGCTTATGCTGGTCGGCCTTATGCTGGCCTTTTGCTTTAAAGGGCTGGTGACCGCCCCGCCAACACTTGCTGAGACCCAGGCCGCAACGGGCTTTGACACCCAACGCGCCATTGGACGACTTGCCCGGATCCTTGGTGACGAGCGACCCCACCCGGTCGATTCACGTGCCAATGATCTGGTTCGTGAGCGCCTGATGCAGGAGATCCGTGCCATGGGCTATCGCCCTGAGGTGCGCGATGACTTTTCGTGTCGTGGAAATCTCAATTGGGGTGGCATGAGCTGCGCGCGCGTGCGCAATGTGGTGTTCCGCACCGGTCCCGTGGGTGGGAATGGGGTGCTTGTGGCAGCCCATTATGATTCAGTCCCTGCCGGGCCTGGTGCCAGCGATGACGGGGCGGGTGTGGCCGCAGCATTAGAGATTGCAGCCTTATTGCGCGGCCGAACCTTATCCAAGCCGGTCATCTTCTTGTTGAGCGATGGTGAAGAGGCTGGGCTATTGGGAGCAAAGTCCTTTGTACGAACGGACCCTTGGGCGCAAGACGTAAGCTTTGCGGTGAATATGGAAGCGCGCGGCACCGGCGGCCCGGCAATCATGTTCCAGACCAGTTCCCCCAATGGCCGCGACATTGCGGCCTTGACCCACGGCCGGGTTCGAACGGTCGCCAATTCCATGGCCGCCGACATTTATCGGCTCCTGCCCAATGACACGGATGCGACTGAGTTTCTGGGCAAGGGTTATGACGGGGTGAATTTCGCCTTTATTGAGCCCTTAGCGCGCTATCATACGCCCCTTGATTCCCTCGCCTATCTTGAGGCTGCAAGCGTAGGCCATATGGGCGCGGCTGCCCTTGCGGCCGTGGAGGGGCATTTGTTGGCCGCCCCATCGGTGGGTTCAGCCGAGTCCACGGTCATTTATTCAGACGTCCTCGGTCAGTTTGTCCTGGTGCTCCCGTTGTGGGCGGGATATGGCTTGTTGGGGTTGGGATTGTTGGGGGGGCTGTGGGCCTATACACGTCTGGGGCCAAGCGGAGTGATCCGCGCCGGCCTTGTCCCGCCTGTGGCCATGATGGTGGCCGGGGTCGGCGGCTTTGCCAGCCTGTGGCTGATTGATCTGGTCCGACCTGAGAGCCAATGGTGGTTTGCCAATCCTTTGGCTGGCCGCACCGTCATTTACGCGACCGCACTTTTGGGCGCTTTGGCAGGGCTTTGGTTGGGCCGGGGGGTTAAGCCAGGCCGCATGCTGGCGAGCATTTGGATCTGGTTGAGTGGGCTTTTTCTGGGGCTTGCTATCCTTTCACCTGGAGCCATGATCCTGGTTGCACCAGCTGCAGGTCTTGCTGGACTGGGCCTTATCTGGATCGGCCTGCGCCCAACACAGGATGTGTTGGTGACATGGTTTGGCCTTGCCGCAGCCTTAATCCTATTGGTGCTGACCCTTCCCGCGCTCGACTTTGCCGAAGCAGGCCTTGGACTTGCGTTGGGATGGGGCTTTGGCATCCTCAGCGCCCTTTTGATGCTGTGTGCTTTGGTCCCTGTCTGGGTCAGCCAGAAGGGGCAGGCTGGTACGGGCCTAGCAACCCTGATTGTGATCGTCTTTGCCGGTGTGGCAAGCGGGCTGGCACCCGCCTATTCCCCACAGATCCCGCGCCCGCTCAATATCCAGCATTGGCATGGCGGACCCGCACCTGCGTGGGTTCTGGGGCCGGGTAATGATCCTGCGCCGGCCAGTATGCAGGCAGTCGCCCCGTTTAGACGCGGTCCAATCGCTCATGCCGATGGTGAACGTGTGAACGCGCCAGCCCCTGCGGCCAGCGAACGCCCAGAGCCTGCACGCATCGACATTATGTCCGCCGCCAATACCGCCAAGGGCCGCCGACTTGTCTTGCGCGTGACAGCACCTGGAGCCGATGAAGTGGTGCTTTTTATACCCAAGGAGGCCCAGGTCAGCCGTGTGGATGGGCAGAATGACGGCAGCGACCAAGGGCTCGCGCCGTCTAAGCCGATGGACCTTGCCTTACGCTGTGTTGGCAGGGCCTGCGCACAATGGAATATTGTCGTTGATGTGGGCCCAATTCCGGCAGTCTGGACCAGCCGGACCTTGATGCGGCGATTGGGGTCAGAAGCCGATGCACTCTTAAAAGCCAGACCTGCCGCCGCCCAACCCATTCAGGGCGGGGATGTACGCCTCACCAATGAAACACATAGACTTTAGAGAGCCTGCGCAACCGAACAAAAAACCCTGCCGGGACGGGCAGGGTTTGATTGACTATTTAGGAAACTGGGTCGGCGCGATCAATAATCGCGCTCTTCCTCATAATAGCCGGACTGGGCCGCTGGCTGCAGGCTAGGGCCGTCTTCGGGATCAGGTGTGCCGGCCTCGGCAGCCAGTTTGCTGCGCCGTGCTGAGGAAGCCTTCACCAAGGCATCCAGTTCGATCTGGGTGCAAAGGCCGATGGTGACCGGATCGACTGGCTTGATCTGAGCGCTGTTCCAATGGGTGCGGTTGCGCACGCTTTCGATGGTCGACTTGGTGGTGCCGATCAGCTTGCCCATTTGCGCATCAGAAATCTCAGGATGATAGCGCAAGAACCAGGCAATCGCGTCGGGACGATCTTGGCGGCGCGACACAGGCGTATAGCGACCACCGCGCTTCTTGACCGGTGGAAGATCCAACTTGCGGCCTTCCAAGGGCTTGATCTTATAGGTCGGATCAGCTTCCCCACGGGCGATTTCCTCGCGCGAGAGCTGAGAATTAGCAATTGGGTCAAGCCCACGCACACCTGCCGCCACGTCGCCATCGGCGATGCCCTTTACTTCCAGCGGATGCAGGCCACAGAAGGCCGCGATCTGGTCAAAGGTCAGGCCGGTATTGTCGATCAGCCACACGGCCGTGGCTTTGGGCATCAGGATCTGAAACATGATGTCAGGCCTCCAAAAACAAATGCGCCCGGCGCGACGGCCGGGCAAGGGGTCGCGGGCCCTGCATCAGGACCCTATGGTCCCTGACATAACGGCATGACAGCGATTTTGGAAGCCCAACGACTGTTAGTTGACCTTGGTTGAGACGTGGGCTTGCTGGACGACGCTAAAAGCGCGTTGAACCGCGTAAGCGGAACAAAGTCTGGCTATCAGCCGCTGCCACGTGGTTAGGCTCATGCACATGGGTTAATTCAACACCCAACCAGACGGCATCACCGGCTCTCTGGCCGAGCAACCAATCACGACTTGCCGACAGGCGCAGCTCCCGACCCGATGGCGACATAGAAATCGGGCGCTGCGACCAGGTTTGTGCTGCATCCCAGCGCGCATAAGGGTCTGCCAAACGATAGAGAAGACTGCCTGATTCCACTCGCAAAGGCTGCTCCAACCCAAAAGTTAGCCAGCCATTCCCCAAATCATGGCCCAAGCTCAACGTCGCAGCACTGGCATATATTGGGTCTGCGGCTTCAAATAGCCTGTTCTGTGCCAAGTCAGCCAGACGGCTGCCTTGGACACGGGCCGTGAGTCGGGTGGCTTGGTTTGGCGACCAATCAAATTGGATCCCAACAAACCGATTTTCAGCACGGCTCTGATCTACAAAGCCCCCAATTGAGCCAAGTGAATCATCGCTCCAGCGCGATCCAAGGAAGCTGCCACGCTCTGAAACCGCGCCTGCTTCGAGGATGCTGGTAAGGTGCGCGCCCTGAAATGATAGCTGCAACAGGCTGGCCTGCTGACGGGTTTCGCCCAGTCGACGCAGCGGGCCTTGACCACCGCTTGCGGTGAAGGCGTGCAGGCTAAGGGCGTTGTGACTGAAAACGAGACCTTGGGCAGATTGGAACTGCCCAAGGCCAAGCGCACCAAATTGAAATCCACCCCCGGCGCGATCACCGGCAAGACCGAAGGGCTGAACAACACCGGCTTCTCCGGCTTGGCTCAATGAAAGCGAAACATTGCCGCCCAATGGCTGACCTGACAGCGGCATCCATGCGCGCAAGGCAGCGCGTCCCGCTCCGGTGCGATCATCGCGCACACCCCATGCCTCGGACGGGGCAACCGTCGGGGTCAAACCAAAGACTGCTGCGCCGATATGGGCCGCTTGGCTTGGTCCGGTTTCATATAAATTGGCCCCAAACCCCAGATCAGATCGAGGGGACAAGCGATACCCCAATGACACATTAAACGGCCGTTGATACTCATCCAACACGGCCGTCGACAGGCCATCGCGAACAAAGGCATCACCAAATGCCGATCCGGCAACACCATCAAACAAATCCACCCGGACAGCTTGTCCAGCACTATTGCTACTGGTGGTCAGACCGATGGGGGAGAATGCCCGTTCCAGATCCATGATCCCACGGCCAAACACAGCGTCTGTGCCAGGATCGCCCAAATCACGCGCTGAGCGATACAGAATATTGACGGCTTGGGTTCCCGTCAGATTTGGAAATGCTTGGAACAATAGCGCCAAAGCGCCACTGATGTGAGGCGCTGAAAACGACGTGCCTGAAATACGCCAACAGGCCGTGGTATCGCAGTCCGCAATGATGTCGGTACCCGGTGCAACCAAGAAATTATTGCGTGCAGCACCAGCCTTGGCACTAAAAGTGGAAAGAGCTTCGGTGGTATCGGTTGAGCCAGCGGCGATGATCAGGCCACGATAGGCAGGATCATTGGCAAGCAATGCGGGGAATTCGGGATCAACGGTGGAATTATTGCCTGCCGAAGCAACCACGACGATACCGGCATTGGTAGCCCGTTGGATGGCTGCCATAAGGGTTGGGCCGGTCCCGTCCGCTCCGCCGAGTGACAGATTAATGACGCGGGCACCGTCTGCAATCGCGGCATCAACCCCTCGGGCGATATTGGATTCAGGCAGTTTGCAGCCTTTGCCCTCTCCGGTTTCCTCGCAAGTGCCTTCCCTGTCTGCGCGATAGCTGATGATCGTCGATCTAAACGCGACACCAACCGTTCCTTGCCCGTTGAACTCATGGGCAATCACGCCGGCCACACGGGTGCCATGCCGCTCTTCGGCTGCGATGATCTGGTTCGGTCGACCGATCTCCATGTCCCGCGACAAAGGGGAGATGTTATTCTTCAAATCGATCTGATCCCGGTCAATACCGGTATCCACCACACCGACGCGAATACCCGCCCCGGTCGCGCCATATTCCCAGGCCTTTACGGCTTTAATGCCACCCAAGCCCCAGCTCCGGGTGTATTCGCGCGAGGTGGCGGACGGATAATCAACTCCAGCCACCAGTGCAGGCGGCGGCGGTGGGGGCGGAGGAGGAGGTGGTGGTGGCGGAGGTGGCGGAGGAGGAGGTGGTGGTGGCGGCGGAGGCGAGGGCTGAATAATGGTGCCACCACCACCGCCACCACCACCAGCACAAGCCGCCAAAAGCATCGACTGTGTGGCAGCCAGCAGAACAAACAGCACACGCATCTTCATGACCAACACCCTCATTCCCAAACGACTGGGCACAAGTTTAGGCTGTGTCTATTGCGGGAGGGTAAATTCGCTTCTGGCCAACACCTGCAAAATGGCGTGACCATAACGCCGGGCTTTGGCCTCACCGATCCCGGCGATGGCCATCAATTCCGCCAAGCCTGTCGGGCGGTGCAGGGCAACCTGACGCAAAACCGAGTCATGAAATACCACATAGGGTGGTACACCCGCTTGGCGGGCGGTCTCCAGACGCCAAGCCCGCAAAGCCGTGAACAATGTCTGGGTAGGGGTATCGAGGTCTTCGCGCAGCGCGACGCGGGTCTGGGCGCGCCGTCCGCGTCCAGTTTCCCCCGGATCTTCCCGTGTCATCACGGTCATCTCGCCCTTCAGGACCGACCGCGCCAAGTCCGGGCAGGCAATCGCCAGCACTGGGAAGCCATCAAGATTTTGTTCGGCTAGGACCCCATCAAATAACAATTGATCCAGCACGCGCCGCCAACCAGTCTTGCCTAAGCTTTTGCCGATGCCAAACGTCGTTCTCGTGGCAAAGCGGGTCTCAAGCGGCCCATCAGGGGCGGTTCCAGTGAGGTGGGCAATCAGCCGACCACGCCCGAAGCTTTCTTCACAACGGATGACCGCTGACAGAGCCATACGCGCCCATTGACTGGAATCATGGCCCATATCCGGATTGAGGCAAACGTCGCATTGTCCGCAATCTTCAACTTGGGTCTCGCCGAAATAGCGCCTGACCCCGCCACGGCGGCAGGCCAAGCCATCCAAGAATGCGTAGAGCTGATTGAGCTTGGTGCGCTGCACCAGCTTGACCTCGTCTGGGGCGGGCGAGCCTTCGATCCGATCAGCCATGAAACGGCGATCTGAGAAGCCGTAAAACGCAATCCCTTCAGCGGGCAAGCCATCCCGCCCCGCGCGACCAACTTCCTGCCAATAGGCTTCGATGCTTTTGGGTGGATCGGCATGAATAACATAGCGCACATCGGGCTTGTCGATGCCCATGCCAAAGGCAATGGTTGCCACCATCACCACGCCGTCTTCTTCTTGAAACCGGCGCAAGTGCGCATGTTTTTGGTCCGAAGGCATTTGTGCATGAAAAGCCAAAGCATCAAGACCGCGCTCGCGCATGGTGGCGGCGAGTTCCTCGGTTTCTTTGCGCGCGGTCACATAGATGATACCGCACAAGCCTCGGCGCGCCTCAACCAAGTCAAGGATGCGGGCCTGCGTGCGGCCATCCTTGCGCCGCGTCGACAGGATAAGGTTAGGCCGATCAAAGCTGGCGACAAATTCCGGGGCCTGCATGAGATGCAATTGGCGACGAATATCCTCGCGGGTACGGGCATCGGCTGTTGCGGTCACCGCCAGACGTGGCACGCCGGGAAAGGCCTCGTGCAATGCACCGAGACGGCGGTAATCTGGGCGAAAGTCATGCCCCCACTGACTGACGCAATGGGCCTCGTCTACCGCAATCAGCGAGACTGGCATCCGGCCGAGCCGCTCACTGAGAACCCCAGACGCCAACCCTTCAGGCGAGACATAAAGCAGGTCAAGTTTGCCGCTCTGGATCGCGCTGAAAACGGCTTGACGTGCCTCCCAATCCATCGAGGAGTCCAACCGGGCCGCATTGACTCCAGCTGCACGCAAGGCTTCCACCTGGTCGGCCATCAAGGCAATCAGGGGCGATACAACCAGACCGACGCCCGGGCGCAACAAGGCGGGGATCTGGTAGCACATGCTCTTGCCCCCACCTGTGGGCAGGACCGCCAGACCATCGCCCCCAGCAAGGACATGGGCGACAACATCACCTTGCAGGCCGCGAAAATCGCTATGGCCGAAGACCCGCTGCAAAACGGCCCGCGCGTCGGAAAGGTCAGGCGCGGGTGGAGGGAGGATTTCGGCCAGCATCGGCCTGTCTTGGCGCTGTTCGCAGGCCAAGGCTAGAGCGTGGTGTCAAAGCCTAGCTGCCTTTGTTCATCCCCATCCCTGTCCTTAACCCTTGGGGGAAAGGCGGGACACAGCAAAAGGGGGGATTATGGGGTTACGCTGGCTTGACGGGCTTGGCTGAGCCGGGATTGCACCTCGTGTTTGGCGGCCTCAACCTCCGCCGCGCTGGCCTGCGGGTCGATCGGATATTGACCCTCCTCCACCGTACATAGGGCAATTCCTTGGTCATCGAGATTGAAATCACCAATTCGGAATTCTAACCAGCGCATTGCGATATTCCGAGTGTCAATGCCGCCTTTATCGGCGAACATCACAATCTTGCCAGAGGCCTGAAACTCCCCCGGCGTGATTTGCCCATCGTGATTGACATCCTGCATGGCAAACACGTCTGTTCCACACGGGCCCTGCAATTCAGTTGGGGCCAGCCGGCCATCCTTGTCGGCATCCAATCGACTAAAGGCGTCGCGGGCTTCCACCGGCGTCGCGGCTACAGCAACACCGACGCCAAACCCCGCTGCAGCCAAACAGACGGCCAAACACACCCAACGGAACATCGCCCACACCTCTCGCCACAATTGATGGTGGCAAAGTGAGCTGATTTGGCGCAACAGGCAAAGGCCGAGGTCCTAGCGGCCAAGCTCCCGCATTGCCCGATCCAATCCCTGAATTGTCATGGGGAACATGCGGTCGCGGCCGATGACGTCCCGGATCAGATTGACCGATGGGGTATGGTCCCAGTGCCGCTCAGGAACTGGATTAATCCAGATCAGGTGCGGATAGACGTCCGCCACCCGCTTCAACCACGCCGCACCTGGCTCTTCGTTCCAATGCTCAACACTGCCACCGGGATAGGTAATCTCATAGGGGCTCATCGTCGCATCGCCGACAAAGACGACTTTGTAGTCAGCCGGAAATTTGTGCAGTACATCCCACGTCGCCATCTTCTCGCTGTTGCGGCGACGATTATCTTTCCAGACCTCTTCGTAAACACAGTTATGGAAATAGAAATATTCCATGTGCTTGAACTCGGTACGAGCGGCTGAGAACAATTCCTCGCACACTTTGATATGGGCATCCATCGAGCCACCAATATCGAAGAATAACAGCACTTTGACTGTATTGCGCCGCTCGGGTCTTAAAACGACATCAAGATAGCCGTTGCGGGCGGTGGTATCGATGGTGCCTTTCAAATCAAGCTCAGACGGAGCGCCATCGCGCGCCCAGCGACGCAGACGGCGCAGCGCCACCTTGATATTGCGGGTCCCAAGTTCGACTTGATCATCGAGATTCTTATACTCGCGCTTGTCCCACACTTTGACGGCGCGGCCATGCCGGCCTTCCTTTTGACCGATCCGCACGCCTTCAGGATTATAGCCATTGGCCCCAAAGGGTGAGGTCCCGCCGGTGCCAATCCACTTATTGCCGCCTTCATGGCGCTCTTTTTGCTCTTCCAGACGCTTCTGCAGCGTCTCCATCAGCTTTTCCCACCCACCAAGACTTTCAATTTCAGCCTTTTCTTCCTCGGTGAGATATTTCTCTGTCAGCGCACGTAGCCAGTCCTCGGGGATGGCAGCGGCCAAAGCGTCACCAGTCTTCTCCAGGCCTTTGAACACATGACCGAACACACGATCAAACTTGTCGAGATTGCGCTCGTCCTTCACCAGCGCGGCGCGCGACAAATAATAGAAGTCGGTGATATCGCTCTCGATCACCTCTTCATCCATCGCCTCCAACAGCAGAAGATATTCCTTCAGACTAATGGGCACTTTGGCATCGCGAAGTTCGGAGAAGAAGCGCTGGAACATGAGTGTCTAACCTGAGGCATCTGTGATTTGGTGATGACTTTAGAGGACACAGCGACCTTGTCGAGTGCCTATGTGGGGATCTGTCCGGAAACCGGTACTTTAAGAAAGCGCTTGCCGTCACTTTCGGCGGGCGGGAAATGGCCGGCGCGCATGTTCACTTGGACAGACGGCAAGAGCAGGACCGGGGCCGAAAGCCCCTTGTCGCGTGTTTCCCGCATGGCCACAAAATCGGCCTCGCTCACGCCATCATGGATATGAATATTGTGCGCACGCTGGCTGGCAACGTCACTCTCCCACGCGAAATAGTCCCGCCCCGGGGCTTTGTAATCATGGCACATCCAGAGCTTTGTGTGTGGCGGCAAGGCGAGCATCTTCTGGATTGAGCGATAAAGCGCACTTGCATCGCCACCGGGAAAGTCACACCGGGCCGTGCCATAGTCGGGCATGAACAAAGTATCGCCCACAAACAAATGATCGCCAATGCGATAGGCCACGCAGGCCGGCGTGTGACCGGGGACATGCATGACTTCAATGCTTTGCTGGCCAAAGTGCAGTTTGGCACCATCCTCGGCCAAAACATCGAACTCTGCCCCGGTTAAACTGAGATCATCAGCGTGGAAGACCGGCCCGAATGTGCGCTGAACCTGGTCAACCGCGTGACCAATCACGACTTTAGCCCCTGTCTGGGCTTTCAGGAATGGCGCGGCACTGAGGTGATCGGCATGAACATGGGTTTCAAGGATGAAGTCGATCGCAACCCCATGAGCCGAAGCCGCATCCAGCACAGCTTGAGCTGACGTGGTCGAGACGGCCCCGCTGCGATGATCATAATCAAGAACCGGGTCGACAATCACCGCACGCGCGCTTGCCGGGTCGATGACCAGATAAGTGACCGTGAAAGTGGGTTCGTCAAAAAAGGCGAGAATACGGGGTTCTGACATCACACAAGCTCCCTCTTGCTGGAAAAGCTGCTTGACTATATATTAGATACTGCTAAATTAGCAATAGCTAATATATGGAGTTCAGCAGATGTCCACGACAGCCGATCTTGACCTTGCCGCCAGCGCCATGGCTGAGCGGGCCGGTGACGTCGCCAAACTGTTGAAGACCATCGGCAATGAGCGTCGCTTGTTGGTTCTGTGCACATTGGTCGGCTTAGGCGAAGCCAGTGCGGGGACTTTGGGCACTGCCGTGGGGCTAAGCCAGTCGGCAATGAGCCAGCATCTTGCCGTGATGCGTGAGGAAGGCCTTGTGTCGACGCGCCGGGACGGCACCACCATCTTTTATGCCATTGCTGACCCCAAACTCGCTGTTCTGATGGACACGCTTCATCAGCTCTACTGCAGCCCGCACTCTGCGTGAGCCACCCTTTCAAACCGGAGAAACCCTATGACCCTCAAGACCATTTCCATCGAAGAAGCCAAAGCCCTGCTGGCTCAGGGTGCTCGTTTGGTTGATATACGTGAAGCTGATGAAACCGCGCGCGAGCGAATTGCCGCGGCCAAGAGTGTGCCTTTGTCGAGCCTTGGGTCATCTCTGCCGCTGGCCGGGGATCAGGCTGTTATCTTTCACTGCAAGGCTGGCAATCGGACCGCAACCAATGCGCACCGACTGGCCGCAGCCACATCCTGCGAGGCCTATATTCTTGAGGGTGGCATCGAGGCTTGGAAAGCGGCAGGCCTGCCAGTCCAAAAAGACCACAAACAACCCATCGAAATCATGCGCCAGGTCCAGATTACCGCAGGCAGCTTGGTGCTGCTCGGCATTATCCTCGGGACGTGGGTACATCCCGGCTTTTATGGCTTGTCCGCCTTCATCGGTGCCGGGCTGACATTTGCGGGAACCACCGGCTGGTGCGGCATGGCCAAGCTTTTGGCGCTGATGCCGTGGAATCGGCCACAGCCAGCTGCAGTCTTGAAGGCAGGCTGAGTTTATGGAGCCCGCTGTCATCCTTGCTGCTCTCGGATCAGGTCTGCTGATCGGGTCGATCCTGGGCCTGATCGGCGGCGGCGGGTCTATTTTGGCAGTCCCGCTCCTGATTTATGGCGTTGGTATTACCGACCCGCATACCGCCATTGGCACTGGCGCTGTCTCGGTTGCAGCCAATGCTCTGTTAGGCCTATGGGCGCACGGTCGGGCGCAAAATGTAAAGTGGCGTTGTGCAGCTGTCTTTGCCGTGTCCGGTGTCGTTGGGGCAAGTCTGGGTGCCCATTTGGGCAAGGCGGTGGATGGCCAAAGACTGCTGACGCTGTTTGGCTTGGTTATGGTCGGCGTTGGGCTTGTGTCATTTCGCAAGCCAATCCGGGCAGAAGCCCCCGATGTGCGATTGTCTTGGGAAAGTGCGCCGCATTTGCTGCCCCGCCTGATTGGAAGTGGCGGCGCCGTTGGTCTCGCATCAGGATTTTTTGGGATCGGCGGGGGTTTCCTGATCGTGCCTGGCTTGATGTGGGCCACGGCCATGCCGATGGGAATTGCGGTCGGCACCTCGCTCGTCGGAGTGAGCGCCTTTGGGGCGGCGACCACCGCCAGTTACGCGCTTTCGGGCCTCGTCAATTGGCCAGTCGCCGCCTTAATGATCACTGGCGGCATGGCCGGCAGCGCATTGGGCACGGCCGCAAGCCGGTCTCTCAGTCAGCAAAAGCGCGCCTTATCCGCCGTCTTCGGCACCATCGTTATCCTCGTCGGTGGCTTTATTGTCTGGTCAGGTCTGTAAGGCGCGCCGGTTGCTAAATTAGCCCCGACTTTCGCGCCGGGCCAGAAACGCAAGACGCTCAAACAAAGCGACATCCTGCTCATTCTTCAACAGGGCGCCATGGAGTGGCGGAATTAGCTTTGTTGGATCCTTCTGCTTGACCGCATCAAGATCAATGTCATCGGTCACCAAGAGCTTGAGCCAGTCGAGCAATTCAGAAGTCGACGGCTTTTTCTTAAGGCCGGGAACTTTGCGCATGTCATAGAAACTGGCCAAAGCATTGGAGATCAACCGCTTCTTGATGCCGGGGAAGTGCACCTCAACAATGGCTTGCATCGTGTCTTCATCGGGGAATTTGATGTAATGGAAGAAGCAGCGGCGCAAAAAGGCGTCGGGCAATTCCTTTTCATTATTTGATGTGATGATAACGATGGGCCGCTCAATCGCCTTGATGGTTTCACCCGTCTCATAGACATGGAATTCCATTCGATCCAATTCCTGCAAGAGGTCATTGGGGAATTCGATATCGGCTTTGTCGATTTCATCGATCAGCAAGACACAGCGGCCCTCATGGGCAAAAGCCTCCCACATCTTGCCCTTCTTAATGTAATTGCGAACATCTTTGACGCGTTCATCGCCAAGCTGGCTGTCGCGCAGGCGGGTGACGGCATCATATTCATAGAGGCCCTGCACAGCCTTTGTGGTCGACTTAATGTGCCATTCGATCAGCGGCAGACCCAATGCTTTAGCAACTTCAATGGCCAGCACCGTCTTGCCGGTTCCGGGCTCCCCCTTAATCAGCAGCGGACGCTCGAGCTTGATGGCGGCATTGACCGCAACCTTCAGATCGTCTGTCGCGACATAATTCTTCGAGCCCTCAAACCGCATCCCTGGCACTCCTGATCATTGTGTTCTTGTTTGCAGAAAGCCACGCTACAGGCATGGTTCAATAGGGGCAAGTGCTGTTTGTCGGGAAGAAATTTAAAGCCGGGCAAAGATACCTGCCCGCTTTTTGGGCAGGCCTGCGTAAGACACACACAGCCAGCTTGACACAAGTGCCTGCCGCCCGTGGAGTGGAGCAGACAAAAAGCCAGAAGGCAGGAAACACCATGGCGCGCGCGCCGGACAAAGCCAGTGACAGTATCGCGCTTCCGCGACCAGGTCAGCCCGGCCCGTTTGAAGGCTATCAACTGGGCCGCCCTTTTGATGAAATGTTCGACGCCAAAGGCGACCCGCGTCCCGGTTGGGCCGGGCTCTATAATCGTCTGACCCAAGCAAGCCCGCAGTCGCTGCGCGACCTGCAGGCCAATATCGACAGAACCTTCATGGCCCAGGGCGTGACTTTCACGGTCTATGGCCATGAGGATGCCACCGAAAAGATCATCCCCACCGACATCCTGCCCCGAATCGTGCCGGCGGCGGACTGGGAACGGCTAGAGCGTGGCTTCAAGCAGCGGCTGGAGGCGCTTAATCTGTTTCTGGCCGACATTTATGGCGATCAGGCCATTATCAATAATGGCTATATACCCCGGGACCTGATTCTGGGTTCTCCCAATTACCGCCGCGAAATGCTGGGGGTGGAGGTGCCGCACGGGGCCTATGTCAACATTTGCGGAACCGACGTGATTCGCCGCGAAGACGGTGCCTATGTCGTGCTGGAAGATAATCTGCGCGTGCCGTCTGGCGTGTCCTACATGCTGTCCAACCGCGATGCGGTCAAACGTGCCTTTCCAGAATTATATCGCGCGGCCCGTGTCCGTCCGGTGGAATCCTATCCCGACGACCTTTTGGCGATGTTGAAGAGCCTCGCCAGCGAATATCAGCCTGATCCGACAGTGGTGGTGCTGACGCCCGGCGTGTTCAATTCGGCCTATTTCGAGCATGCTTTTCTGGCGCGCCTGATGGGGGCCCCGCTTGTGGAGGGTCGCGACCTCGCCGTGCATGACAATGTTGTCTATATGCGCACCACCTCCGGCCTTAAGCGGGTGGATGTCATCTATCGCAGGGTGGATGATGCTTTTGTCGACCCACTCGCCTTCCGGCCTGATTCCACCTTGGGCGTGGCAGGCCTGATGAATGCCTATCGGGCCGGAAATGTGGTGATCGCCAATGCGCCGGGGGCTGGGGTTGCTGATGATAAAGCGGTTTACGCCTATACCCCGCAAATCATCCGCCATTATCTCGACCAAGACCCAATCATCGATATTGTCGAAACCTATCTCTGTCGTGAGAAAAGCCAATTATCCCATGTATTGGCCAATCTGGATCAATTGGTGGTCAAAGCTGTCGGTGAAAGTGGTGGCTATGGCATGCTGATTGGCCCCCACGCGACCAAGGCCCAATTGGCAGAATTTGCCGATAAGCTCAAAGCCGATCCTGATAATTATATTGCCCAGCCCACCATATCGCTGTCGACCTCGCCAACCTATATCGACGGTGCCGTCGAGGCCCGCCATGTTGATCTTCGTCCCTTCATCCTGTGTGGGGCGCGCATGACCCTTACGCCGGGTGCGCTGACGCGCGTGGCCCTGCGCAAGGGATCGCTGGTGGTCAATTCAAGCCAAGGCGGCGGCTCAAAAGACACTTGGGTGCTTTCAGGTCCCAGCGACGGGCGGGCGAAATCATGATGCTGTCCCGCGTTGCCGATAGTTTTTATTGGATTGGCCGCTATACCGAGCGGGCCGAACATGCCTGTCGCGTCCTGCAAATTACCCTGACAGCTGGTCTGGAAGCGGGAACGGAGGAAGCTGAACTCACCACAGATCGCGCGATGCGTGCCTTGGGTGCTGCACCCATGGCGGCGCGCATGGACGCACTAGAAGAGGCCCGCTTACTGACTTTTGGTGGCGCGGGGGAGCTGTCCTCAATCCATAGTGCCGTGTTTGCTGCCCGCGAGAATGCCCGTCAGGTGCGCGACCAAATCACCACCGAAATGTGGGATCGATTGAACAGGCTCTATTTCCGGGTACGTGAAACCGCGTCGAAGCCCGATTTTGCTAATCTTGCTGCTGGCTTCTTTGAAGAAGCCATCAATGATTTGCATGCCTTTAAAGGAATTGTCTCGGGGACCTTGAGCCATGGCGAAGGCTTCCACTTTCTGGCCATGGGCCGCACGATCGAGCGCGCGCAGCTGATTGTGCGACTCTTGGACCTGCATTTTGGTGAGAGGCAGGCTGCGATTGGCGACTTCGGCTGGGTTCAATTGCTGCGTATGTGTTGCGGTTTAGAGCCCTATTTGCGGGTCAAGACCGCCAATTTCCAACGCGATCAGATTGCAGATTTTTTGGTGCTGGACCCCTATTTTCCAAGATCTCTGCGGTTTTGTGCCAATGAAATCGCCCAACATATGGAAGCAGTTGGCGTCTTGGCGGAAGCCCGTGCACGTGAGACCTGTCGGCGGCTGTCCGGGCGTTTGGCTGCCAGACTTAATTTTGCGGTGCTCGAGGATGTTACAGGCAAAAGCGGCCAAGCCTTTATTGGCCAGGTGGCAGATGATTGCATCGCGATTTCTGATGCTGTCCATGCCGCCTTCATCAGCTATTCGTTGGCGGACCGGTTGCCGGGCACACAATTCCCAGGAGTGATGTGATGCGGCTCGAAATCACCCATGAGACCCGCTATCTCTATTCCGCGCCCGTGCGTGAAAGCGTGATGGAATTGTGGTTGCAACCCTTGACTTTGCCGCTTCAGCGCTTGGTCGGCTTTGACATCATGACCGAGCCACGCGCCAAAATGATGACCTACCGGGATTGGCTGGGAAACATTGTCTATCATTTCGACGTGCCCGCCCCCCACACAGAGCTGATCATCCGCTCACGTGCAATGGTGGAAACCTATGTTCGCACCGACCCACTGCCGGCCCGCGTCGATCCGGGTGCATGGGCCCATTTGCGTAGCGATGAAGTCCGTAGCCGTTATTATGACATGATGCGACCTTCAACCTTTGTGGAAGGTTCGGGTCATTTGGAAACCTTCATGCGGGAGCATGACCTGCTTGAGTTGCCGCCGGATCCTTTGACGGGCTTACGTATCCTGAACAAGGAGATTTATGGTGCATTTGACTATGTGCCTGGCTTTACTGCAGCAGACAGTCCAATTGACGCGGCGCTTGAGCATCGCAAAGGCGTTTGCCAGGACTTTGCCCACATCATGCTGGCCGTGGCCCGGCAATGGGGCGTCCCCTCACGCTATGTCTCCGGATATCTGGCGAGGACTGATCAGGATACTGAAATCAGGTCTGTGCCCGACGCTTCTCATGCTTGGGTAGAATGCTACTTGCCCGAGCAAGGCTGGGTCGGGTTTGATCCGACAAATGACATGCTGGCTAACGAACGCCACGTCGTGGTGGCCTATGGCCGGGACTATGCAGACGTCCCGCCGACGAGAGGTGTCCTAAAGGGGGATGCGGAAACTATACTTGAGGTCGACGTCCATGTGCGTCAGGCCGAGCGGCTGTCCTTAGATAGTGATTTTCTGAAAGTCGTGCGTGCGCCGCGGTCAAAGCCAGACGCCTTTGGCGGATCAACGCGGAACTCAAAGTCAGCAAATCGTGACATGCAACATCAAATTGAGCAACAACAACAATAAATTGCAGTTGGCGGATGGCCTTCTGCAACGTCTGCGATTTCATTTCGGCATACAATGTGCCAATAGTCTGATGGCGTGATGCTTTTTGTGGGTCATTTCTCCTATGGCGCGTTCGATCTGAATTCGCGGCATGGGGGTGAAAGGTCGGCACTGCCACAGCATAAAATTTCGGGGAAAATTTTAAATCCTTATAATCAATGCGGTAAAACCACACCACCAGGGGCAACTCGCGAGTAGCGCGACCGTTATTCCCCTTTTTGGTTACCAAAAGTTATATCATTTCGTCGCGAAAAATGAATTTATTGCCAAGAACGACTTCTCCATAAAAGCGATTTCTTGTCGATTGCAAACAAGAACTTAAGCCAAATATTCGTTGAGAATGGATATCAGGAAGGAGACCGCCAGATTAGGTTCTCCTCTGGTAACTAGTGTAAATTGTGGCTTCTCAATATGGCGACGCAATGTAAAGGTTGAAAAACGATGTAACTAGGCGGAGGAATTGTATGCCAAATGGTAAGTTAAGTACTCGCCCGGCAGTTGCTGCTCAGGATCGCGCAGAACGTATTCTTATCGAGGCCACAAGACTATTCACAGAGAATGGTTACGCCGGAACACGAATGTCTGATATTGCCTCAGCAATCGGTGTAACAAAGCCCATCGTCTATCGTTATTTTGACTCGAAACAAGTATTGTTCGAAGCATTAGTTCGTCGAGTACTTGCAGATCAGATCGAAGGCGCATGTCGCTTGATTGACGAGCACCGTGGCCCAAGCAAGCCATTGCTGCATCAATTGGTGCGCGATGCCCGGATCGCCCTCAGCGCGCCTGGCGCGCTGGCACCTTGGCGGATCGCCGTGGGTGAAGCCGATCGTTTCCCAGATCTGGCTGCATTCCTGCGTCATGGCTTCATCAACCCAGTGGAGACGTCGATACAGAAGCTGTTTGAGCGTTCATTGGCCGCCAAAGAAACCCAAGGTGCGGATGCCGCGACCCTGACCCGTTTATTCTGTGCGCCAGTTGCGGCAGTCGCAATGATGATGGCAACGTTTGGTGATACCGACGAAGCGCAATTTGATGTGGATGCCTTCCTGTCGGCCCATGTTGAAGGTTTCTGGCGCGGTTGGGCTCTCACGCCCTGATGCCAAACCACGTGTCGTCATCAGACCAACGGACACGTGGATCCGCTTTCATGGTTTTTGGAAAACCGGCAAAGCCCTTAAAAGCGGATCTAGCGGCCTAGGCGGCGCTCCCAATATTTGGCGAGCCGCAAATAGCGATAAAACGCGTAATTCATTGCCGTCATGAAGCCGTAGAGGCCGCGGACAAAGTGTCGGCGCGCGACATAGGCCTTGAGAAAGGCTAATGGAAATTCGAGGATCAGCCGCAATCCCGCGATTTTGCGTCCTTTGCGGTCCAGATCATCAGCCTGCATGTCGGCATAGGCGTTGAGCTTGATTAACTCATGACCGAGTGAGCGGATCGAGCGATGCTCGATGATTCCAGCCAGCCGCTGCACTTTGGTTCCTGCCACCAGATCAACACGGTCATGGACGGGCGAAGGTGAATAACGGCCTACTTTGCGGTGATAGAGCCGGACAGGATTCAATCGAAATGCCCAAGGATGGGGGCGGGGCTCGCCGGGGAACATTTCCACGATTTGGGTTTCAAACGCGGAAGGTGCCACATCGGGAGAAGATAATGCGTGTGTGATGGCGGTGGCCAATTCCTCGGTGACGACCTCATCCGCATCAATATTCAACATCCAGTCATGCCGACATTGGTCCTCGCCAAATTGCTTCTGCAAGCCATAGCCCGGCCAAGGATTGAAAATCACGCGGGCCCCCAGGCTTTCAGCCAAAGCTTGAGTTCCATCGGTCGAGCCTGAATCGACCACAATGATATCATCAGACAAGTGGCGCACGGACTCCAATGTCCGTGCGAGTCGGTCGGCTTCATTTTTCGCGATGATGAAGACCGACAAAGCCATGGGCACGCGCAATTCCTTCACAAGGGGCGGAGGCCAACCAATGATCCAGCCAGCCTGTAGCCCATGTCAACGTTCACCGCGCGCTGGTCTAGCAGAGACTGGCGCGGGGCGTCGAGACAATATCTGGACAAGTCTCTTAGGCTTCTGCAAACTTGTGAAGCTTGCGGTGGCACGGCTCTGATCGGGACGACGCCCGCCGTCATGAAAGGAAGTCAGGTCATTGCCCTGCCGTATCAAGAGATCGTCTGTTCCAGTCCGCTATCTCATCGATCTGGTCGGACCTGAAGCTGCCCGCGGCCTGTTCACATTATCAGCCCTCGAATGGCCGGGGGCCGAGGCTGATATCTCGTTTGAACAAACTTGGAAGATTCTCAACAATAATATTCGCTTCAACCAGGACGAGACGCACAGTCTGGCGTCTCGCCCGCACCGTCTTGGCACATTTGAAGTGCTCGCCGCCAGCATGAGCCAAGCTGATGATTTTGCTGATGGCTTGCGGCGGTTCCAGCATGCCTCAGACCTGATTAACTCCGAGGTCCTGCTCCATCATGAACTAAGCCGCAACGGCCTGCGCGTATCGGTCAATTGCCCTTCTATGCCGAAGCCGGCCGGCGATCTTTACAATGAGATCTGGCTGATGATGCTGCATTGCCTGTGTGTGTGGCTGACCAATGGGGCCATCCCGGTGCGTTGGATCGAATTGCCGCGCCATGGCACAGCCGATCTTGGCACCATGCTCTGTCTGTTGGACCGACCGGTGCGGCTGACCAAGTCGGAAAGGGTGGTAATCGTCTATGCGCCCAGTGCCGCGCACGCCGCCCTCCATAGCCGTAAAATCCAACATTATGAGGAAGAGGCTGAAGCCATTTACCGCGGCCTCGCCCAAGCCGCCCAAGCCCACAACTTGGTTTCTGCGGACCACGATTTTGTCGATCTGGTGAATAAGGCTTTTGATGGCGGACAGATGCACCAAGGCAGCATTGCCCGACAATTGGGTGTTTCAACTGCGACGCTGCGTCGTCAATTGAGTTTCCAAGGGACGAGTTTCAGGAGCCTTCTGGAAGTCCATCGCCAGTGCAACGATCAGGCTCATAGTGCGGCCCATGTCCACAGCGAGCAGGCCGCCCAGCTTCTTGGCTATTCAGACAGCCGTAGCCTGCGCCGAGCGCGGCAGAGATGGCGGCGACAAACCGTCTAACCGACCTCAGAATTGAGCGAAAATGTCCGCCCCATGTGGGCGAATGCGTCCTTCCCGATCCGCAAACTCAGCTCCATGCTCGCCTCAAAAACAGAGGGGAAACGCAATGACGAGCATTCGACCAATTCGGCGCACCATCTTGGCACAATCTGGCGGGCTTGCTGTGCTGGCAGCCAGCTGGACCTTAATCCCGGCATTGGCACTGGCCCAGAACGCCACCGCGCCTGACAAAGCCGCTGAAACAATCCCCGAAACCATTATCGTCACCGCCCAAAAGCGCAGCACGGTGCTGCTGGATACAGCCGACACCATTACAGCGATCAGCGGCAAGGATTTGCGCGCCACCGGTGGCGCTGGCTTTGCCGATCTGGGTGCCGAAGTCCCAAGTCTCGCCTATACGTCCAATTTTGGCATCAGCCAGATTTACATCCGTGGTGTGGGTAACTCCTTCTTCAATCCAGGCGGGGATCCGGGTGTCGCGCTCTATGCCGACGGCGTTTATTTGTCCGATCAGGAAGCAACCGGCGTGGCCTTCCTCGACATCTCCCGCATCGAAGTTCTCCGCGGGCCGCAGGGCGCGCTCTATGGCCGCAATGCAACCGGCGGCGCGATCAATTTGGTCTCCCGGCGCCCAACACAGACATTTGAGGGCGAAGCCGTGCTCACTGTCGGCGATTTCGGTCGTCTTGAAGGACAACTGACATTATCTGGCCCATTCAGTGATCGGGTCCGCGGCCGCTTGGCCATTGAGCACAAGAGCCTGGAAGGCTTTGCCACCAATATGTTGGCATCAGGTCCAGATCATTTTGACGATGAAGGCCTAACATCTGCACGCGCCCAGATTGAGGCTGATGTGGGCGGCGGGACGCTACGTCTGATCGCGTCGGGCTTGAAGCAAGACAATAATGGACCAGCCCTGAAAATCCTGCCCGATCCCTTCCCCCAGCCTGCTGAACTTCTCTATGGCGTTCGCCCGCCAGCAGCACCACGAACATTGGTCTCTGAGCTTGGAACGAACGAGCGGGAAGTCAAAAGCCTATCTGGCATTTTTGAGCGCAGCTTCGACAGTTTCCAGCTGACCATGATTGGCGATGTGCGGACAAGTGACCGGGCCATCACCTATGACCAAGATGGCACCAATAGACCAGTCGCTGTGACCACGCTGGACACCCAAAGCGACCAAAAGAGTTTTGAAGTCTATGCCGCTTCAGCCAAGGGTGCGCGCTTTGATTGGTTGGTAGGGGCAACCGCCATGCGGTTTGACCAGTCGCGTGTCACAACCGTCCCAGGCCAATTGCCCGGTGCGTTCCTTAACCCGGCGCTCCCTCTCAATTTTCCCATCCCGTTCCGCTTTACCGGCGGCGGCGATCTGGAGGCGACATCCTGGGCCGCTTATGGCGAAGTGGGTTACAAGCTCAATGAAAGCCTCACAGCCCGCGGCGGGGTCCGCTATAATGCGGACGAGAAAAAGATTGATGAGTTTCTCGACTTCTTCACCCTAACACGCGGATCTCAATCCAAATCCTGGTCGAAAGTCAGTGGCAAAGCCACATTGGAGTGGCGACCCAAAGATGATCTTCTGGTCTATGGGTCTGTGTCGTCCGGCTTTAAGGCCGGGGCGCTGAATCTGGGGGCCTTCACACCCGCAGTCCGGCCCGAGACGATCGATAATGCCGAACTGGGCCTCAAACTGACCGGGGGCGGGCAGCGGCCCTCCTTGACCCTGGCTGTCTTCAACAGCCGATATAGCGATCTGCAAGTGGTGCAGATCGGCCCTTTGAGCCAGATTTTGGCCAATGCCGCCGAAGCAACAATTCAAGGCCTTGAAGGAGAGGTCAGTATCAGGCCGACACCGGAATGGACTCTCTCGGCCAATATCTCGCTCTTGGATGCCAGCTTTGACCGCTTTACCACCACCGATCCCCGGCGCGGCTTTGCGGCGTTCGACTTGAAGGGTAAGTCTTTGCCCCTGGTCAGCGATGTTACAGGCGGGGTCAGGCTGCAATGGCGCAAACCCTTGGATAGCGGGGCGGTTGTCATGGCCCATCTGGCGGCTTCATGGCGGTCTGACTTTTATTTCACCGAGTTCAATACCCCGGATGCCGAGCAAAAGGGCTATGGCAAACTTGACCTTGGCCTCAGCTGGACCTCACCCACAGGCGGCCTGACCCTTTCAGCCTATGGCCGTAACTTGACCGACGAGACCACCCTGTCGAGCCTGTCAGTTGTCTCCCCGCTACTGGGGTCCTTGCGGGTTGCCTCTTATGACCCACCCAGGCACTTCGGTGTCTCGATTGCCCGCAACTTCTAAATGAGACCCAATATGGCCAACCGCCCGCGCAGAGACTTGCTGGATGATTTGTTCACGCATCTGGCCACACCTCCTGATGCCGCCAATCCAATAGAGGCCGCCCGCTCCCATGCAGACAATTATGGTCGCGGGGAAGTTGGAACGGGATTGTCACAATGCCGAATTCACATGGTCCAGATCAGCGGTCGTGCGGGGGAGTGGTTGGTCCCGCCTGAGGCAGTGCCGGGCAAACGGCTCGTCCACCTCCATGGCGGAGGCTGGATTGCCGGATCATTGGCAAGCCATCGCGCCATGCTGGCGGAATTGGCGGTGGCCACGCAGGCCAGTGTTCTGGCAATCGATTACAGACTGGCTCCCGAACACCCGTTTCCGGCCGGACTGCAAGATTGTGTCGCCGCCTTTGATCATGCCGCACGCTTTGGCCCCGACGGGGCTGAAACTGCCAGCCATCTTTGGCTGTCAGGGGATTCGGCTGGCGGCAATCTTGCCGCCGCTGCAGTCCTGCAGATGATTCAAGCCAAGGCCCGTCTGCCAGACCGCCTCGTGCTGATGAGTCCATTTCTGGCGACAGGCCCCTGCCCGACCGCCCTTGCCAGTCCGCTGCGGGACCCAGTCGTTAGCCTTGACGGCATGGCCCAGGTCCGAAGCTTTTATGCCCCTGAAACCTCACCCCATGATCCACTGGTGGAGCCATTACGGGCCACCCCTGACCTGTTGGCGCGTTTCCCACCTTGTGTGATCCAAGTCAGCTCTGCTGAAGCCCTGCGTGATCAAGCCATCAGCTTTGCCGATCAATTATGGGCCAATGGCGTTGAAGCCCGCCTCAGCATTTGGCCGGGCCTGCCCCATGTCTGGCAGATTTTTGTCGCCTCCTCGCCCGATGCCCGCAATGCTTTGACCGAGGCCGCCTGCTTTCTGGCAGCGAACTGAAAAGCAACCCTCGCTTCCCGTCCGCCTACGCCCTACATTGACGCTATGGCGGAAGATCGTGAGCGCAATCGTTTGAGTGGGCGGCTGAGCCGGGTGGCACGGGTCGGCGTCAATATGGGTGCGGCGGCGGCCACATTTGGTGCCCAGCGACTGGTGGGCGGCAGCGAGGCGGATCGCAATATCGCGGTTGCTTTGCGCCAGGCGCTAGGCAAAACCCGCGGCCCCTTGATGAAGGTAGCCCAGATTCTCGCCACCATCCCAGACTTTCTGCCGCCCGATTATGCCGAAGAGTTGGCAGCATTACAATCCAATGCTCCGTCGATGGGCTGGCCTTTCGTCAAGCGCCGAATGCGGGCCGAATTGGGTCCGGACTGGGAGACGCGCTTTGCCCGCTTTGAACCCGAAGCCGCTCATGCGGCATCGCTGGGACAAGTGCACCGCGCAAACCTGCATGATGGGCGCCCTGTCGCCTGCAAGCTGCAATATCCGGATATGGCCAGTGCGGTAGAGGCCGATGTTGCCCAATTGAAGTCGCTTCTCAGCCTGTTCAAAACCTTCGAGCGATCACTCGACCCATCTGAAGCGGTTGAGGAAGTTACAGACCGGCTGCGGGAAGAATTGGATTATGTGCGCGAGGCTCAGCATATGCGCCTCTATGGCCAGTTGTTGGCCGACCAGCCTGACATCGCCTGTCCCGAACCGATTCTCGAACTTTCGACGGGGCGACTGCTCACCATGACGTGGCTGGATGGCGCGCCCCTCTTGAGCTTCAAATCCGCCCCGCAGGAGGAACGTGATCGCATCGCCACATTGCTGTTTAAAGCATGGTGGGTGCCGATGATGGCCACTGGCGTGATCCATGGCGACCCGCATCTGGGCAATTACTCTCTGACGGCGGGGGCAGGCCGCCTGAACCTCCTCGACTTTGGCTGTGTCAGGATTTTCCCGCCGCGCTTTGTTGCAGGCGTTGTGCAGCTCTATCTGTCGCTGGAAAAGAATGATTTTGATGGCACGATGGCAGCTTATGAAATCTGGGGCTTTAAGGGTCTGACCCGGCCATTGGCCGAGGTCCTCAATGTCTGGGCCCGCTTTATCTATGCGCCCCTGCTCGACAACCGGGTACGCACGGTTGCCGACGGTGTGGCACCGGGTGACTATGGCCGTCGGGAGGCTTTTGAAGTACGCAATCTCTTGCAAAAGCATGGCCCTGTGACCATCCCGCGTGAGTTCGTTTTCATGGACAGAGCCGCCATCGGATTGGGTGCTGCCTATCTGCATCTGGGTGCCAAACTCAATTTCTACGAGTTGTTTCAGAGTTCCATCGCTGGGTTTGATGAGGCTGAATTGGGCCTTCGCCAGGATAAAGCCTTGGCGGCAGTCGGCTTGCGCTGACATCTTTGCTTGGCTTGACGCAAGGTCACGGCTTGTCCAAGTGCGCGCAAAAGGCCATGTCGGGGGCATGTCTCACCCCAGTCCTCAACAGATCGTGCGCGCCGAACTTTCCTCGGTGCCGGAAGTTGCCGACCCCAAACGCGATGTTGGGCTTTTGGAAGCCTATGGGGGCGCAGCACCGCCCTATCCAGGCTGGGCGCTAGACGCGATCGCGAACACCCCTGAGCGGGCATGGTTTGAGGTGGACGGCGCGCGGATTGAACTCTTGATCTGGGGAACCCACGGCCAACCGGGTGTCTTATTGCTGCATGGCAATGGTGCCCATGCTGGCTGGTGGAGCTTTATCGCGCCTTTTCTAGCCAAAGCAGGCTACCGCGTCGCAGCCTTGTCCTTTTCCGGCATGGGCGGCTCAGACTGGCGTGATGTCTACCGGATGGACTTGTTTGTGGCTGAGGTCTTGGGGGCTTGCGCGGTCGCAGGCCTGGCTGCAAGCGGCAATCAACCGGTCATTGCCGCGCATTCATTCGGTGGGGTTCCAGCTATTGAGGCTGCATTGGCCGCACCCGACAAAATCGGCGGCCTCATCTTGCTCGACAGTCCGATTGAGCCACCCGGCGAAGAATGGAAGGGCCCGCCCAAGCGGACGGCACCGAACCGGGTCTATGCCAGCCTGACTGAAGCGCTGGCGCGCTTTCGGCTGGCCCCACCCCAGCCATGTGACAATCACTGGGCGCTCGACCATATTGCACGCGGCTCCCTCAAGCAGGTCGATGGGGGATGGACCTGGCAATTCGATCCGTTTTTGTGGAACAGCTTTTCTCCCATCGTCATGTCTGACCGGGCACCCCAGCTTAAAGTACCCTGCTATGTCATTCGGGGCGGTCACTCATTTTTGATGGAGGATCGTGTGTTCAATTATATGAAGACCATCTTCCCGCCCAACACCGGATTCGTCACGATTCCAGAGGCTCAGCACCATGTTATGCTGGACCAACCGCTGGCAACCATAGCGGTATTGGAATCCAGTCTGGCTGGTATCGCCATCTTGCCTAAAGCCCCGATGCGCGGCTAAGAGGGGGCAGATGGAGAGTTCACATGGCCAGCCACAATGATCACTACACCCCCGGCGAAATGGATATTGCAGAGCAATCTGCGATGTATCAGTCCTTTCTGGTCGCAACTCAGTGGGGCTGTGTGCTGATTGGGGCCATGGTCTTGTGCATGGCGCTGATCTGGGGCGCGCATGTGCCGTGGCTGCAAGCCGTGCTGGGCTGTGGTGCTTTGTCGGTGGTTGCAGGCCTTGGCATGAAGATGGGCGGCAGCTTCACCATCACATCGGTTCTGATCACCATTATTGGCCTGATCGCCGGCGGCATTGCCACACTTGTGGCCATGTTGATCTAACTGCCCATTGGCCGGGGTGACCGCACACGGCACCAACTGATGCATGTGAGGCGATGATAAGCCGCTCACTGGCATGTCAGGCACTGGTATTCTGGCCAGAACCGGTATCTAGTCTCAGCGAAGCGACGGAGCCGAGCGGTGGCGAAAGTACAGATTGAAATCAATGGGCGGCGCTATGCCATTGGCTGCGACGAGGGCCAAGAAGAGCATGTCATGCGTTTGGCCCGCTATTTTGATGAGCATGTCAAAAGGCTGGCAGGCTCTGTCGGCCAAATTGGCGATCAACGCCTGTTCCTGATGGGTGCCTTGATCGTTGCCGATGAGATGCATGATCTGAAACTGCGTCTCGATAAGGCCGAAGCCGAAATTGCTCGCTTGAGCGATGTGCGCGCCCAAGCCGCCCAGGCCAGCCAAGACCCTGCACCCTTGGCCGCCCTCGACGGCGCGGCTGGACGCCTTGAGGCCCTAGCGGCCCGCCTCGAACAGGCCTGAGAAATTCTCTCCCATCGCCTCCTGCAGCAGGCTGTCGCCGGCTGCTTCCTCAATGATGTTTTCCAGAGCTTGGCCATTGACCGGCACTTTGCCGATTTCCAGCATCAGGGGCACGGCGAAGGGAGAAATACGGGACAATCGCTGATGACGGATTTGACCTTTGATCCGGCCAAGGCAATCCGATAGCCGCCGAATATCCATCAGGCCTTCACCGGCTTCCGCGCGGGCAGCCTCCAAAAGTATATGATCTGGCTGATGGCGGCGCAGCACGTCAAAGATCAAATCAGCCGAAAACGTCACCTGTCGGCCAGTGCGTTGCTTGCCCGGCTGGTTCTGCTCGATCAAACCGGCAATCAACGCACAATTGCGGAATGTGCGCTTCATCAACACGCTTTCTTCCAGCCATTCTTCGAGGTCATCGCCCAGCATATCCTGATCAAACAGTGCCGCCATATCGACCCTTGACATGTCTTTGAGTCCCCAGACCGAAATGGCATAATCATTGGCGACAAAGCCCAACGGCTCCCGACCCAACCGCTCGAGCCGCCTTGTCAGCAACATGCCCAAAGTCTGATGCGCCAGCCGGCCTTCAAACGGATAGCAAGCCAGATGGAAGCGCTGGCCACGGGCAAATGTTTCCACCAAAATTTCCCCCTCTTGAGGGATTACCGACGCGTAATCTTGCATCTGCAGCCATTCCTGCAACTGCGGGTGCAGCTTGGGCCAATAGCTGCGGGTGGCGATCATGGTGCGCACGCGCACGGCAAGATAGGTCGATAGAGGGAACTTACCCCCGGCCCAAGAGGGAACCTTTGGCGCGGCATCAGCCGCTTTGCTGACCAGACAATCGGTTCCCGAAACACCCTCAAACCGCCACACCTCACCGGCAAACAGAAAGGTATCACGCGGGGACAGGCCATCGACAAAATATTCTTCAATCTCGCCCACCACGCGTCCGCCCACCAGCGTAGACCCGCCCGAGGGCGTCCCAGGCCTCCGGCTTCGATTGGCAGACACCTGCCGGACCTTCAGAACAGGATCGGCGACGATGGAGCCGACATTCATCCGCCAAGCCCGCGCAGCTTCTCGGTTACGGCACCGCAAACGACCCTCTTCATCGCGGAGCAGCCGCGCAAAGCGGTCATAGGATTTCAGCGCATAGCCGCCATCAATGACAAAGCCCAAAATGCGGTCGAATTGATGACGAGACAGGTGATGATAAGGGGCTGTTGACGTGACTTCAGCAAACAAGTCGTCGGGATGGAATGCAGCCCCGACACTGCAACCCATGATGTGTTGAGCCAGAATATCAATGGCACCTTGGCGCGGCACGGGTCCGTCCAGATGCCCACCCAACACAGCTTCTTGCGCAGCCTGACATTCCAACATTTCAAATCGGTTGGTGGGCACCAGAATAGCGCGCGACACATCGTCAAGTCGGTGATTTGACCGCCCGATCCGCTGGATCAGACGTGAGGAGCCTTTGGGGGCACCCATCTGGATCACCAGGTCAACATTGCCCCAGTCGATACCCAGGTCGAGGGTGGAGGTACATACAATCGCCCGCAGCCGACCTTGGGCCATGGCCTGCTCGACCTTTCGACGTTGGGAGACGTCCAGCGAGCCATGGTGAAGTGCAATCGGCAGATTGGCATCATTGATCTTCCACAATTCCTGAAACGCAAGTTCAGCCTGGAAGCGGGTATTGACGAATACCAAGGCCATTTGGGTTGCCTGAATGGCGGCATAGACTTCGGCCATCGCGTGTCGGCCGGTGTGGCCAGCCCAAGGCACGCGTTCGTCTGACAGCAGCATGGAAATGTCTGGGGCTAATCCCTGCGGACCACGCACGATACGCGCCAGATTGGACTGTGGCCCTGTCTGAGGTGCCACCCACTGGGCGAGGGCTGCCTCATCGGCAACGGTGGCTGACAAGCCTGTGCGCCGCAGCTGTGGCGCCATTCGTTGCAGGGCCGCCAACCCCAAGGCCAACAAATCGCCGCGCTTGGTTGGTGCCAGGGCATGGGCCTCATCAATGATGATGCGCGAAAGGCCGGCAAACATCTGACCGGCATCGGGCATGCCGGCAAATAGAGCGACCTGTTCAGGCGTGGTCAGCAGGATGTCGGGAGGATCAAGGCGTTGGCGCTGGCGCTTGCTCGTCGGGGTATCGCCGGTGCGTGTCTCAACCCGGATCGGTAAATTCATCTCGCCGATTGGGGTCATCAGATTGCGTTCGACGTCCACCGCGAGTGCCTTCAACGGCGAAACATAAAGGGTATGCAATCGGCGCGGGCGATCTGGCTGGGCGGCCAATTCAACCAATGACGGCAGAAAGCCTGCCAAGGTCTTGCCCGCCCCGGTGGGGGCGATCAGGAGCGTATGCTGGCCGGCCTGATCTTGCGCCAACAGGTCGAGCTGATGGGCACGTGGGGCCCAGTTACGCGCTGCAAACCAATCTGAAAAGGTGTGGGGCAAGCCGAGGCTCATGCGCAAGGCCTCATGGCTTAGCGGGGGGATCACCCGGCTCTGAGGATTTCCGTCCCATGGCCAAAATGTGTCCCAAGACCGAATTGGTCTGGACCGGGCGGAAACCGATCTTGTCTTCCGGGGCAGGGGCTGGACGGGCGGCGGTACGCCACAAGACCCACGGTACCATGATGGCTGAGACGATGCCCGCCTGCCAGAAGATCGACAGGGCACTGCCGCTTACCTCGACCAAGACACCGCCAATGGCAGGACCCAAAATGGTACCACCCGCCCAGACAAACAACAGGCCAGAGCTGGCCGCCGCCATTTCAGTCCGCGGGGTGCGATCTCCCAAATGGGCAACCGCAATGCCGTAATAGGACAGTGCACCCGCCCCCCAGATGCCAAACAGGATCGTGTTGGTGGTGATGGACAGGCCACTGCCCGCCAGTGCCAGCACAAAGGCTGCCACCGCTGGAATCCCGATTAAAAAGGCCAACACAATGCGCCGGTCGATGCGATCTGACAGCCTGCCAGCATGCCATTGCACCAGAAGCGAACCGATCCAGGCAGCTGCCTGAAAAGCCGCCGCCGCCTGTGCGCCACCCCGCTCGCTGGCATAAAGCGGGGCCAGTGACAGAACAGCCCCATTGACCAGTCCCGATCCAAGTGCCGCAACAAAAGCCGCCGGGGCAAGACTGAACAACCGATTGGGCAACATGCGCAATACGGTGGCTGGCGGGGGTGGCGTGGTATCAGCAATCGAAATCGGGACCAGCGAGAGGGCAAAAAAGGCCGCCGCTGCCATAATCGGACCCGCAGCATTGGGTTCTGGATGCGTGAAGCCAATGATGAAGGGGCCAGACACCAATCCCAGCTTGGTGCAAAGCATGTAGAAGCCCGTGACATCGCCGCGCCGTGCATTGGGGATTGCGGCTGCCATCCAACCCTCAGCAGCGGCAAACATCACCGCAATCGCCATCCCCGCCACCAAGCGGCTGATCGCCCACCCCCCTGCCGTATCGGTTGCATGCAGCAAAAGCGTGGTCACACACGCAATGGAGGCCGCTGCCGCATAGCTGCGGATCGCCCCAATGGCGCGCAACATATTGGGGGCAAACCACGCTCCCGCCAAAAAGCCGACGCCAAATGCCGACGCGACCAGGCCGATCTGGCTGCCCGTGAATGCCAGCGCGTGCATCTGCAATGGCAGCCAGACATTGAGAAGACCACCCGCGATCTGCAACAGCGTCTGGCCCGCGATCAGCGAGGCGACATCCCGCATGGGATTGGGTCGGGGACTGCCTGAGGGGTTCAGCGCCGGTTCACTCATCGTGCAAGGATAGGCTCTGGCGCGATTCAGGGCCAGAATGTTTGCGCAGGTCCGTCAGCCTCTGTGCACTGGCTGGTCGGGAGAATTTGGCGCGGCGTGTCATGATTTGTTAGGGCCAGATTTGCTAGGGCCATTGGCCGATGATGGCCGGGCCCCGCGCGGCGGACTATGGCATGATGATTGCTGGAGCAGCCTTATGTTATCTGAACGGATCACCCACATTCTATCGCAGGCAGGCTATATCGGGGCGGCGACCGCCCTCGTCTTCATGGCCATGGCCGACCATGCTGATGCCAAGCCGCGTGAGGCCAAGGCCCTGCGGGGGAAAGCCACTGCGACGTCAACCGATCCGGGGGAGCAGGCTCAAGCCTGGCTTGGCCGTGCGGTCTGGCGGGCAGGTGCCTGTGATCGGCAAGAAAATTTCCAGACGTTTCGCTTTGGCGACAATCCCCAGGTTGAAGTAGGATCAGGTCGGCCCGGCGACGGTGAGGCGCTACAAGTGTTGCGTGTCGGCTTGAGCACAGATGGCCTGATCGAAGTCGAGACACGGGTGTGTGCGCCGGTGGGCTGCAATCAGACGGTTGAGCGCTACCGCAGGATCGGCGCAAACCAGATGCAGGAATGGCATTTTGAAGGACGCTTGCCCGATCATGTGCCCTACGTGCTGGTACGAGACGGCCAAGCGGTTGATGGCTCTGGACCTGGACGTCTGTTTAACCGCTGCCCCGATTAGGGCCGGGTCTGACCAGTTCCGCGCACCACATATTTGTACGTGGTAAGGCCTTCGGCCCCAACAGGCCCGCGCGCATGCAGACGGCCCGTCCCAATGCCAATTTCGCCACCAAAGCCAAACTCGCCACCATCAGCATATTGCGTCGAGGCATTGACCAGCACGATGGCGCTATCAACCTCGTGCAGGAAACGTTCAGCCGCAACAGCATCCTCGGTCACAATGCAATCGGTATGACCAGAACCATAGCGACCAATATGCGCCACCGCCGCGTCAATCCCTGCCACAATGGCAACCGACAGGATGGGTGCCAGATATTCCGTTGACCAATCCTGCTCATTGGCTTCGCCCATGGCCACAATGGCGCGTGCTGCAGCATCACCGCGCAATTCACAGCCCTTGGCGATTAAGGCCGCGGCCAGACGCGGCAACAGGCTGGGCGCGATTGCCGCATCCACCAGCATGGTTTCGGTTGCCCCGCACACACCGGTGCGGCGCAGCTTCGCATTGAGGATCAAAGCCTCGGCTTTATCGGGGTCAGCAGCTTGGTGAATATACGTATGGCAGATGCCCTCTAAATGGCTCAACACGGGAACACGGGCTTCGTTCTGCACCCGCGCCACCAGACTTTTGCCGCCGCGGGGAATGATCATATCAATGGCCCCCTCAAGTCCGGCCAGCATGGCACCCACGGCCGCCCTGTCAGTGGTGGGGACCAGCTGTATGGCATCTTCCGGCAGGCCCACCTCTGAAAGGCCCGCACGCAAAGCCTCAGTAATCGCCATCGAACTGCCGATCGCGTCGGACCCGCCGCGCAAAATGACACAATTGCCCGAGCGCAGGCACAATGCCCCGGCATCTGCCGTCACATTTGGGCGGCTCTCGTAAATAATGCCGATGACGCCAATGGGGATCCGCACCCGCTGCATGTGCAGGCCATTCGGCCTTGTCCAATCAACCATCACCTCGCCCAAAAGATCGGCTTGCCCCGCAACATCTTCAACCGCCGCGGCCATCGCTTCCAACCGCGCCGGATCAAGCTTCAACCGGTCCAACATCGCCGGTGACAAGCCTTCGGCCTGACTGCGGGCCATATCCTCACCATTGGCGGCAAGAATTGTGGGGGCTGCAGCCCGGATATGGCGGGCCATGGCGGCAAGAGCGGCAGAGCGGGTTTCAGCCGAAGCCTCCCGCACCGCCTTGGCGGCTTGGCGGGCACGTTGGCCCAGTGCCAGCATCACGGCCTCAGGAGTTTGCGGGGTAGGGAACTGAATGGTCATACGCGCAAAATGCCCATAATGAAGGCCAAACACAAGCCAGAGGATGCGGATTGGGCCGAACCTGGCCCGATTGGACCAGATTAAGGCTGGGCGAGAGTAACATGAATACACAAGACACCCCTGAGATCAGCTTTGTGGCCACCAATGGTCAAACCTTGGAGACCCGCATCGACGGACGCGGCGGCAAAAAGCTCGCTGTGCTTTTGCATGGATTTCCAGAATGCCATGCCTCCTGGCGTTTCCAGATCCCGCTCTTGGTCAAGCTGGGATATGAGGTCTGGAGCCCGAATCTGCGTGGCTATGGGCAAAGTTCAAAGCCAGCGGGTGTGGCTGCCTATCGGGTGGGTGAGCTGATCCAGGATGTGGTGGGCTTGATTGGGCAGGCCGCTGCGGGTCGGCCAGTCACCTTGATCGCCCATGATTGGGGCGCAATCATTGCCTGGGCGCTGGCCGCGGATAAGGCGGTTGAGCTTGATCGATTGATTATCCTCAATGTCCCCCATCCTGCGCGCATGGCCGAAGGCTTGCGCACGTGGCGACAATTGAAAAAGAGCTGGTACATTTTCTTTTTCCAACTCCCCATCTTGCCAGAGCTGGCTTTGCGGGCCGATGGCGCGCGCGCCATTGGTCGCGCCTTTCAGGCCCTGGCCTTGGACCAGACCCATTTCGGGCCAGAGGTTTTACAGATTTATCGCGACAATGCGCTGATCCCCGGCGCGCTGACCGCCATGGTGAATTATTATCGCGCCGCCGCCCGGATGCCGGATTTTGCGCGCTATCGCCGCGACACAGTCGCCACCATCGACGTTCCCACTCTGATGATCTGGGGAACTGAAGATCGTGCCTTGGGTGTGGAGCTCACCGAGCCCTATGACGGGCTGGTGTCGGACTTCACCCTCAAACTCGTGCCCGGTGTCGGCCATTGGGTCCAGCAGGAGGCCCCAAACGCGGTCAATGCGCATCTTGAGGCCTGGCTGACTGCAACGCCTGTCCCAAGATGATTTCAATTGCAATCAATTTCGGCTAAGGCCGCCCATCACTGGCCCAGAGGGAGTTCCGGCGCGGTCGCTGGCCTTCTGACCCAGGTTGAAAGAGTGCCCAAACCATGGCTGAAACCATCAACGCAAACCGCAAAGCAGAACTGCTCTCCCATGTTGTCGAGCATGTGGACATCGCCTCCTATGATGCCCGGCCGATCATCGACAGCATGAAGAAAATGTCCTTTACCAGCCGCGACACAGGTCGCGCGGCAGAAATCTTCAACACCATGATCGCCGATAAGGAAGCCACCGTTTGGCTGACGCTGGCAGGTTCCACCAGTGCAGGCGGTTGCATGCATGTGTACCGCGACATGGTAAAATACGGCATGGTCGACGCCATCGTTGCCACCGGTGCCTCGATCATCGACATGGACTTCTTTGAAGCCCTCGGTTTCAAGCATTATCAAGCCTTGGAAGTGCCCGATGATGAGACCCTGCGCAGCCTCTACATCGACCGCATCTATGACACCTATATTGATGAGGAAGAGCTGCAGGCCTGCGATCACACCATTCTGGAGATTGCTGACAGCCTTGAGCCCAAGGCCTATTCCTCGCGCGCCTTCATCGCGGCCATGGGCAAATGGTTGAGCGAAGGCAATGCCAAGAAGGAAGGCAGTCTGATCCAGACCGCCTATGAATGCGGCGTGCCGATCTTCTGCCCAGCCTTTGTCGACAGCTCGGCAGGCTTTGGTCTGGTGAAACACCAGGTCCAGCGCATGAAGGACAAAAAGCCCTATCTGATGATCGATGCCATTGCCGACTTCCGTGAACTCACCGACATCAAGATTGCCGCAGGCCGCACTGGCCTGTTCATGGTCGGCGGTGGGGTTCCCAAGAATTTCGCGCAAGACACTGTGGTGTGCGCGGAAATCCTGGGCGTTGAAGCCGAGATGCACGCCTATGCCGTTCAAATCACTGTGGCGGATGTACGCGATGGAGCTTGCTCATCCTCGACACTGAAAGAGGCCTGCTCATGGGGCAAAGTCTCGGTAGCGCTGGAGCAAATGGTCTTTGCGGAAGCCTCCACCGTGGTGCCGCTAATTGCCTCGGACGCCTATCACCGCGGCCATTGGAAGGATCGCAACCGTCCCCGCTGGGCCAAGCTGTTTGAGTAAGGTCTGATCGACTACGACAGAGTTTAGGGGCGGCGCAAGTCGCCCCTTTTTTATGGCCGCAGATTTATCGGCGCTGCGTGAAGGTTGCTGACAGAACATGGAAAAAGGGCCGCTGCGCTGGCAACGGCCCTTTTCCTAAAGATTGAGTCCGATCGGTCTATTCGTTCAGCCTGAACTGAACGTCGAGATAGAACTCGCCCGAAGTGTTCTCGCAATTGCGACGGGCTGGATCGAAACGCATCCGGCGGGCTTCCCGCTCGACAGCCGATTCAAACACGCCCGGCGGGTTTGCAGCCGTCACAATGACACCGACAACGCTACCCGTGGCATCGATCTGCAGGGTCGCGCGGACATTGCCCTCAGTACCCCGATCAATGGCCCGCTGTGGATAGGCCCGCTCAATGTTGAACTCACGCAGCTTGCGCGGGTTCTTCGGAGACTCCGTGCACGAAGGCGGCGGAGGTGGCGGGGGAGCCGGTGGCGGCGGTGGTGGTGCCGGTGGCTGATAATCGGTCAAAGCCGGTGCGGGTGGCGGGGGAGCCCGCTCCTGCACCTGACGGATTTCCTCCACGGGTGGTGGGGGAATGTCCACGATCATCTTGGTCTGACGCTCCACCAGAGGCGGTGGTGGCGGCAGCTTTTCCGGCGGTGGTGGTGGTGGTGGTGGTGGCGGAGGTGGCTTCTTGTCCTTCTCCGCCTTCACCACATTCAGATTGTCCAGGAAGTCCGTCACGATGTGTGGGCGAACCTTCGACACCCCATAGAGGATGCCGGCCCACAACACGACCGAGATCAACAGGAACAATAAGCGATATTTTGCCATATCCTATTGCCCCCTATCGCAACTGGTCTTGGCTGATTGCATCTTCAGCAACCAGAGAGACTTTCTGGAAATTGGCTTCCTGCAGGATTGCCATGGTTTCCATCACCGACCGGTACGGAAGGGTCTGGTCAGCCCGGACGCGCACGGTTTCCAAAAGCCGGTTTGGAGAATCCGGCACATGGAATGTGACGCGTTCGAGAACCTTGGCAGCCAATTGGTCCGATTCCACAAGTTGAGCATCCACAAAGATCTGCGGCAGACCCGTCCCATCGTCGCGAATATCAACGACTGTTGGGGTCTTTGGCTTCTCCTGTTGCTGTTCAGGCGGCGGAGATGGCGGTGGCAAGTCCACCTTCACGTCCGTCGTCGGAATAGGAGCTGCCACCATGAAGATGATCAGCAACACCAAGAGAATGTCGATGAACGGAACAATATTGGGTTCCGAGCTCGGTTGCAGGCCCTTGCCTCGTCCCCCTCCAGCGAGTTTAGCACCCATGGTGGTATACTCCCTTCAGGTTCGAGGTCTCGCGGTTGCAAGCGCGGGTGGTATTCGTATTCAACATTAGTCCTACCTCCCTGTTCTAGCGGCGCTTATCTGCGCCCACGAGCGCAACTTTGTAGAAGCCTTCATCTTGAAGGCGGTTCATTGCGAACACGACGTTCCGGTACGGCGTTTCACCATCGGCACGGATATAAATCCGCTGGTCGATGATCTTAGCCAAGTCGCCATCGAAGGTCGGATTGTCTTTGACAACCCCTTCAAAGGCTTTCTTTCCCAGAACAGCCGTATCCACGACTTCGTCATTGCCAACGAAATACCCAACCTGACCACCCTTGTCCTGAATCGTGACATAGGTCGGCTTTGGTGGACGCTTCGAGGGCAACACTTTGGAGTCTGGCAGCGTGACATTAATGTCCACTGACGCGACCGGCGAAGCCACCATGAAGATGATCAGCAGCACCAACATCACGTCCACGAAGGGCACGATATTTGGTTCTGCATTCACATCCAGGCGGCCTCTTTTGCCGCTACTGCCGCCTCCGGCTAGTTTAGCACCCATGATCGGTCTCCTGTTCCAGAGCCCCGATCAGCCCTGCTTGTCCATGTCGCGGGTCACCAGCGAGATGAAGTCCGCTTCGAAGTCTTCCAGATAGCCACCGATGGTGCCGGTTTGCTTAGCCGAGAAGTTGTAGATCAACACGGCAGGGATAGCAGCCACCAGACCAGCTGCAGTTGCGAACAATGCTTCTGCGATACCTGGTGCCACAACGGCCAGCGAGGTGGTTTGGGTGTTCGCAATCGCGATGAACGAGTTCATGATGCCCCACACGGTCCCGAACAGACCGATGAAGGGGGCGTTCGAGCCGATCGACGCGAGGAAGGTCATGTTGGAGCCGAGCTCTTCAATGCCCTTGTTCTGCTCAGCCGTCATGGCCGCACGAATACGCTCAATCAGGTCACCGCGAGCTTCGCGCTTGTTATACAGACCCGCGTCCTTGGCCTTTTGCAGTTCGCCATAGCCAGCTGCAAACATTTTCTTGGCAAAGCCTTCTGGTTGCTTGGCCAGCAATTGAGCGGCTTCTTCAGGGGTCTTGGCCTTCTTGTAGGCGGCGACAAACTCAACCGTGCGCTTCTTGTTGCTGCGCATCACGAGGATCTTTTCGATCATCAGTGCGATGGCATAAACGGCGCAGAGCAGCAGGATCACGAGCACGATCTTCGACACGAGTGGCGAAGCGGCGATCATGTCCATCAAGGTGATGTTTTGCTGACCGGCATTCTTTGCAGCTTCTGCAGCAGCAGCAGCAGCTTCCGCAGCGCTTGGGGCAGCAGGGGCAGCCGCAGCGACAGCGTTCACTGACTCAACAACAGCATTGGTGGTTTCAGCAGCAGCAGCAACAGTTGCGTCAGCAGCAGGGGTGGCAGCGGTGTCAGCAGCACCGGCGGCTTGCAGAAGAGCAAACATGGTTTTGTGTATCCTCAAAAATCAGTCCCGCCGTTAATCTTTTTGTAACGAACGGGCTCATCGGGAGTCCTAGCCGCCCTTTGTCATTTGTGGAAGGGGGCTATGCGCTAAATTGCCGCTGCGAGGCAAGAAATGTCTGTAGAAGATGCCGTTGTTAAGGATTGAGTCTGGTTTTGTTACAGTTTTATAACCAGAAGGGCGAAATTTCCCTCAGTCCTGTGGATAAAGATCGGGTCTACGGTCCCTGAAAAAGCCCCAAGCGGCCCGATGGCGGTCCAGAAATGTCAGATCAACCTGCCCAAGTGCGATCCCTTCGCCCTCGCGCGGGAGATCTGCGATCAAATCTCCGCGATGATCGGCGATGAATGAAGAGCCATAGAAGTGCTGATCCGCACCAAGGCCTTGTTCGGTTCCAATCCGATTGGCCGCCACCACAGGGATGACATTGCTGACAGCATGGCCCTGCATTGCGCGGCGCCAGGGGTCACGGGTGTCGAGGCTACCATCATGGGGCTCTGAACCGATCGCCGTCGGATATAGCAAGACCTCAGCACCCAAAAGGGCCATGGCGCGGGCGGCTTCTGGATACCATTGGTCCCAGCATATCCCGACGCCGATGCGGGCATAGCGCGTGTCCCACACTTTGAAACCGCTGTCGCCAGGACGGAAATAATATTTCTCCTGATAGCCAGGACCATCAGGAATATGACTCTTGCGATAAGTCCCCAGCACGGTCCCATCTGCATCAAGGATGACCACACTATTGTAATAGCGGGGGCCATCACGCTCATAAATCGACACAGGGATAACCACGCCCAATTCAGCAGCCAGTGGTTGCAACTGGGTGACGCAGGGATGGCTTAGGGCTGGATAGGCGGTCGCGAACCAGCGTTCATCCTGCGTGGTGCAAAAATAGGGTCCTTGGAACAGCTCAGACGGCAAAATGATTTGCGCGCCTTGCGCCGCTGCCTGCCGGATCAAGCCGATGGTGCGGTCAATATTGTCTTGGAGATCAAGCCCATAATGGGTTTGAAGTGCTGCAAGTGTGACAATTCGGGCCATTTCAGGCTGGCTCCTGCTGGGTGATGCAATGGAAACTGCCGCCACCGGTCAGAATGGCGTTACTTTGTATGCCGACGACCCGCCGACCCGGAAAAGCAGCCGCGAGGGCGCGCAGAGCCGCATCGGCTGACGCGGTACCATAATGAGGCATCACCACGCTGGCGTTGCCGATAATGAAATTGAGGTGCGAGGCGGGAATCACTTCTCCATCCTCGTCCAGCACACGTCCAGGCGATGGAATACGAACCACATCGAGTACCCGACCTTGTGCGTCGCGCATGGCTGCTAGATCAGCAGCAATTTGGTCCAGCACAGCCTGATTGGGGTCATCTTCGCCAAAGGGTTCCATACAGACAACCCGCCCCGGCCCGATGAAGCGGGCGATATTGTCAACATGGCCGTCTGTATGATCATTGGCCAGACCGTCGCCAAGCCACAATATCTTGCGCGCACCCAAGGCCCGTTTGAGAAAGGCTTCGGCGGTGGCTTCATCCCAGCCCGGATTGCGATTGGGATTAAGCAAGCATTGGCGCGTCGTCAGCACCGTGCCGTCTCCATCATGGTCGACAGCGCCACCTTCGAGGATAAACGGGGCCCTGACGGTCGAAACACCAGCTGCCCTTGCCACCCCGTCGCCCACACTGTCATCATGGGCCAAGTCATATTTGCCACCCCAGCCATTAAAGCCAAAGCGCAAGGCGACAATCTGGTCGCCACGCCGGGCAAAGATGGGGCCGGTATCACGTAGCCAGATGTCGCCAAAGGCGATGTCGTGCACATTGACCGCCTTCGGCAAGGCAGCGCGGGCGTTGGCGAGGGCTTCCGCACCGCAGGCCAGAACATGCACCACATCCCCTCGCCCGCCTTCGGGCGTGGTTGCGATCAAAGCCCGCACCATGGCGGCAACTTCGGCACGGGCGGGTTCAAGGTCTTCTTGCCATAGATCGGCCGCGGAGGGCCAACATGTCCAGATTGCCTTGTGCGGGGCCCATTCGGCCGGAATGGTCAGATCGGTCAACTCAAGGCTCCTCAGGCACAATGGGCGGGGCTGCTCACATGGCCCCCGCTGTTATCGTCCACAAGATGGGGGACTGCAGGTATCAAGCCTCGTTCAGCACAGGTTTGCCGCGCTCAACCACATAGCGCTTGAGCGGGCTGAACGCCTGATTGCGCTGCCAAGTTGTCTTGGTGCTCATCAAGCGCACATCCATGGACTGTGGGGTCACATCGACGAGCCCATAGCCGCGCACGCGGTCATCCTGCCACTTCAGATGCGGGTTGTCCGGGAATAGCCGGTTCCAGCGATCATAATTGAAGGACATGGAGGTGATTGATCCACCAACGAACTCAACCGCCACTGTGTCGCTTTCAGGACGATTGTAATCCTGCTTCACATCGCTGGCCCAGAAGCCATGCATATCCCCACCGATCACAATGGACGACACCTCACGTCGCCGGCGTGCCATAATGTCGATGATTTTTTGGCGGGCAGGCTCAAACCCGCTCCACCCGTCTGTATAAGCAATTGGATCGCCCTGTGCGTTCTTTTGGAACAGGGTCGAGAACAAGGTTGGCTGCACCAAGACGGACCATTTGAAGGGCGCGCGCATAAAGTTTTCTGAGATAAAGCGCTCTTGGCGCGCGCCTAAAATGGTGCGCGAGGGATCTTGCAATTCGGCACAGGTCGCGCGGCTGACGCTTTCGGCTTCACGTCGACCGGGGCTCAAACACGCACCCTTGGAACGATATTGGCGCGTGTCGAGCAAGGTGAAGTCCAACAAGTCGCCCCAGCCACTCTGGCCATAAATCCGCATCCGATTGATCGCATCAAACCGCGACCGGGCCCGCATCGGATTGGCCTCGAAAAAGGCTTTGTAGGCATTAAACTTCCGAACCGGGAAATCGCGATCAGGATCTTGGCCCGGTAGGACCTTGCCAAAGTCGCCCTGATAATCATTGGCAACCTCATGATCGTCCCAGATGTAAAGCCAAGGTGCGACGGCGTGGGCAGCCTGTAGATCGGCATCAAGCTTATGGGCTGCGTGGATCAGGCGATAATCGCTTAGGCTGAAGGCATCTTCCACTGGCATGCGGCGCACCGCTGCCCCGTAGGAGACCTCATAAATATAATCCCCCAGCGACAAGATAACGTCGGGATTCTGCCGCGCCAGATCGCCATAAGCGGTAAACAGGCCCTGCTCATAATGGGCGCAGGAATGCCACGCAAAGCGCAGCTTATCCAAAGGCGCGCCAAATTCTGGCGTGGTCCGGGTCCGCCCAATTGGCGAGACCGCGAGCCCGACCCGGAAGCGATAAAAGTAAGGCCGGTTCGGCTTCAGACCGCCCACTTCAACATGTACGCTGTGGGCATTGTCAGGCCGTGCAACAGCAAATTCGCGCCGAACAATCTTGGTGAAAGCCTCATCCTCAGCAATTTCACATTGGACATCGACCAAGCCGTCAATTCGGTAGTCCGGGTCCAATGGTTCAGGAGCCAAACGTGTCCACAAGACAAAGCCATCCTGGTTCGGGTCACCTGACGCGACGCCCATGGTGAAGGGATCGGACAGAAACTTCGGGGTTTGCGCCATTGCAGAACCCCGCCACGGGCTGGTCATGGATGCTGCTGCGGCACCCATGGCCCAGGCATTGAGAAACAGGCGTCGCTTTGGATCGAATTGCATAGACGTGCACCTTTGCTGAAATCAGACAGTCAGACTGCCCAAGCCTCTGAATACCTTCCCTAAACGCAAACGGGGCGGCCCGAAAGGACCGCCCCGCAGATGTCACAGCGTGACCATCGTGATTTAGAACTTGGTCCGCAGAGTGACCTGAACCGTGCGCGGTGCACCGAGCGAGTAGCTTGGCGCACTGCCCGAGCGGGCGACCGTGGTGCCAGTTACCGTCGACACATTGGCGATGGCCAAAGCGTTGTTGGTCGAGCTGATGTTGCCATAATAGCCTTCATCAAACAGGTTGATGATGTTGAGCTGCAACACCGTGTTCTTCGCGCCGAGCTTTTCGAAGTCATAGCTGGCGTCAAGGTCAACCACGACATAAGCAGGAGCTGCTTCGTCGTTGACGTCGGTCGAGAACCGCTCGCTCACTTGCTTGCCCTGCAAGCCGAGGGTCAAACCATCGATTTCATATTGCAAGCGAAGGGCGTAGGTCGAATCCGGGGTTTCCACCAGTTTCTTGCCAGCGGTTGGCAGGGCGGTGGTAGCCGACAGCGGCACATTGTTCTTCAGCTCACTGTCATTGAACGAAGCCGAAGCATAAGCGGTGAAGTTCTTGCTCACGCGCCAGCCCAGTTCCAGATCGAGACCCTGCAGATCCACCGAACCCACGTTGCGGTCGACGTTGATCCCGAGGGTATCGTCGAAGGCCGTCACAATGCGGTTGTCATACTTGGTGTTCCAGAGGGCAACCGACGTTGTCAGGTTTTGACCCTGATAACGATAGCCAATGTCGAAGCTTTGCGTGGTTTCTGGCACGGCATTGTTGAGCAGGATTGCCCCGGTCACGAAGCGCAGCGGGGTGTAGAGGTTGTCGGTCCGAGGGGCCGAGAAGCCTTCTGCATAGCTGGCATAGACCGAATTGTTTGGCAGGAACTCATAGCTCGCGCTGATGTTCGGCAGAACCGCGTCATATTTGCGGGTCGCCTTGTAGGGCGCGATATATTGGGTCGAACCGGTCGACGCGAAGGTCACATTCCGGTTTGCCAAAGTGGCGTTGGGGGTTTCGGTCGTGCACAGCACGTTCGAGGTCCCGTTTTGGCTGTAGCAGCGCTGATCGAGCTGACGCTCGAAGAACGGGGCGCGGACGCCAATATTCACCCGCAGCTTATCTTCAAAGAACAGACCATTATAGTCGATAGCGATCTGGTTGAGCTGGGCGATCGAGAAGCGATCACGGCCGCGCAAGAAGCTGCCGTCAGCGCCAAATACTTTCGGGCCTTCGCGGCCGCCGAACACGTTCAGCGGGTTGCCATTAGCTGACAAGCGGGTGAATTCGCCGGTCTGACGGTGACGGCCATAGTCAAACGTATACGCAACACGCAGGCGGCTATTGTCATTAATGTCCCAGATCAAGGACGCGTTGACGCCAACACGATTGGTGTTGGTGTTGTTCGGGGTGTACAGACGCACGCTGTCGAGCACATCACCGTCGCCATTGAGGTCAACACCGGCTGCGGTGGGGGTTGCACCTGGGCCACGCAGACGACGGTCGGTTTCGCTGACCACCGTGGTGCCGCCACCATTGGCCAACACATACTGATACGTGGGGTCAACGGTCAGACGCAGATTTGGCATCAGCTGGAAGCTGGAGCTACCGCGAATATTGCCCGTGTTGGAAGGATTGATCCGCAGACCAAAGAAGTTGGTGCAGCTGCTGGCATTGGCTGGATTGTCAGCCGATGAAAGGAAGTTGGGATCGCTGGCGACTGTGGTCGAGCCCTCGTTCTGAGCAGTCCCAGCAACACCGGCAACCCGGGTACAGGAGGCGAGGTTGTCAAACTTAGGACCATAGAAAGCCCACTGCGCCAAGCTACCATTGCGGTAGAAAGCGTTGCGGTTTTCATTGTAGTGGAACGACAGGCTGACGAAGTCGGTGTCATTCAGCTTTTGGAAGATGCGAGCATTATATTGCTGCTTCTCCAGTTCGCCGGGTCCCTTAAACTTCGAATATTGCTGATAGGAACCGCCGATAAAGGCTGTCGTGTCCCAGGGACCGAACTTACCAGTATCATAGATCAACAGGCCGCGGCCATAGGAAGACGAACCAGCCGACAATGTGGCCCGGAAAGCGCGGGTGTCATCGGGGCGGCGCATGCGCAGATTGATGGTACCACCGGTGGCCGAAGCAGACGGGCTGTCAACGTCGGTCGTGCCGGTGTTGACGGTCGTGCGGCTGATATATTCACCATCGAGCTGCTGGTTGGTGAAGATGGCGTAGTTGCCGGTGTCGTTCAGCGGAATCCCGTCAACGGTCAGCGAGATGCGGTTACCGTCAAAGCCACGCAGACGAACGTTACCACCCGACGAACCATAAGCATCCGAGTTGGTGAAGTTAAGGCCTGGAACCAGGTTCAAACTTTGGATTACGGTCTGACCGGTTGGCTGGGTTGCGATATATTCAGCCGTAATGGTCGAGCGAGTCTTCGGGGTCTTTTCGTTTTCGATCAGGCCAGCCGTGGTGCGGTTACGCTGGGCCGTCACGATGACGAGTTCGGATTCGGCCTGTTGCGAGCCGGTGGACTGTGCGAAAGCAGCGCCACTCCAGCCAAACAAGCTGAGGGATAAGGCGGCGAGCGCAACGCCAGAAGACAAGCGCTTAACGTGAGACATAAGTAACCCCTTGTGAAAATCATTTTCGTGCGCATTTGCATTGGGAGGCTGCGCTGTGAGTGGGCCGTCTAGCCCGCCTGAGCTACGCCTCTGCGACGTTTATGTGACACTTATATGACAGCAGGCGGTCTGGGCAGTTGGCGTGCCACATCTTTGTGCCAAGCCGTTCGCACAGTGGCAACAATGTTACACATTGTTAACGGTTTGAGCAGAACCGAAGGTAATCGGGTGGCCTCGAAACAGCCAAGGCAGGTGTTAGGAGGAATCAGTCCCAATCCATTTTCTTTCCCTAAAGCCTAGAAGAATGACCTTAATGGCTAAAGGCTCTCGAACACCAAACGAATAAACGGTCGAGCCAAAGGCTCCCCCGGAATTAAAAAAGAAAAAGCGGTGGAGCCAAAGGCTCCCCCACAACCCAAAAGAAAAAGCGGTGGAGCCAAAGGCTCCACCGCAAGGCGATGCTCAGGGAGCGCCGGTCCAATTCCGCGCTCACGAAGAGCGCAACGAACCATTCCGGACACCAAAGCCGAGCCAAAGACCCGACTTGCCCTTACGTTAGCCTGTTGCTGCCGGGTTTGTAAATGCCGTGCGCAGCATTTGCCACAAAATGCCGCATGTTTGCGCCATTACTGCCCCCAGACGGCGCGCAAACGGGCATCCCGACCGCAGCCATTGCGATAATAGGCGTAGCGAAGCGGATTTTTCTGATAATAATCCTGATGATAGTCCTCCGCATCATAGAAGGGCTTTGCCGGCAGGATTTGGACAGCAATTGGTTGCTGGAAGCGGGCAAATACCTTTTGCTTGGAGGCTTCTGCGGCGGCTTGTTCTTGGCTGGTCGCCACAAAAATCGCCGGACGATAGGTTTCACCCTTGTCACAGAATTGGCCGGACGCATCAAACGGGTCGACCTGCAGCCAATATGTGTCCAAGAGCTGCTGATAGGTCACTTTCGTAGGGTCATACGTGACTTTGACTGCCTCAAAATGACCCGTGCCGCCGCGCCCGACTTGCTGATACGTGGGATTGGCCAACGTGCCACCCGTATAGCCTGAGGTGGTCGCCACCACGCCGGGGATTTGATCGAATGGCTTTTCCATGCACCAGAAGCACCCACCAGCAAAGATGGCTGTCGCAAGATTTGCCGCAGCGGGCGCTGACGCTGATGCGGGTGTAGGTGCGGGTGCAGGTTTTGGCCCGTCCGCTTGGGCGCGTGATTGAGTTCCACAGGCTGTCAGCAGAGCCAGACTAACCAAAGTGACAGCGATCGAAACGGGGCGATGAAAGGCGTGTGTCATGAGGACCTATACGCAAGTCAACGCTGGCTGGTTTCGCCAGCGTGCGATTTTACCAAGCCCATGGATCAGTCGGACAGGCCAATATGAAAAAGGGGCGCAGCTTGCGCCGCGCCCCCTCCGCCTAAAGAGCTTCAGGTGAAAGCTTAGTAGCTCCACCGCAGGGTCAGACCATAGGTGCGGGGTTCACCCACAAACGCATTGATCTGGCTGTTGATTGGGCGTGGCGCAAAGCCGCCCACGGCAGGCTGATTGGTCAGCGCTGGCGCATCACCCTGCAATGGCGCGTCGAAGGTGATCTGTGCATAACGCTCATCGGTCAGGTTGCGACCCCACAATTCAACAGTCCAACGCTCATCCGCCGTGCTCAAAGCCAGACGGGCGTTGAACAACGTGTAGCCAGGTTGGGTTTTACGTGGGTCGAGGTTCGAGCCGGTAATGGTGTCGGTGATGGTGCGGAAGTCGGCATAGGCCTTGAACAAAGCCTTGTCGGACAGGACCGAGCGCTCATAATTGAGGGCCGAGCCATAGGTCCACACCGGCGAGCTGGTCAGCTGGGCACCGGGCAACAAATACAAGTTCGGGTTCTGACCGAGGAATGTGCTGGGCTGCGAAGCCGCACCCAAATTCTTCGTATACTCCGTCAACGAATAGGCGGCACCACCCGTGAGAGTCAGACCATCAACTGGGGTACGCAGCACGTAGTCGAACTCCACCCCTTGCGACACCACTTCAGGAACCGCCGTCACGACGAAGGAGATGCCGGTGAAGGTGTTGAGCTGGAAGTTTTCGAAGGTCTGGTGATAGGCGGCGAAGTTAGCAGTCAACGCACGGTTGAACCACTGGGTCTTCAGGCCGACTTCATAAGCATCGACGGTCTCTGCTGCGAATGAGGTGTCGGGCTGACGCACGGTGCGGTTGCCAACACCAGGCGACACGATGGAGGTGACCAGATTGTTCTGGAGGTCCGAGAAGGCGCGGTCGAGGTTGAAACCACCGGCCTTATAGCCACGCGAATAGGACACGTAGGAATTGATGTTCGGGGCAAAACGATATGCCGCCGACACAATGCCTGACCATTCGTTCTCAGACTTCTTTTGACGATGGTCCATGCCATCAAGGGCAGAGCGCATCCAAGGTGCGCAGATCGCACCAACCACACCAGCCAGAGCACCCGCATTACGGGCTGCATCCAGCCCTAAGCGATTTTCAATGGCAGTACAGCCAGTGTTGCCCAAGGTGCGATAGCTGGCCCGGAAATTCTTGTCTTCCGAGGTATAACGCAGACCCAACGTAACGCTGAAATCATCGTTGAACTGGTAGATGTTGTGGGTGAACAGGGCCAATGATTCTGACTCTTGGACATAGTCGTCAAACTGACCACCGCCGCCAGCAAGTGTGCCGATATTGGCCGGGGTCACGCCCAGAATCGATTGCCAGGTCGACACCACACCAGCCAATTGGGTGTTGGTGACAGCAGGGTTCAGCGGGTTGACCGCCAACGATGGGCTGGCCAAAGCCAATGCGGGGCCGAGCAAGGCACCAATATAGGCTTGGTAATCATTGCCCGTGCGGAACCGCACATGGTTGTTGAGGGTTTCCTTGGCATAGATGGTGCCAACCAGCCAGTCGAGCTTGCCGACTGTGCCAGCATAACGGAATTCCTGGCTGAAGGTATCGAACTCAGCCCCGGCCCCTTCGGACTTCAAGCTGTAAAGAATGTCGGCACCGGTATAATCAGAATCCGCCCCGGCCACGCGCTTCCAATTGCGCTTGGCAGTGATGGAGGTGAGCTTGCCGAAGCCGACATCCCAGTTGGCTTCCAAGCTGAAACCTTGATCATCAATGTCCTGATCATAGGTGCGGTTGGCGCTGGCCAGATAGCTATTCAGATTGCGGCTGGTTTGCAGGCCATTGGGCGAGATCTTGTTGATGATGTCGGTGGTGGAAGGCACCCGGACATCACGCAACCAAACTGCGGCGGCGCAGCAGGCTTCTGCGCGTGAAGCAACATCGACGATCAGACGCGCATCAAAGGTCTCGCTGGGGGTGTAGAGCAATTGCCCGCGGACTGCGTAATAATTGGTGTCATTGGACTCAGTCCGCGCCGTGCCATTATTGACATTCATATAGCCGTCACGGGCACGGGCCGTAACATAGAGACGGCCCGCCAGCTTGTCTTCAATCAGCGGACCAGTGATGCCCAAACCAATCCCACCCAGGCCATAATTGCCAAAGGTCGCATCACCCGAGGTGCCAAATTCGAAGCTAGGCTTCTTGGTGGTGACATTGATCAGGCCCGCCGAGGTGTTGCGGCCGAACAACGTACCTTGAGGGCCACGCAACACTTCGATGGCGCGGATTTCACCCAGATCGCCGAATGCGACGCTGTTACGTGCACGGAATACGCCGTCAATCACCACACCGACCGAGGATTCAAGGCCGGGGTTCGACCCTTGGGTCCCTACGCCGCGAATACGGGCCGTCACCGAACCAGAGTTTTCCGACACAGGCACCTGCAGTGATGGGGCCAATTGGGTCAGGTCGCGAATGTCCTTCACGCCAGCCGATTGGATTGCTTCAGCACCGATCGCGGTCACCGCAACGGCCACGCTTTGCAGCGCGGTCTCACGACGGGTTGCCGTCACAATCACTTCTTCAACTGGTTGCTCTTCAGCCGCAGCAGGTGCTTGCTGCTGTGCAAAGGCGGGTGCGGCATAAATGGAGGTTGCACATGCTGCCAAAAGCAGGCCGCGATAACCGAGGCGGTTCATCTTCATCTTTCTCTCCCAGAGAAGTATCTTCGTTGTTTCCAGACCCAGTCGGACCCAGCTTGCGCCGCCAAGGCCCAAAATTGACACTTGGCGGCATAATGATGGGCGGACCATACGCATGGTTGACGTAGGGGTCGAGGGTGAAATACTGCAAATTCAGGTCACAATGCCGTGCTGTGACCAAATCGTCACAATATTGGCCAACACGACAGAGTCTGATCCGTGAAAGGATAATAAGCGCATGAAACTTGCCACGATTTTGTACAAGGACGTTCAGCGCATCGCGCAAATCGAAGGCAAGGTGGCGCAACTTTTGGCAGCCCCGGCGGACGGGCTGGGCGTGGTATCGGCCTTGCGCGGGCCAGCAGAAGGACGCGCCGTGTCCGAAGAAGTCCCCCTGCAGGATATCCAGTTTCTCGCCCCCGTGCCTCAGCCCCCCCGCATCTTCGGCATTGGCCTTAATTACGCCGACCATGCCGCAGAAACTGGCCGGGAGCCACCGGCGATCCAGACGTGGTTTATGAAGCAGATGACGGCGGTCAACGCCCCCTATGGCGATGTGGAAAAGCCTGTGGTGTCTGACAAGCTCGACTTCGAGGTTGAGCTTGTCGTGGTGATCGGGGCCAAAGCGCGGCATGTCCCGGTTGAGCGGGCCGGAGACGTGATCGCGGGCTATTGTGTGGGCTGTGATTATTCGGTGCGCGACTGGCAACGCGCCACACCCACGATGATCATGGGCAAGGGCTTTGACACCCATGCCCCGTTCGGCCCCTATCTTGTGACCCCCGACGAGATTGACAATCTGGACGCCCTGCGGCTGCGCTGCTTTGTCAATGATCAATTGATGCAGGATGGCTGCGTGGCGGATTTGATCTTCAAAGTGCCCGAGATGATCCATCACCTCAGCACCGCCTTTACCCTCTTGCCCGGCGACATCATTTTCACCGGCACACCCGCTGGCGTTGGGATTGCCCGCACACCGCCGCGCTTTCTGTTTGCAGGCGACCGGGTCCGCTGCGAGATCGACGGGCTGGGCCATATCGACAATCGCATTGTCGATGAAGTCAAAGCGACCCTTATCGCGTGATCGTCACGCTGATGCGCCAGATCGGTTCATCGGTGGCCGAGATAATCCCCGCACCTGTGACAGTGGTGGCAATCAGGCTGCGCGTCAGGTTTTCGCCACGCACGGAAAGCTCGACATCCGGTTTCAAATTCCACGTCAGGCGCGCGTCGAGAGCCTGAAAGGACTTGAGCTTGCGCGTGTTGAGGTCATCTTCAAACCGGGGGCCTTCCCCGCGCACGCCAAGGCCTAGACGCACATCACGCACGGGGGAAATCTCAAGACCCAAATAGCTTGACCATGGCGCGGATTGGGATGGGCGCAGACCGGTCAGGGCAGGCAGTTTGGCCCCGCCCTTAACCTGACTGTCCACCAGGCTGATACGGGCTTCAAGGCGCGGGCTTGCCGGGCCATCACCGACCCAATTGAGACCGGCTTCTAAACCCGCCGCGTCGATGCGTCCGGCATTTTGGCGCTGGCGCAACGTGCCACCCGCTGGCAAGAAGCCGACCCGTGGCAGAAGCCCTGGCCCCGTCCCGATCGTTACATTGGTGATCGGATCGGACAGCCGGTTGAGATAGAGGCTAAGGTCCGCCGACACGCGCCCAGGCAAAGGCCACACGGCAGACTGCCATTGGTGGCGCACATCAAGATCCAGCCCATCCAAAACTTCCGGCACCAGATCAGCATTGGCTTCGGTCACATCATTGCCGACGCGGAACGGGCGATGCAACTCATTGAGGCTGGGCGGGCGGAACGTGCGATAAAGGCTCAACCGAACCCATCCGTCGCGCCCGTAAGCTGATAGCCGCCCTGTCCATACCTGACCATCTCGGGCGGATGGGCGTTCGGCCAAGGTGACAAGACCCGTGACCCGATCGGTTTCAAGGCGCATGGCATCGCGATTGGCCCAATGATCGAGGCGCACACTGGCATCCAATCCAATCGCCCCGTCCGGGGTGCGCAACAGGCGCGGCACATCCAGACCCACACCGATCAGGTCTTGCTGTCCCCCGGCGACGCGTAACCGGGTGAAAGCACCGCTTTGGAAGCGAAACAGCTCCCGTGTCTCACCCTCGCTGCGCCGCCAGTCGAGGGTCCAGCGCTGCGCCCGCCCGGCCAGATCAAGGCCCAAGACGACAGATCCCCCCAATGCCGAGGCCGGGGTTTCAAACTGATCCAAGGCCGGGACCACGCTGGCCCGATCGGGGCTGACCGATACGGTCTGATTGGCAAAGTCGCGGTCTTGGGAAAACACGATGATGCGGCCACGACCCCAATCACCGGCAAAGCTGCGCGCTGCGCTGATATCAAAGCCCTCCGCGCGGCTGGCTGCACCCACTGTGCCAGCCCCCTTGACTTCCTCAAAACCTGATAGCCGCCAGGACCACAATCCTGCCTCAGCAGGCATCTCGCCTACCAGCGTCCATGTGGTTGCCGACAGATCGACAGGTCGGTCAATGGCCCCGCGTTGGCTCGGTTGAACGGGAATGAGGCCGTCGCCCACCTCATGGGAGGCCATCATCGTCACCTCGGCGGGGCCGATTCGCAGGCCCGTTCGCGCCGCAATCTGTGCCGCACCTTGCCCCCCACCGCTAAGCCGCACCCGCGTCGGACCGCCGCGCCCTTCATAGAGATCCAAAGTCCCGGTGAGGGCCAAAGGACCAAAGCCTGCCCCTGCAGCACCACGGCGCACATCCACTCGGTCCAAGAACAGCGGGTCATGGCGAACCCAGAATACCCAACTGCCGAATGGATCATTTTGCGGCACGCCATCGAGACTGATGAGCGCGCGACCTGCGCCATTGGGGGCAATCGGCCGTAAGGACAGTCCTTGAATGGTGGCATTTGCAACAGGGCTGGCTGTTCGGCGAAACAGACCAACGCCGGGCAGGTCGCGAAAAACTTCATCCAATCTTTGGCCGCCACCTGCCTGCAGATCGGATGCCTGCAGCACGATCTGGGCTGGCATCGCGCGGTCGGGCGGGAGGCGTTCAGCGCGCACCACCACCACCTCGGCCGGGAAGTCAGTGGTCCCGGCTTCCGCGACGGGCGGAGCCGGCATCAAGAGCATGGCAAACAGAAACATCTTGGCATTCCTCCTAACCCAAGCCGGCGGGCATAGGATAGCGCCCTCACACAGGGGTGGGATTGGCAAGATTTCAGCAGCGACGCGTTTTGACCCCGCGCCCATCCTCTTTTAAGGCCAGATCTATGGGTGAGCTCATCAAATCCATCGGCTTAAGCCATGATGGCGAGACACGTGCCTTGGGTGCGCGTCTGGCCAAAGTCCTGCGTCCGGGTGATTGTCTGGCGCTGCGTGGCGACCTGGGAGCGGGCAAAACAAGCCTTGCCCGTGGCCTGATCCAGAGCGTGATGGGGGCGGACGTCGAAGTCCCCAGCCCCACCTTTACCTTGGTCCAGCGCTATCAGCCCGATCCTGCGATCTGGCCCGACATCGGCGAAATTCTGCACTTTGATCTCTACCGCCTTGAAGCCCCCGACGAGGTTTGGGAATTGGGTTGGGAGGAGTTGGACGAGACAATCAGCTTGGTCGAATGGCCTGACAAAGCCGGAGATCTTCTGCCACCCATGCGGCTGGATATTGACATCACCTTCATAGGGGATCATCGCCGCGCGCATCTCTCCGCTGTACCGCGTTCTAACTGGAAAAGCCGCCTGCATGATGTGTGAACCCTCCTTGTCCGGAGCATCGGCTTTCGAGGCCGCGATTGACACTGTGCTGTCCGCCTCGGGCTTTGGCACGGCGCGTCGTCAGAAGTTTGAGCAGGACGCCTCAACCCGTTCCTATGAACGGCTGCATCTGGATGGGCGCACCGCCATTCTGATGAAGGCCCCGCCGGGCAATGAAGATGGCCCCTGCCCGCCGCATGCCGATGAAGCAACGCGGCACGCGCTTGGCTGGAATGCTTTGTCTCGGCTGGCGGCCTCGCGCGTGGAGGCATTTGTCGCGGTATCGGCCCATCTGCGGGCGCACGGATTTTCCGCCCCCGCGATTCTGGCTGAAGATGCCAGAATTGGCGTAGCTGTGGTGGAAGACTTGGGCGATGATTTGTTTGCCCGGGTGATTGGCGAGAATCGCGCCGATGAAGTTGGCCTATATCGCGTGGCCGGCCAAGTGCTGGCTGCCCTGCATCAGATCCCAGTCCCTTCAGAATTACCCTCCCCACTTGGACCCTGGCCAATTCTGGATTTTGACCGCATTGCGTTGCGCGAGAATGCCAATCTATTTGTGGAGTGGACACCGCGGTTCTTGGACCAAGATGGCTTCTCAGCCAGTGCACGGGCAGACTGGGACGATATTCGTGACAGCCTGATCCAAGAGATTTTAGGCCATCACCGCGCCTTCACCTTGCGCGACTATCATGCCGAGAACATCCTATGGCTGCCAGAGCGGGCCGGGATCGGGCGGGTTGGCCTGCTTGATTTTCAAGACGCCGTGCATGGCTACCGGGCTTGGGACTTTGCCATGCTGTTGCATGATGCCCGCCGTGATGTGAGCCCTGAGGCCCATGAGGCGGCAATCAGTGCGTATCTGGATGCCATCGGGGCAGAGCGCGCGGCCTTTGAGGAAGAACTTGCCATCCAGGGGGCGATCAATGCGCTGCGCATTCTGGGGATTTTCTCTCGCCTTGTCGGTCGAGACGGCAAGCAACGCTATCGCCAATTCATGCCGCGCGAGGCGGGGCATTTGGCTCGGGTGCTGGACCATCCCCGCCTGAAGGATTTGCGGGCCTGGGTTAAGGCCCATGTTCCTCTGGATGCCTTTGATCGGGCCACCGGCTAATGGTGCAGGTGCCAAGCCACGCCATGGTATTTGCCGCCGGTCTGGGGACCCGCATGCGGCCCTTGACCGATGATCGCCCCAAGGCACTGGTTGAGGTCAATGGTCGCTGCCTGATTGATTACATGCTGGACCGTTTGGCAAAAGCCGGCGTGGAAACAGCTGTTGTCAACGGCTTTCACTTTGCCGACAAACTGGTCGCCCATCTGGCCAGCCGCACACAAAAGGCTCCCACAATCATCCTCTCGCGCGAAGATGATCTGCCAGAGCCCCTCGAAACCGAGGGCGGTCTTATCCATGCGCTGGGTCATTTCCCCGATGGCCCGCTTCTGACGTGCAATACCGATGCAATCTGGGTGGAGGGCCACGTGATTGAACGTATGGCCGCTGCCTTTGATCCCGCACGCATGGATGGGCTGTTGCTGCTGGCCCGGCTGGATCAGGCCCTTGGGTTTGATGGACCCGGTGACTTTTTCATGGATGGGGATGGGCGGCTGACACGCCGAGGCGAGGCTGTGGCCGCCCCATTTGCCTATGCTGGTGTACAGATCACAACGCGGGACAAATTCATCGGCAAGCCTGAAGTCAAGCGATCTTTGGCCCGAACCTGGTTTGATGAATGGGGGCCACAGGGGCGGCTCTTTGGTTTGGCGCTTGATGGGCCTTGGCTGCATGTTGGCGACCCGCAAGCCCGCATGGATGCCGAGGCGCGCTTGATCAGCCTTGGGACATTCTCCTAAGCCCGGTCGACACAGGCATAGAGCGCCTGGATCAGACGGCCGGCACGTTCATCCCCCAACAATGCCGGTGTTTGCTTGTTCATGACATAGGCCGCCGACAAACGTCGTGACGGATCGCCAAAACCGCCCGACCCACCCCAGCCCGAATGGCCCAAAGTGTCAGGATTTGGTCCATAACGCAGATTGGAATTGCGCATGACCCCAGCTGCCCACGCAATCTCATAAGGCAGAACCAGATCGACAGTGCGGATACGCTCTTGGGTAAAGGCCGTCATCGTCTCAGGCGAGATGATCTCGTGCGAGCCAATCCGGCCATTATTGGCAAACACGCCATATAAAGTGGCAACCGAACGGGCTGTGCCGTGACCATTGGCGGAGGGGATTTCCACGCTTCGCCACACTGCCCCGCCGCGATTGGGCGAGGACCATGGCGTGAGGAAAGCAATTCTGCGGGCTTCTGACACCGGCCCGAGTTCCGGCATCGCTTTGGGTCGGCTCATCTCGGCACAACGATCATGATGGGCTTCGGGCAGACCGATCCAGAAGTCGATATCGAGTGGCCCACAAATGTCTTTGCGCAATTGCGTGCCAAGACTGGTGCCATGGGCGCGCTGGGCCAATTCACCGGCAATATAGCCATAAGTCAGCGGGTGATAGCCGCTGGCCGTGCCCGGTTGCCAAAGCGGAGCCAGAGCGGCCAAAGCCTCGGCCAGAGCGGGCGGGTTCAGCCACAGATCGGGATCAATCGGCTCGGCAAAGCCCGGCACACCGGCTTGATGCGACAAAGCCTGCGCAATCGACACAGTCTTGCCATGGGCGGTAAACTCAGGCCACAGCCAAGCGATTGGATCATCAAATCCCAGCAAGCCTTGATCCTGCAAACGGGCGATCACCATGGCAGCGATCGGCTTGGTGGTCGAATAGACCGGTACCAGTGTCTGGCGAGTCCAAGGCCGGGTCTTGGCCCTGTCCATGTGGCCACCGACCAGATCAACCACCACTTCCCCGTCCAGAATAGCGCAAAAGCCTGCCCCCAGTTCGAGACCTTCGGCAAAATTGGCGTTGAAAGCATCCAGAACCGGCTCAAAACCCGGCGCGACATAAGGGGAAACCAGATCCGTCATACACACCATCTGGCCTGATCAGCTTAGCTGGGTCAAGGCTAAAGGCTTTGCAGTCCAAGCCTGAGGTCCTGCTGCAATGATCGGCAGTTCAGGAGCACGCCAAGCCTGGGCACAAGCCACCACATAAGAAACCCCAGCCAAGGCCGCCGCCATGGCGTCAGGGGCCGGTCTTGCCTGCAGCAGATAGCCGAGAAACAATGTCGCCATCAGGTCGCCAGTCCCCTTTGGCGGATGATCCAAACACGGGTGCGTGGCCAGCCAACGGCTTGCCCCGTCCACGAACAGGCCACCGATCTGATCGTCCACCATGACCGATGAAACAAGACCGGGTTTTCCCAGACTGGCTGCAGCCTGCGCGATGGCATCAAGCCCAAGGGGCGAGGTGCCGGTCAGATATCCCAGCTCCCACAAATTGGGCGTAAGATAATCGGCGCGCGGCACCAAATGTGTCATCAGCGCCTCGGCAACATCGGGGGCAACATACAGGCCGCCTGGCGCATCACCCATCACTGGATCCACCAACACAATCGCACGCGGATTGGCGGCCTTGACCGAATCGATGGCGCGGGCCGCCACACTAATCTGTTCCGGGCTTGCCAAATAATCGGTCAGCACAGCATCGACCAAAGCAAAAAGGCCGTTGGCAGCAATGCCTTCCAGCATGCCCGCGAACACATCGGCCGGCACCGGCCCGCCACCGGGTGGACCCCAACCGGGATGGCGGCCCAAAAGTGTGGTCGGCACATGGACCGGATCGATCTGATAAGGACTGACGGCCAATGTCAGACTGGCCAAGGTACCCCCGACCCGGCTTCCTGCAACATGTGATCCCAATATGAGCAGCAAAGACATGCCAGACCCTTTACGCCACCGGCCCGCCTGTGGCTAGAAGAGCCAGATCAGACCGCGAAAGGCTTATTATGACCGCAGCTCAGGCCCGTCCCCGTCGAAGCGTCCTTTACATGCCCGGTGCCAATAGCAAGGCATTGGAAAAGGCCAAGAGCCTGGCCGCAGATGCTGTCATCCTCGACCTGGAGGATGCTGTTGCACCTGATGCCAAGAGCGAGGCGCGCGACGCCGTCGTCCAAGCCGTCAAGGCGGGTGGCTATGGCAAGCGCGAGGTCATCATCCGCGTCAATAGCCTGACTTCTCCCTGGGGCGCGGCGGACCTTGAAGCTGCCGTCCATGCCGGACCTGATGCCATCTTGTTTCCGAAAATCTCGTCTGCCGATGAGGTGCGCACTGCCAGCGAGGCGATGGACGCCCTAGGCGCTGCCCCACTGATGGGCTTATGGGCGATGATCGAGACCCCACGCGCCATTCTTGAGATCGCGCAGATCGCAGCGGCCAGCACATCGACCCGATTGGCGGGCTTTGTGATGGGAACAAATGATCTGGCCAAAGAGACACGCGCGCGCCAGACCGCCGACCGCGCGCCCTTCCATTTTGCCTTGGCCGCCAGTGTCACCGCCGCCCGCCTCTATCATCTGGCCATCATTGATGGGGTCTATAATGACATTGCCAATAGCGAGGGCTTTGAGGCGATTTGCTGGCAGGGCGTGGAGTTTGGCTTTGATGGCAAAACCCTGATCCATCCGAGCCAGATTGAGATTTGCAATCGCGTGTTTGCGCCCGATGCTGCCGAGGTGGCCCATGCGCGGGCCGTGATCGCCGCCTTCAACGACCCGGCCAATGCGGGCAAAGGCGTGTTGAAGGTCGACGGAAAAATGACCGAACTGCTCCACCGCGACATGGCCGAACAGACGGTGGCCATCGCCGATGCAATCGCGGCCATGTCTTCAGATGGTATGTAGGCGCAAGCTAGGTTTTCAAACCCGCAAGCCAGTCGGTGAACTGAGCCGCCAGCGCTGTTGAAAGCTCTGGCACCTGTCGGCGACCGCCCTCGAGGAGGAAAATCTGAGCGCCACTCAACAGCATGACCCGGGCACCTGAAGCCGCGAGACGGGCTGATTCCACACCCTTGGGCAGGCCTGGGTGTGTGACCTCGCGCTCCATCCATAGACCACCGGCACCTTCCTCGACAAAGCGCAAATGCGTGGTGACCGATGGCCCCACTCGGACGGCCTGTCCTTCAATCTGCAAGAGGTCAAACACATGGGTGGTGGCCCGCACTGCCCCCGCAGCGGCCACACGAACAAGCGCGCGGGTCAAGGAGGCGGGCTTGAGGTCGCGGGCAAAATCACTGGTGCGGACACTGCCCTTAAAGCCAAACCAGACCGCTTCCCCCTCACGCGGCAACAAGTCTGTCAGCGCCGCAGATGAGGCAATCCCCGCATCCGTGTTGGCGGTCGGGACAGCCTCGGCGCGAGAACAGGCGGCCAGAAAGGCGAAGGGTGCGGATAAAAGCAGGGTGCGACGTTGGATCATAGTGGTGATACGCACACCTCCCGCCAGCGGTTTCACATGCCTGCCTTAAGCAATGTCGGTTTCCTCAATCGTCCAACTTTCCATGCGAGCCGCCTGATCCCAAGCCGCAAAGTCCGGGTCCGCAAAAATGGTCTCGCACCAGGCTTGCAAACGGCTGGAAACTGGCACCTGATAGGTGCGGAACCTTGTGGCAACCGGGGCATAAAAAGCATCCACAATGGAGCGTTGCCCCAGCACATACGCCCCACCCGGCTGACCTGATGCATCCATCAAGCCACACAAAAGTGCATCAATGCGTGCGACCTGGAACTGCACCGCCTCGGACCACACATGGCCCGTCTTCACACGCTTCAGATTCATCGGCAGGCCCTGACGCAAAGCGGCAAAGCCCGCATGCATTTCACAAACCGCCGAGCGCGCCTGTGCCCGCAAGCCCGCATCATGTGGCCAAAGCCCGGCATCGGGGACACGCTCATGGGCCCATTCGCAGATCGACAGCGAATCCCAGATGCGCAAGCCATCTTCCAATTCCAACACAGGCACAGTCCCTGATGGACTCACTGCCAGAATGTCAGGATTGGGTCCCAGACCACGCGGGCCGAGCGGCACAATCCTTTCCTCAAAATCAATCCCGGCCCAGGACAAAGCCAGCCATGGCCGCATCGACCAGCTGGAATAATTCTTGTTGCCAATGGTGAGAACGGGCAAAGCCATGGCGGCAACTCCGATCAGGATAAGGGTCAAATGGTGCGGGGTGGATAGCCTGCTGCAACCAACGCATCGATGATTTCTTGCGTATGGCGCGAGTCGCGTGTTTCCATCAGAATATCGAACTCTGCCCCTTTGGCTGGGACGTCCAATGCCAAGCGGTTGTGGGCCACCTCAAGAATATTGCCACCCAGATCGCCAATCACCTTGGAAACCACAGCCAACAGACCTGGCCGGTCATCGCCAATGATCCGCAGGCTCACGATCCGCTTTTCGCGCACCAGCGCCCGGGTCAGCACCGAGGCCAATAAGCGGGAGTCAATGTTACCACCGCACAGCACAATGCCCACTTTCTTGCCGCTAAAGCGCTGGGGATGGGCCAGAAGGGCCGCCAGACCTGCAGCACCTGCGCCCTCTGCGACCGTCTTTTCGACGTTGCAGAACAATGTGATGGCTTGCTCAAGATCATCCTCATCAACCAGGACGACATCGCGCACCAATTCCTTGACGATTTCAAAGCCCAATCGTCCAGCTTGTTTGACCGCGATGCCTTCAGCAATTGTCTGCCCGCCACACAAGGGGCCGGGTTCTTTCCCGGCAAGCTCTGCATGCATGGAGGGGAACATGCGGGTTTGCACACCCACCACTTCAATGTCGTTTTTCATGGCCCGCGCGGCCACGGCGATGCCGCTGATCAGGCCGCCCCCGCCAATGGGCACGATCAGGGTTTCAAGTTGGGGGGCCTCTTCCAGCATTTCGATGCCGATGGTGCCTTGGCCTGAAATCACGTCGGCATCATCATAGGGATGGACGAAGGTCAGGCCTTCGCGATCCTTGAGCTGATAGGCAAAAGTGGTCGCCTCCGACAGGTTTTCCCCGTGCAGCACGACCCGCGCACCATGTTTGCGTGTGTGCTCTACTTTGGTGAACGGCGTACCCAAAGGCATGACAATGGTGGCCGGAATACCGAGGCGCGCCGCATGATAGGCCACACCTTGGGCGTGATTGCCTGCCGACATGGCGATCACGCCATTGCGCCGCTCAGCCTCAGTCAACAGCAACAACTTGTTGAGGGCACCGCGCTCTTTAAAGGCGGCGGTGAATTGGAAGTTCTCGAACTTCACCCACACCTCGGCCCCGGTAATGTCCGACAGCGTCTTCGACATCAGAAGTGGCGTGCGGATAATACGGCCTTCAATGCGGGCAGCAGCCGCGCGGATGGAATCCAATGTAACGCGCATCAGTGAGAAAATCCCTATATTCAGTCCCGTCGGAGCGAAACCTCCGCGTCTTTAGGCCGGACGCCAGCCCGGATCAATCAGGCTTTGCTCTTTCCGCCAGACGGCGCTCAAAAGCCTCGCGCTCCAACGTCTCTTCGCCCCACTCATCGCCATCGCTTTTGCCGACCAAGGCGATCATGTCACGTTTCAGCAATTCTTCTTCCAGTGCGGTACGGTCGCGCACAATGCGCTGGTAATCGGCGAACTCAACCCGCTGCCAATCCTCAAACATGGCGAGAAGCGCGCGTTCATCATAGCGGGTGAAAATCATCCCGGCCCGCTCAGCCGCAAAGGCGGGCTTGCCCATCAGTTTGAGAGACTTCACCCCCAAGCGCACAGCCGCGGCAAATGTCTCCCGTTCCAGACCGTCCACCTGGGCAGCCATGAGTTGATAGGCGTGGCGACGATCGATGGCGCGGGCAAGGATTTTGAGATTGGGGAAAGCCTCACGCGCGGTCTTGACCAATTCCAAGGCCTTTTCATCATCATCAATCGCCACAATCAGCAAGCGCGCCTCAGCGGCACCGGCCAAACGCAACAAATCCAACCGCGTGGCGTCGCCATAATTCACTTTACGGCCAAAGCCGCGCAGCACATCAACCTGGTCGGCATCATGATCCAGCACGCTGATCTTATAGCCATAGGTCGACAACATACGGCCGACGATTTGCCCGAACCGGCCATAGCCCGCCACAATGATATCGTGATGACCTTCCTCGACCTCTGGTGCCCGATCTTCGCCGGGGCTGGTCTCAAACCGGCGCATCGCCCAGTCGCCCGCCATGAGAAGCAAGGGGGTGAGCGCCATGGATAAAGCCACTGCCACCACCAGCGGTGCGGTCACGCTGGCAGGGATCACCCCGGCCCCTTGGGCAAAGGCAAACAAAACAAAAGCAAATTCTCCACCTTGGGCAAGACCCAAGCCAATCAGGGCGGCTTCCCCCTTTTTGCGGCCAAAGGCGCGCGCGATGACATAAAGCGTCACTGCTTTGACAAGGATCAGGCCGACAACCAGCCCGAGGATTAGAAAAGGCTGGGCGACCAGCAGCGCGAAATTGATGCCCGCGCCAACCGATATGAAAAACAGGCCCAGAAGAAGGCCCCGAAATGGGTCAATATCGCTTTCAATCTGGTGGCGGAACTCACTGTCGGCCAAAACAACCCCAGCCACAAACGCCCCCAATGCCGGACTGATACCGACAAATTGCATCAACAATGCCACCCCAACGACCAGCAACAAGGCAAAAGCGGTGAGGATTTCATGCAGGCCTGAGGCGGCCACCCAGCGGAACATCGGGCGCAACAGGACTCTTCCGGCCAGCACAATCGCACCGACCGCCAGAACCACAGCAATGCCCTGCGCCCAGCCGGGATAGCCCGCCAACGCCCCGGCCTTGGCCGCAGCCCCATCTGCCACCTGCAATGTGGCCAAGAAGGGGAAAAGTGCCAGCATCGGGATGATGGCAATGTCCTGGAACAACAGGACGGCGAAAGTCGTGCGCCCCGCCTCAGTCCCCGCAATCCCCTTTTCGCGCAGCGATTGCAGGACGATGGCCGTTGAGGAGAGCGACAAGGTAAGCCCGACGGCCAAAGCCACTTGCCAGCTCAAGCCCAGTGCCATGCCGATGGCTGTGGCGATCGCCCCGGTTCCCACGACTTGCAGGCCACCCATGCCAACAATGGCCGTCCGCAAACGCCACAACAGGGCCGGCTGCAATTCCAATCCGATGAGGAACAGCATGATGACGACACCGAATTCAGCGGTGTGCATAACATTCTCAGGATCGCCGACCAGATTGAGCACATAAGGTCCGATCAAGGCCCCAGCGATGAGATAACCCAGCACCGAGCCCAATCCCAATCGCTTGGCCACCGGTACGGAAACGACGGTCGCCGTCAGATAGACAAAGGCGGATTCCAGAAGATTGGCTTCAGCCATGGATCAGCCCCTCCAGCATGGCGGCGAAATCATGGGCCGCATCGGCTAATGCGTCGGGTGTCATTTGGCGGCTGGAATGGACCACAAATGGCGGCTGCCAGCGGCATTGGCACAAATGGGCCGTGGCCTCAAATGGGCGCAAAAGCTCCTCCATCGTGAAGCGGTTAGAGCCTTCAGGGCCATAAGTGTGGGCGGCACTGCCGGTGGTGACCGCTTGGGTCCAGGTTTTGCCCGCCATTGCTGTCCCGCCCTCGCCATAGGCCCAGCCATAATCCAGCACGACATCCAGCCATTCCTTGATCAAGGGGGGGGCCGAATACCAGAAGAAAGGATGCATCAGCACGATGTGATCATGGTCCAAAAGCAGGCGCTGTTCGGCCTCCACATCAATCAGAAAGTCCGCATAAGTCTCATAGAGGTCATGAATTGTGACGTGATCCATCCGCTCTGCCACTGCCCGCAGTGCCCGATTGGCACGCGAGCGCAGATAGGAGGGATGGGCGAAAATGATCATAACAGATGCTGGCACGAGTCTGGATAACCTCTTTCCTTCAGACCGGAACAAGGTCGCGCTTGCGATCTGATGCCAATCATTCACCCAAATGATCCCCAGCTTATCCGGCCAAAGGGCTCGGTGGCAATGGGGCGGATGGACGGCAGCCCACCCTGTGGCATCTTGCTTCAGACGGCACAAACCCTTATCGATACCGGCGAGTATAGGCGCGGAACAGCTATGTTGGTGCACGTCAGTCAGGAAAGTCCCGCACAGACACAGGCGCGCTTAGCCATGGTACTGGCTCAGGCCAGATGGTGGGTCGCGCCGCAGCTCTACCGATTTGAAGAATTTCCCGATACCGAGTTCGCACATCGGATCAATCATCAGGCGCTGGCTTTGGTACGCGATGGCCATGTCTGGTCTCAATTGGTGCCCTGCGGCGACGGCCAGCAAGATGACGCTTTCACCATCTTCAGCTTTCACTTCCCCGAAGGTCTCGACAATAGCGGCTTCGTCGGCTGGCTGGCGAGCTTGATCAAACAGCAGGTCGGCACAGGTGTTTTGGTCATATGTGGCCAGAACCGGGCGGCAGGTGGCATATATGATTATTGGGCTTGCCCGCCGCAGTGCCGTGACGCGGTCTTGGATCTGATCACGCGCCTTCGGCTTGCCCATGTCGCGGGGGAGGCATGACATGACTGGATCAACTCCCGCTACAGCTCCACCCGCGACCTGTCAGAATTGCGGGCGGGTCCTGATGGGCAGCCACTGCCACGGCTGTGGTCAGGCCGCCGATGTCCACCGCTCCTTTGCCAAGGAGATGATTGCGATCCTGCGCAGCATGATCAACGTCGACTCCCGCGCGCTGCGCACCATTGTCAGTCTGGTCTTCCGGCCCGGCAAGCTCACGCGGGACTTTGTCTATGGCAAGCGGGTAGGGCTCTTACCGCCTTTTACCCTTTTCATCACGTCGGTCTTTTTCCTCTTCACCTTCTTCAACCTATTCGTGGGGCCGACCTATTTTGCTCAGAAGCAATATTCCAAGGCAGAGCTGCTGGTTGAAGCCGAAGACTCCCTCCAAGATGCGCTGGAAATGCAGGGAGAGACCCTCGAGCGCTTGCAGCAATTGAGGAAAAACACAGCGCAAGATCAAACCCCTGCGGCAGAGCACCGCCTCATGCACTTCAACAAGGACATGCAGTCAGATCAGGCACGCGTCGATCGCGCGCGCCAACGTCTGGCTCTCGTACAGGCTTTGCCGGACGGCAAGCTGGTTGGCACTGGTGATCCATTCGGCATGTCCTATTCCTACAAGGGTGAGAGCCTGCTGGGCGGAGACGCACAAGATCTTCTGTTTGAAATCGATGCGGTCGCCGATAACTCAGCCGACCCCATCGTCGAGCAGCGCGTCGATCTGGCGCGCAAGTTTGTTAGGATCGCCATGGCCACCGGCCAACATGGGACGATTTGGGACAAGGTCACCCAGATCGTAACTTTGTTTGCGCCCCATGGCTTTACGGCAACCACACCGTGGCCGGCCCTGAATGAACGCATGACACCCAATCTCAAGGACCCGGCAGTCTTCGTCCATAAATTTGCGTCCTCCGCACAGAATTTTGCCATCCTCATTGTGCCGGCCAGCCTACCCTTCATTTGCCTTCTGCTGGCTTGGAAGCGCGAAGCAAGACTCTATGATCACGTGGTCTTTACCCTCTATGCATCTGCCTTTTTGGTCCTGGCCTTCATCTGCTTTGCCATTTTGGCCCATTGGATCGCCTGGGCTGACCTTCTGGACTATATGATCATTGCCTATGTGGTGCATTTATTTGTCCATTTGAAAGGGGCCTATCAGTTGCGATTTGGCACTGCATTGGGTCTGACAGGCGTGTTTGGGATCTTCTTTGCGCCAATTGCGATTTTGCTCTTCTTTTCCGGTGTTGTCTTCTTCACTGCCATCTAGGCGTCAGGCAGCCGCCCATCATGAAAATACAGGTTTAAGCCTGCTGTGGCGGCCTGTGTTGCCCTAAACCCAACACCCCCAGCCCCGCTTGAACATCAAAGCGGGGTCACAGCTATAACAAGGTGATCATCGGTACTGGCCAGCGGCGCGGCGGGGGTAAGGGCGGGGGACGACTTCGGCTTTTCTGGGTGATCTGAAAACCCATGGCATCGAAGGTGGCGCTGATTTCATGGCCGCGTCGGGCCATGATGCGGGGGCGCTCTTCAGGGGCGAGCATGGGGCCGGGACGGCGGCGGGCGAGGGAGTAGGCCAAGCGTTTGGCCTTGGCCTCGGGGTCGGCTGCGATGGCCTGCAGCAAGTCCAAGCGCCGCAACCAGTGGCCGATGGGTACAGGGGCGGGGGCAAAGTTAAAGGGCCGGGCTTGGCCTGTGACAGCAGCAGATAGCGCCTCAAACCGCTGCGCGAGCGTGTCAGGATGGGGCAGAAACGGGGCCGGAAACACCCGAAAGCCTGGCGTGCGAACAGAAGGCTTGCGCGCCTTCTTGCGGCGCAGGTTTTCAACCTGCGGCTTGGCGATCAATTCATGCTCCAGATCAAGCGCCATCAGGATCAATATCCGGCGCAAGAAGGCCTCAAGCGCCCGCACACCCGCCCGCAGACGGGCCGCCACCGCCTTGCGCACAAAGTGCGGCCGTTCCCACAAATTATCCTTTGCCAAGACATGGCTATGCAGCCGCAAGGCCAGGGACAGCACAAAGGCAAAGGGGGCAAGTGAGAAGGCCATGACACTATCATGGCGGGGGAAGCTATGCTGTGGGATAGATTGGGATGGCCCCCCCCACCCACACCACGTTGTCATCCCGGACGGCGAAGCCGATCCGGGACCTTGTGGTGCACATGCGCGAGCAGGTCCCCGCTCTGCGCTGCGCTCCGGCGGGGATGACATCGTTAAAAAAGTTAAATTATACATAGCGGTGTCATCCCGGACGGCGAAGCCGATCCGGGATCTTGTGCCGCAAAAGCGTAAGCAGGTCCCCGCTCTCCGCTTCGCTTCGGCGGGGATGACATCGTTTAGAGTTGGTTGCATTTATAAATGGGTGTCATCCCGGACGGCGAAGCCGATCCGGGACCTTGTGCCGCACGTGCGCATGGAGGTCCCCGCTCTCCGCTATCGCTCCGGCGGGGATGACATATGGTTAGAAACGAAAGTCTTCCCACAAATCGCGCCAATCCGGGTTGCTCCTTTCCACCAACTCAATCTTCCACGCGCGCCGCCAACGCTTGATCCGCTTCTCGCGCTGGATTGCGACGGTGACTTCACGATAATTTTCGACCCAGACCAGCCGTTCCAAATTGTATCGGTCGGTGAAGCTGTTCTTGAGCTGGTGAGTTCGGTGTTGCCAAACACGCTTAATGAGGTCGCTTGTGAACCCGACATAAAAAGTCCCTCTCGGACGATTAGTCATGATGTATACGAAGTATTTGTCCTCTATCCCCGACGCGCCCATCTCTCATATCCCGGGTAGAATTTTTTGCTATTTTAAATAAGCAAAATCCAAAGTCTACTTATGAGTTTGTGTCATCCCGGACGGCGTAGCCGATCCGGGATCTTGTGGAGCACATGCACGAGGGGGTCCCCGCTCTGCGCTATCGCTCCGGCGGGGATGACGTCGTTTGGAGTTGGTTGCATTTATAAATGGGTGTCATCCCGGACGGCGAAGCCGATCCGGGACCTTGTGACGCACATGCTCATAGAGGTCCCCGCTCTGCGCTATCGCTCCGGCGGGGATGACATCGTTTGGAGAAGATTTTTGTCTGGAAGCACTTTGGTGCCCAGTCTGGTCACCAAACCGCAACCTCAATTGTTTCTGCGACGCCTGGGTGGTCAAGTGTCGGTTTTCTCTGAAAACCGATCGCACCGCGACGCAGCAAAGCTGCGCACTTGACGACCCAGATGTCGCGCTCAAACTTGACCATCCGTTTTGGTGAAACACAGGTTTCACCAAAGCGGTTCTAGGTAGAAAGGCCAAATCAATAAACCGCTGTCATCCCGGACGGCGAAGCCGATCCGGGATCACATGACGCACACCCGCAAAGGAGTCCCCCACCACATTGGTGGGGATTGCACACTTGGGTGGGCCAAGACCCGGCTTAGGTGGCAGCGGGATCGCTGGGGGCGGGTTCGGCGGCGGGTTGGCCGGCCGAGACTGCCACCATGGCGGCGCGCAAGGTGCGCCCTGCAAGCACATAGCCCGGCTGGAAGACCTCGGCGACATCGCCTGCGGCTTGATCAGAGGGAATCTGCGCCACGGCCTGATGCACCGCCGGGTCGAACTTATCGCCCTTGGCCCCGACTTGGGCGAGGCCATGGCGCTCAAACGCGGTCAATAATTCCTTCAGCGTCATTTCAACGCCGGTGAGAAAGCCATCAAACGCCGCATCGCCTTTAAGCGCCTCGGGCGCAGTTGCCAGCGCACGGCCCAGATTATCCGCCACCGGCAAAAGGTCGCGGGCGAATTTGTCGATGGCATAGAGACGGGCTTCAGACTTTTCCCGTTCCGCGCGCCGCCTGACATTTTCTGATTCCGCCAAAGCGCGCAGACCAGCGTCTTTCAAGGTGTCGATTTCAGCCAGTGCCGCCTGCAACCGCTCAACCAAAAGGCCGCCCATATCTTCGGGTGCTGCATCCTCACCCACCAGCGCGCGCGCCGCGGCCAGCGCCGCTGCCGGGTCAGTGGCAGTGGTAGCGGTGGCGTCTGCTGTGTCATTTTCCGCCGTTGGGGTCTGGACGTCTGGTTCTTCACCAGAATTGGGGGCACCTGTTTGTGTACTCATCTGTGTCGTCTCATTCTGTTAAGTTGAGGCCGCGCCGCTCAATCAGGCGACCAACGACCTTGGCTGTGTAATCTACCATTGGGATGACGCGGGCATAATTCAAGCGCGTCGGCCCGATGACACCCAGTGCGCCCAGCACCCGGCGCTGGCTGTCCATATAAGGGGCCGCGACAAGAGCCGAACCTGACATGGAGAACAAGGGGTTTTCTGCACCAATGAACAATTTGACCGCAGAGGCTTCGCGGGCAGCATCCAGCACCTGAATGAGGTCGCGCTTGCGCTCAAGGTCATCAAACAGCACCCGCACGCGCTCCAGATCACCGGCGGCCTTGCTGTCGGCCAGAAGATTGGCCCGCCCCCGCACGATGAGTTTGCGCCCAGCCAGAGGGTCTTCACCCGACCATTCAGCAAAGCCAGCCTCGATCAAATGGGCGGCCATTTTGTCCAGCGTCGCCTCGGCATGGCGGGCGTCTTCCACCGCTTGGCTCAAGGCCTCTGACAGGGTGCGGCCCTTCAGGCGATAATTGAGGAAATTGGTGCTTTCCTGCAATTGCGATTGGGTGAGCCCGACAGGCATTTGCACCAATCGATTTTCCACTTGGCCGTCGTCAAACACCAAGACAACCAAGATTTGGCCCGGCCCGACCAGCACAAACTCCACATGTTTGACCGGGCTTTCCCGCGTCGGGGTGGTGACAAGACCTGCCCCTCCAGCGAGCCCCGACAGCAAGAGCGAGGCTTCTGACAGCGCGCTTGACAGATCAGAGCCCGCAGCCGCCAGACGTGCATCAATCTCAGCCTTTTCATCGCGGCCGAGATCGCCAATCTCCAACAAGCCATCGACAAACAGACGCAATCCCATATGGGTCGGCGCCCGTCCGGCACTTAAATGGGGGGCATCCAAAAGGCCCAGACTGGCCAGATCGGCCATGGTATTGCGGATCGAGGCCGGCGACAGGCCAATGCCGCGCTTGGACAAGGTGCGCGACCCGACAGGTTCACCTGTTTCCAGATAGGCCTCGACAATGTCGCGAAAAATATCGCGCGCGCGGGCATCAAGATCTGCAAGCGTCGTCGGGCGGGGCGAACTTGGGTTCATGGTCTGTGATCTACCTCAAAGCCCGGTCAAAGGCCAAGAGGGGTTTCACGCTGCCATGACTTGCGTGAGGCTGAGAAGATTGCCGTCTGGATCCTCAAACCACGCGATTTTGGCAGCCCCGTCGGGGGCAGTCCACACGCCCTGCGCATCCTGACCAAAGCCATCATAGATTTTGAAGCTGACACCACGCCCGGCCAGAGCCGCGATGCTGGCGTAAATGTCGCTGACCTGCCAGCCCAGTGCCGGGTGCGGCGCGGGTGTGTAGCCGTCAATCTGGGTAATGCGCAGCCCGGTGCCATTCTGGTCAAACACGCTGCCAAAGGGATCGTCAGCGACAAAATGCAGACCGACGATATCGCGATAAAAGGCCACCGCACGTGGGCGATCAACCGTCTGGATAAAATTAATGACTTTGAAATTGGGTCCCAGCACCATGACACACCCCTTTGAAGGGCCTGACACTAACCCAAACTCAGGCCGCCACAAGGCCTAAATCGGCCGCCGCAGCCTGCATCATGTCCTCTTCAACCCGATAGATTCCTGAGTGGGTTCCAGGGGCGGGGTCATAAGGGCTGCCGGTGATGAACCAGGCAAAGCCGCGCGTGGAGATTGGATCGACCCACAGCCCGGCCAACAGGCCATAGGCCTCACCATAATGGCCAATCATCTCAGTCGTCAGCCCGATCACCGGACAGCGATCACCGGGGATCAAGCGGTGCACGCCCAAGCCAAAACCTTGGAACGCCCCACCTGACGTATCGCCATTGGCGGGGCTGGCCTGATGAGCCTCCCGATACGTCCAATGGGGTTTGAGAAGCTGGGCATGGGTTGCGGGCTCCAACAGCCCGACAACGCCGCTCAAGGCCATGCCGATCCGGGCGAGGTCTTGCACGCTGGCCCGCAGACCGCCTTGTGGCGAGAACAAAAGCCCATTGCTGCCAAGCTGATAGTCCTGCAGGCCGAGACCTAGGGCATATGCCAGATTGGGCCGGGGCAAAGCGGCAGGCGCGCCGTCGACCTGCACCTGCCAATCGCCATCGGTGCCTGCTTTATCGACATGGCGGCGATAGAGCGTGGCGGCCTCTTGAGCGGCCTGATCCGTAATGCCCGACCAGTTGAACCCACACTTTATACCCAAGGGCGTGAAAACAAGTTTCTGCGCCAGTTGGTCGAACCTTTGCCCGCCTGCATGTTCACAGGCCTGCGCCAGAAGGCCCATGGCGAGGTTGGAATAGGTGAAATAGCCAAAGGGCTGAGGCAGATCAGCCCAATGACGGCCTTGGTTCCAATTCTGCCCACCGGGCCGGAAAAAGCCTTCCAAAGTCTCGCCCACCACGCCGCGATAATTCTCGCCGTCGCGGATGCCAGCCGTATGGCACAGGATCATGCGTGGGGTGATCGGGCTGTCTGGAAAGGCAGGGTGGCGCAGGGCAAAGCCCAGATGGCGTGAAATATCCTGATCCAAGTCGATCCGGTCAGCCTCAACCAGCTTGAGAAGCGTCAAGGCGGTCGCAACTTTCGAGATTGAGGCGACACGGGCCTTACTGCTCACCAAGAGCGGCTTGTCCGGCGTTTCACGAACACCAACAGCCCCCGACCACACAATGTCTTGGCCGGAAAATAGAATGGCGGCTCCGCCGGGGGCTTCCCGGCGGGCCACCACAGCACCCAGCGTTTCAGCGAGGCGCTTCATAATGGGCTTATTCAGCCGCGGCTTCTTCAGCCTTGGCTTGTTCGGCAGCTTCTGCAGCATCCAGAGCCGCTTGGGCCTTTTCAGCCGCACGCTCGGTTGCCTTTTGGCCGGGCTTGCCCTTGTTCGGATTATTGCCGGCAACCCAGGTGCCAACGCCTTCAGCGGCGAGGAAGCGGGCCACACGATCCGTCGGTTGGGCACCCTTCTTCATCCACTCAGCCGCCTTAGCGGCATCAATGACCAGACGGCCAGGATTGCCGTCGGCCAGCGTTGGGTTGTAGCTGCCGATCTTTTCAAGGAAACGGCCATCGCGGGGTGAACGGGCTTCGGCCACCACGATGCGATAGACAGGCTTCTTCTTGGAACCACCACGGGCCAGACGGATTTTCAAGGACATGGGACTTACCTTTCAGTGTTTTTCGTGTTGCTGTGTGAGGATTATTTCTTCCCGAACGGGAGACCCGGCAGACCTGTAAAGCCACCGGGATTTTGCGTAGTGCCCAAGCCGGGCAAACCTTGTTGCGGGCCTTGACCCGGCAGGCCGGGCAGGCCTTGACCTGTGCCTGCAGCCTTCTGGCCGAGGCGTTGCAGGGCGGCGGGGTCCATCGGCGGCATTTTGCCACCGAACATACCACCCATTTTGCCCATCAGACCTTTCATGCCACCCTTGCCCATGGCCTTGACCATATCGGCCATGGAGCGGTGCATTTTGAGAACCTTATTGACTTCAGAGACATCAACCCCGGCACCGGCGGCGATGCGCTTGCGGCGGCTGGCGTTGAGGACGTCGGGCTTGGCCCGCTCTTGCTTGGTCATGGATTGGATGATGGCGATTTGGCGCTTGACGGTCTTGTCGCTGACCGCACCTGACTCCATGGCCTTCTTGGCAGCTTGGGCACCCGGCAGCATGCCCATCACCCCGCCCAGACCCCCCATGGCCTGAATCTGGCGCAATTGCGTGGCCAGATCATCCAGGTCAAACTTACCCTTGGCCATTTTGGCGGCCAGCTTTTCAGCCTCATCCTGCTTGACGCTCTCAACAGCGCGTTCAACCAGACTGACGACATCGCCCTGGCCCAGAATGCGACCGGCAATCCGGCTGGCATCAAAGGCATCAAGCCCGTCAATCTTTTCACCAATGCCTAAGAATTTGATCGGCAGACCGGTCACAGCCCGCATGGACAAGGCGGCCCCGCCACGGCCATCGCCGTCGGCCCGGGTCAACACAATGCCGGTCAGTGGCAAACGCTCATGGAAGCGGCGGGCAGTTTCCACCGCATCCTGACCTGTCAGACTATCGGCAACCAGCAGGGTTTCGACTGGATTGGCGATGCGGGCGATCTCAGCCGCCTCGGTCATCATGTCCTCGTCGATCGAGGTCCGACCGGCGGTGTCGAGGAACACCACATCATACCCGCCCAAGCGCCCGGCCGTGATGGCCCGCCGCGCGATTTCGGCCGGCAATTGCCCGGCAATGATGGGCAGGCTGTCGACTTCAGCCTGTGTCGCCAGAACTGCCAATTGTTCCATGGCAGCCGGGCGGCGGACGTCGAGCGACGCCACAAGCACTTTCTTGCGCTGGCGGGTGCGCAGGCGAAGCGCGAGCTTTGCGGTCGTGGTGGTTTTGCCAGAGCCTTGCAGACCGGCCATCATGATGACAGCAGGCGGGCCTTGGTTCAGCGACAGATCGACCGGCCCATCGCTGCCACCCAGCGTATCGACCAAGGCATCATAAACGATTTTGACAACTTGCTGGCCGGGCTTGACCGCGCGGATCACCCGCTCGCCGACAGCCTCTTCCTTCACCTTGGCGATAAAGGCCTTGACCACGGGCAGGGCAACATCGGCCTCCAACAGCGCGACGCGCACCTCGCGCAGGGCGGTTTCCACGTCTTTCTCCGACAACGCGCCCCGTCCGGTCAGCGTATCGAAGACACCCGTCAATCTTTCTGTCAGCGCGTCAAACATGCGTGGTTCCACAAGCAATCACGCAACGCAAAACGCCCCGCCGGACGATCACATCGGGCGGGGAAACCCTGTCCACCCCATCTGCTTGTCCTCCAGCATGCTGGATTGTGCAGGACCGTGTGGCTCAGAGCGCGCGTTTTGAGTGCGCGGAAGAGGGCGGGCTATAGCCGAGACAGGGACAAAGAGCAAGGGCTGGGGACCTTTGCCCCCTATTCACCCTCACCAAACCGATTGGCGACCAGCTCGCACAGGGCATCCAGCGCTGCCTCGGCGCGGGGGCCCTCGGCAGACACGGTGATTTCAGAACCCAAGCCCGCAGCCAGCATCATCAGGTCCATGATGCTTTCACCGTCCACTTCCTGGTCTTCGCGGCCCACCATCACCCGGGCATCGGCATAGTCACCAGCCAGAAGCGCGAATTTAGACGAGGCACGCGCATGCAGCCCGCGCTTGTTGACGATCTCAATGGTCCGCGACACACGCTCACTCATGTCAGCCACTCGCTAAGAGGGAAGATGCCACCGCAATATATTTACGCGCTGCATCTTGGGCTGCAAACACCGCACGTGGCAAGTTTTCCCGCCCGCGCACTTCGGCCAGTTTGATCAACATGGGCAGATTGGCCCCGGCAATCACTTCATACTCACCCCGGTTCATGATGGAGATGGCCAGATTGGACGGGGTACCGCCAAACATATCGGTGAGAATTATCACCCCAGCCCCGGTATCAACCTTTCGGCACGCATCGAGAATATCATCCCGGCGGGTCTGCATGTCATCATCCGGGCCAATGCAGATCGCCTGCATATGGGTTTGCGGCCCAACCACATGTTCAGCGGCGAGGATAAGCTCTCGCGCTAAAAATCCGTGGCTGACCACGACAACACCGATCATGCGGTCCATATCCCGTTTCGCTGGCACAGCGCATCCCACGATGCCCGGCGCAGTGTGAGGAAAACTATAGAGAGGTCACCGGATTTGGCGAGGCCATCACAGCCCAACGCCCCATGTGTGTGCGCATAGTGGCCATGCGCAAAATCATGAAATGGTCCGGACATCACCCCGGTACGGATTAGTGCTGGGCTGCGGGCAGTCGGACGACGATCCCGTCGAGCTCTGCAGTCACGGCAATCTGGCAAGACAGACGCGACAGTGGCGTCACGCCTTCGGCAAAGTCCAACATGCTTTCTTCCATGCTGCCAGGCTTGCCCGTCTTGGCGATCCAGGCCTCATCAACGAATACATGGCAGGTGGCACATGCACAGGCCCCACCGCAATCTGCGTCAATGCCGGGCACCCGGTTCTTCACCGCGCCTTCCATAATGGTGGTGCCGACAGGCACGTCGATGACATGCTCGGTGCCGTTGTGTTCAATATAAGTGACCTTAGCCATGACGCGTTGAGTTCCCTTTGAGCTGACAGTCGGGGTCGGGGTTCAGCCCCTTGCCCCAATCTCTTTCATCGACACAGACATATCAGCCAAACGCGCAGGCGCAAGCTGTCCATGCCGTGCGATCACTTGTTTGGCGACGATAAATTCAGGTGGCGCATTGATTGCATCCACCGCCAAGAGCCGGTTGTCGGCATCCAAATGGAAGACCGCAAACTTCTTCTGCGACGGATCGCCGCGCACCACGGTCTGGGTGGCACCGGCCGACAGCCCGGCGATCTGCAGTTTGATGTCATATTGATCCGACCAGAACCAAGGCGCTTCTTCCACCGGACGCGGCTGGCCCAAAATAGCGGCTGCGGCGAGCTTGGCTTGTTCAAGGGCATTATGCACGCTCTCCAGCCGCCCGCGACGATGGCCGTAGTGAACCAAGGGGCGGCTCGCACAATCACCAATGGCGAAAATCGCAGGGTCAGAGGTGCGGGCATCGGCATCGGTTTCAATCCCGTCAGCAGCCGCAAGACCTGCTGCTTGGGCAAGCTCTGAATTAGGCAGAATGCCGATACCCACCAGCACCACATCGGCAGGCAGGGTCTGCCCATCTGCAAGCTGAACCCCGGTGACGTGATCTTCGCCCACAATGGCTGAAAGCTTGGCCCCGGTCACAATGCGCACGCCAGCTTCGGCATGCAGGCCTTCAAAAAAGGTCGATATCACCGGTGGTGCCACCCGCGCCAACACGCGCGGTGCTGCTTCCAGAATGGTCACATCAAGACCGGCCTTGCGCGCAACGGCAGCCACTTCGAGGCCAATATAGCCCCCACCAATCACAACCAAACGACGTCCTGGCTGCAGTTCTGCCCCCAAACCATCAGCATCTGCAATGCCGCGCAAATAATGCACACCCTTGAGGTCGGCCCCCTGAGCATTCAGCACCCGCACACGTGATCCAGTGGCAAGGATCAGCGCGTCATAGGGATGAACAGCCCCTGATTGGGTGACCACGGTCTTGGCAGACCGGTCGAGCTTGATGGCAGGATCATTCAAAAACAGCTCAACTTTTTCGTCCACCAAGGCCTCAACCGGCTTCAGGATCACCCGGTCCAACCCCATCGCACCCGACAGATAGGCTTTCGACAAAGGGGGGCGCTGATAGGGCGGCAAGGCCTCATTGCCCAACATCACCAGCTGGCCGTCAAAACCGCCGGCCCGCAAGCTGGCAGCAGCCTGAGCGGCAGCCTGACCGGCCCCGACGATGACGATGCGGCTAACCATATCTGTGCTCCTAGCGCGCAAAACTGGATGACGCACCCGTCATAGATTGTCTTGGACGGGCTGTGAAGCGGGCATGTGTGCAGACACAAACCGCCAACCAAGCGCAGGGAAAGACTTCCGTCCGGCCCTTGCCTCCGCTAAGTCACAGGCAGGATCGGGGTTGATCCCATGTGGATCGCCCGCGCGCAACAGGATGACGTGCCATGTTTGGCTGGGGCAAAAAGAAAACCCAAACACAAACAGATGTGTCTGAAGCCCCTCTGTCTGGCTCTGTGTCAGCAGGCGCTGACGCCGGCCGCCCCATTGCTTGCCTAATTGCCACCGCCCATGACCCGGCACGATTGGAGGCCGAGATTGGCCCGCTGGTGGAAGCGGCAGGGGCGCGTTTTACCGGGGTTATCGCCACCCGCACCACCTATGAAGCTGGGGCAGTGCGTGTCACTTTGTTGGCTGATCCCAAAGCCGATGCCGAACTGGTTTTCATCACAGCCCGTGCTGGCGGCCTGCCACTGGCCGGGCGCTTGGACGGCTTGGCGGATCTGGCGATTGAGGAATTGGCAGCCGACGGGCAGGTGCGGCAGTATTTTGCCATTGCCGCCCCGGCACCCGAGCCAGAGCCCCAGCCTGCCGATGTGCTGGACAAATTGGTCGATGGCCTGCAGCGCTCGTCGGCCAGATTGGCAGAAGGTGTGGCCGCGGTCTTTACCAAGGCCAAGCTCGATCAGGATACGCTCGATGAGCTTGAAGAATTGCTGATCACCGCGGATCTGGGGGCCAGTGCGGCTGCCCGCATCCGGGCCAATCTGGCGCGCGACCGCTTTGGCAAAGACATAAGCGAGGAAGAAATTCGCCAGATATTGGCGCAAGAAATCGCTGATATCTTGCATCCTTTTGAAACCAGTGCCTCGCCCTTTGAGACCCCACCGGGGGCATCAGGGCCACGTGTCATCCTGTTTGTTGGGGTCAATGGCTCTGGCAAGACCACCACCATTGGCAAGATCGCCCATAATCTGGCCCAAGCTGGCCATAAGGTCATGCTGGCAGCGGGCGACACGTTCCGGGCCGCCGCGGTGGACCAATTGAAAGTCTGGGGCGAACGGGCCGGCGTGCCCGTGGTGGCGCGCGAAACAGGTGCTGATGCGGCGGGCTTGGCTTTTGACGCTTTGACCCGCGCCAAAGCCGAAGGGGCTGATGTGCTGTTGATCGACACGGCCGGGCGGTTGCAAAACAAATCCGAACTGATGAACGAGCTGGCCAAAGTTGTCCGCGTCATCGGCAAAGTCGATCCCGATGCCCCGCATGAGACCTGGTTGGTGCTGGACGCCACAGTGGGCCAAAACGCCATTTCCCAAACCGAAGCCTTCCGGCAAGCCGCTGGGATTACCGGTCTTGTCATGACCAAGCTCGACGGCACCGCCAAAGGCGGCGTGCTGGTGGCGGTCAGTGAAAAGCACAAATTGCCCATCCGATTTGTGGGTGTCGGTGAGCGCGCCGAAGACCTACAACCTTTTTCAGCCACTGCCTTTGCCCATGCCCTTGTAGGCCTGAGGAATTTTTAACATGAGCGACGAGACCCCCGCATCCAACCACCCACCTTTGAGCCCCGATACGATTTTGGTGCGCGGCGGGCTGACCCGGTCACAACACAAAGAGACCAGCGAAGCCATTTTCCTGACTTCTGGCTTTGTTTATGACACTGCGGCAGAGGCTGAGGCCCGCTTCAAAGGCGAATTGCCGGGCTATCTTTATGGCCGCTATGCCAACCCAACCAATCGCATGCTGGAAGAGCGCTTGGCTGCTATTGATGGTGCTGAAACCTGCCGCCTGACCGCCAGCGGCATGGCAGCCGTGACAGCCGCCCTTCTGGCCCCGTTGCGGGCCGGTGATCATGTGGTCGCGGGAAAGGCTTTGTTTTCCTCCTGTCGCTGGGTGATTGAAACCTTCATGCCGCGCTATGGCATCGAGTTCACCTTGGTAGATGCCACCGATATCTCAGCTTGGCAGGCTGCGATCAGGCCCAATACCAAGAGCCTGTTTCTGGAAAGCCCGACCAACCCGACCCTTGATCTGACCGATATTGCCGCGGTCGCCACCGTCGCCAAATCCTGTGGCGCGCGCTTGATCGTGGACAATATCTTCGCCTCACCCATCCTGCAGCGCCCGTTTGAATTGGGGGCCGATGTGGTGGTGTATTCGACCACCAAGCATATGGACGGGTCCGGGCGCACCCTTGGCGGGGCAATTCTGGGTTCGCTGGCCTTCATGGAAGAGCATATCGATCCCTATTTGCGCCATACAGGACCTGCCATGTCGCCCTTTGTGGCATGGAATGTTCTTAAAGGCCTTGAGACGCTCTCCATGCGGGTGGAACGGGCCAGCGCCAATGCCGCCCGTCTTGCCGATGTGATTGCAGCCCATCCTGCGACCGCCCAAGTGCGCTATCCGCACCGGAGTGATCATCCCCAATATGACCTTGCCAAGCGGCAGATGAAGCGCGGGGGAACTTTGTTGGCGTTTGAGTTGCGCGGCGGCAAACAGGCAGCCTTTGCCTTCCTCAATGCCCTCAGAATCGTGGACATCTCGAATAATCTTGGGGATTCCAAGAGCTTGGCCACCCATCCAGCAACCACGACCCATTCTTCCTTCACCGATGAAGTCAAGTTGGAACTGGGTGTGACGGACGGACTAATCCGCCTGTCTGTGGGGATTGAGGATGGCGATGATTTGGTCGGCGACGTCACCGCCGCGCTTGAGGCCGCCCAAGCCTAGGCCGAGCCGACGCCGCGCTGACCGCTTTAATCGCGGCCTTCGCGGTGACGTTGCGCAATCACCGCGCGCGCACCATCTTGGACCAGGACCTGGATCATCGGATCTGTATCGGCATCATCACGCAATGCTTGGAAGGCCACCACAACAATGGTCTGCATGACGCCCAAGTCCGGTTGAAAGTCAGAATCAGTGTCATTGAGATAATGGCAGATCAGATTGGCCGCCTGACCCAGACAGGTTTTGCGAACAGTGCCAGCAAGGCCGCGAATCTCATGAGCATTGTTCCACATAATGTCGCGACCACCCGGTGCCCGCGCCATCAGAACTTGCTGCAACTCATCCAACAAGCGTTTGACCTCGACATCCACCGGCGGAATGACCGCTTCTAGCGCGGCATTGGCCTTGCGATAGGCCTCGGGTGTGAGCATGCGCGAGGCAGGGCCGCCCATCTTGCGCTGCAAGCGGAAGCTGGGGGCGATAATGTCTACTTGGGCCTCGGCTTTCATGCTGTTTCTTCTTTCGGTTGGCTGGATTGTTCAGCTTTCGCCTCTTTGTCGGACTTGCGACGCATCGCACCGATATAGTCCTTGCCCGAGCCACGCCGTCGGCAAGGGCCCGTATAGGATCCGGTCTTCACAAAGGCTCGCGGTCGGTCAATCACAGCCACAATGCGATCGAGAAGGGTTTTGGCCGAGATTGGCTTGGCCACCAATTCATTGACGCCTGAATCACGCGCCGCCATCACTTTGGTTCGCTCCGTATGCCCCGTCATCATGATGATGGGCACGAAAGGAAACGGGCTGTCGACTGCGGTCCGGATCATCTGGGTGAACTCCAGCCCATCAATCGGAAACATGTTCAGGTCCACGATCACGATGTCGGGTACACCAGCCCGCATGACTTCCATCGCGTCAGCGCCGTCGCTGGCTTCCTTCACAATCCCGATCCCAACGCCGCGCAGAATCGCCACCACAATCGAGCGCATGTGTGGATTGTCATCCACCACAAGCACATGAAGTGAGTTGAGTCCGGGCATACAGACGGTTTCCAGCTTACCAAATATGGTAAAAAACGCGCTGTTTGTCGCAGAAGAGAGTTAAGTCGATGTTACCAACCTTCGATATCTCAGCTGATCCACGCAATAAGCAAGTGGATTGGGCTGCAAATCGGCAGGTTTGTTTTGGTCACATTTACCTTAGCGGGTGAAGGCTGCCTTACTCGGCACAGCTGGAAACTCCAGCGTGGCGGCTCCGCGCATGGCCGCCTGTGCTGGCCGAAACACGGGATTGCCGTCCTCCAAAGGTAAGTTGAGGCGCCGTCCGTCGCCAAAAACGACTTGGCCACTCGGCACGCCTTTGAACACAAGCCCGCCCAATTTCGGAATGGCCAATGACAGAGGCCCTGCCCGTGAAATTGCTTTGGCATAATCCTGCACCGGATTGGCGGCTGCGGTGGCCGGGATTGTGCGGGCAAGCGGCACGACAGGCTCTAGGTTCAATGTGATGCTGCCAGACTGTCCGCCCCCAGCGATTTCCACCTTGCCAGCCCGAATAAGATTTTGATCGGGCAGATTGAGGACTTTGCCACTTCTGTCCAATTGGATGGGGATGCGCTGAGTGCCGTTCACATAGGTCAGGCGCGGTCTGGGCTGACCTTCTTTGACGCCAATCAGATAGTCGAGCCGAAAGCCGTCACGGTCAGTCGGCGCAAGCTGCAGATAAAGGTCATAATAGGGCAAGAGCTTTTTGATGGGCACTTGCCGATTGGCCTGATCGTCAGCCTGCACTGTGCCGGCTAGGCCAAACCCGATCACAAGGGCGAGGGTCGCAAAGAAGTCTGGGCGCATAGACATAGCTTTGTCTGGCATCAGGTCTGCGCTCTGTCACCTGAAACATTGGTAAGCTTGCCCTGAAAGCTGCAACGTGGCGTCTTTCAGGGCAAAGCTGTCTGAGCCAAGCAGCCCTTGCTGATTTAACGCGCAGGCTTGCGGAACAATAAGGTCATCCGGTCGCTCTCGCCGATTTCCTTGTATTTCGCATTGTCAAAATTGGGGTTGGCTGGCTGGCCGCTGGGTGCGGTCTGCAACGTGGGGGGCAGGGTCCATACGCCAAACGGATGGTCCTTGGTGTCCTTGGGATTGGCATTGAGTTCAGAGGCCGTGACGAATTCAAAGCCTGCCTGCCGCATCTGGGCGATCACCCAGTCCTGGCGGAGATAGCCCGTCGACGGATTTTGCGGCTTTGTTGGGTCGGCGCGATGCTGTTCAATGGCAACGAGACCACCAGGCTTGAGCGCATCATACATCGACTTCAAGGCATAATCCTTGATGTTTTGGAGCACAAATCCATGGAAGTTCCGTGAGCTGATGATCAAATCGACGCTGCCGGGCGCAGCCAGTGGTTTGTCGGAATTGGCCGCAAAAACCCCAACTTCAAGACTGCCATAAAGGCCTGGATTGTCCTGATAGCGCTTGAGGAACCGATCCCGGTTGGCCTTTTGTGCGTCGGTCATTTTGTCAGGATCGCCCGAGGTCACGATCAGCTTGCCACCGCCAGCGGCCAGATAGGGGGCCAGAAGGTCGGTCCAATAGCCCGCCCCGGGGCGGATTTCTGCCACGGTCATATTGGGCTTGATGCCCCAGAAGGCAAACGACTGAACCGGATGGCGTGCACCATCACGGGCGCGATCCTCCGGTGTCCGCCAAGCCCCATCAACCACCGCTTGCGCACTCAACGCCTTGGGCTTGGCCGTCTGGGCGGGCTTGGCATGGGCAGAAGTGAACGTCATCGGAAGTGCCAAGGCGGCCGCGGCGAGGATCATCGGCAGGAAGGGTTTGGACTGTTTGGACATGAGATCATCTCCTGTTGGACGAAGAAGGACAGGCAAAATTAGGCGCGTCAGAGAAGGCGCGACTGCGCGTTCGCCAGAGCCGCGACATGTCGCTGAACCCGCTGCAAAAGTCGAGCCCTATTGGGCGGGGTCACGGACAAGTGAGACACGGCTTCACCCGGCGCTAGTTCTTTTTCTTCTTTGGCGGCAAAATCCAGTCTGGCTTATTGGGATCCGGCTTAGCAGGTGCCGAGCCTTTGCGGGCGGGGCTTGCCTTTTTGGCCTTATCCTTGGGCTCAGCCTGCTTGCGCCGGGCGGCCTCAGAACGTTCCTGATTGGCCTGACGGGTGTTGTTGCGTGTACGGCTTGGGGCCTCGTCGGCCTTGGCTTTGGTCTTGGACTTAGACTTTGTCTTTGGCTCTGGCGTTGCAGGTTCGGCCGCCGCGCGACGGGACGCGCGGGTTGAATTTGGCCGGGCTTCCGTGTCTTCAGCCTTGGTCGTCTTGCCCGCTTTGGTGCGCGCAGCTCGCTCGGTGGTCGCTGGGGTCTCAGCCGGGGCAGACCGGTCTTTCGCAGGCTCGGCCTGAGGTGGGCGCGCACTGCCGGATTTGCCAGTCGGTGCGGGCTCTGCCGTGGCGTTTGCCCGCTCATTAGACCCAGCTTTGGGCGCACCACCTGCCGCAGGATTTTGGCCCCGCGTGCTTGCCCCAGAGGCCGTGGTGTCGCGCGCCCGATCCCGGGTTGAGGCCGATGCAGGCGCGGCAGTGTCTGACTTTGCAGCCGCCTCAGGTGGCGGTGTCGCCCGACCATCCTTGCTTGTTGCGGGTGGCTGACGTCGACCGCTTGATGGGGGTGTGCGGCCTGCAGGACTTGTTTCTGTCGCGGGCTTTAAGGCTGTCGCTGGTGCAGCCGTTGCAGGCTTGGCAGCCTCGCCCGTCGGCGCTGTGGCATTTGCTGGCGTCGCAGACGTCGCCGCAGCCGGTGGTGTGACGGTGCCGGTTCGCGCTGTTGGCTCAGCCGAGGCCACTTGTGTCCCAGATGTTGCGGCCGGGGTTACAGGTGGCGGCGGGGGTGGCGACCCGCGCCGTCCGCGCCGAGGAGCTGGCGGAGGTGGAGGTGGACCCGGAATAATGGTGACAGGCACATCGGCAGCGGCCATGCGCCGTGATGGTGGTCCAACCCCGGTCGCATCCAAAGGCTTGCGGAACCGCAGGGTCATCCGGTCGCTTTCGCCAATGGCGTCATAGCGCGCCCGATCAAAGCCCGGGTCATCAGGCTCGCCAATCGGGGATGTGCGCGAGACGGGCGGCAGCGTCCAGACGCCAAAGGGATGATCCTTGGTATCGGCAGGATTGGCATTGATCTCCGCGCTGCCAATATATTCAAAACCCGCCTCACGGGCCATTTGAATCACATAATCCTCGCGCACATAGCCATCGCGCGCCAGCGGGTCTTGCGGTTCATCGGTGCGACCACGATGCTCCTCAATGCCGAGAATGCCGCCGGGCTTCAGCACAGTGTAGAAATCGGCAAAAGCCTTTTCCACCCATCCCTGCGCCATCCAATTATGCACATTGCGGAAGGTCAGAACCTTGTCGACGCTGTTGGGTGGGGCCAGCAAAGCCGACTGCGGACCAAAGGGCACAACGGTCACCGAGCCATAAACCGCCGGATTGCCTGCAAAGCGGGCCCGATACGCCTCCACAACTTGGCGCACGAATCTTGAGTCAGAGGATGCCGCGTCAAAATGGCCGACGATCAGCTTGCCGTCGCCCTGCTTGAGATAGGGCCCGATCACCGACGTGTACCAACCTGCCCCCGGCCAGATTTCCACCACCGTATCGGAAGGACGAACGCCAAAGAATTGCAGCGTGGCATCGGGATTGCGCCAGCGGTCACGCTGGCTTTCAATGCGCTGGTCGCCATTGACCGCCCGCCGCAGGGCGGCACGTGCCCGGTCATCCAGCGGCGGCACGGGGTTGACGGGCGGCATGAAAACAGATGCCGGGGTCACCTCCGGTGCTGCAGGCATGGCTTGAGGGTCTGCCACTTGGGCGTGGGCCGCCAATGTGGAACTCAAAGCCATCAAACTGGCCGTTCCGGCGAGTGCCCAAGCGCGTAATGTCATGCGCCTTATTTCCTCTCGATGACCGCCGGCAAACTTAACGGAAAGCCGGATCGGCCCCCAGACCCACACCCAGAGCCAAGACTGGGAGGCAAAACCTATCCCAGTTTCTAAGCAAGGCTCAAGCCTTCAGGACATGAAACTCCTGTCAGAAAGTCTACACCCCCCCTTGCGAGCCACAAAATGGCTTCCCAACTGTATCTTGCGACGCCGAAACCGGGTCGCCAGGATCGCCAAAATCCTGTGGTTGCTGCCGCCTCTGGCTTGCTGAGCAGAGCGTCGGAATCACAGGTCAAGCCTTCCTGCGGGTGCACGGCCCGCTGTCCGTGTGAACTTGTCGCTTCTCGGAGGACACGATGCGTACCATTGATCTTACCCCCCTTTATCGCACCATTGTCGGCTTTGACCGCATGGCCCATTTGATTGAAACCGGTGCCCGGCTGGATAGTGCAACTGGTTGGCCCCCTTACAATATCGAACAAACCGGCGAAGATGCTTACCGCATCGAACTGGCCGTTGCCGGCTTTGGTCCCGATGACCTTTCGATCGAACTGAAAGAAGGTCTGTTGACCGTCACCGGCAAGAAGGTGGCCAGCGAGGAAGGCCGCTCCTTCCTGCACCGTGGCATTGCCGAGCGCGGTTTTGAGCGCCGGTTCCAATTGGCCGACCATGTCCGTGTAACCGGTGCCAATCTGGAGCATGGCATGTTGAGCTTGCTCTTGGTGCGTGAAGTGCCTGAGGCACTGAAACCCCGCAAAATCGCCATCAATGTGGGCTCGGCCAGTGCAAGCGCCAATGATGCCCCGCTGATCGAAGGCGAAGCCAAGTCTGGCAAGTCCGACAAGGCAGCCTAACGGTCGCAGACGGCAGCCGTCTGACATCTGATGCAATCCAGAGCCTGATCGGCAATGCCGGTCAGGCTCTTCTGATTGTGGGCTGACCCTTAATTATAGAGCAAGAAGGGGCGGCGCTCGGTCTCAAAGGCGGTTAGGCTGGATGCCCAGTCTGTGACCAAATCCTGCCAGGATGCGTCGGTCGTAAGGGTCTGCCACAGGGCTTGGCTGCCATAGACTTTATCAAACAGGCTGCGGGTTGAGGCGGGGCTTGCGGTCAAAGGCGCTTTGCCCGACCGGGCCACTACCTCGGCACATAAGGCCATGGCTGCGGGCATTAAGTCAGGCGTGTCATTGGGATTAATCAGCACCTCAACCCCGCCAAAGCCGCGCTTGGTCCGGCTGCGATAGGGCCGGAATTTGAGACCCCGCAAACCCAGCCGAGTGAGGTCAGAAGCCATGGTGCGGCCATTGATTCCCGGCCCGGCCGCAAAATGAAACGGCTTGCGTGTGCCAATGCCGATATCGACTTGCTTCAATTCCCCCAAAATGCCGGTGGTGGCGCAATAATAAGGCGATTGCCAATGGGGAATATTCGGGCTTGTCGGCACCCAGCCAAGGCCGGTCGCGGCCCAATTCATCGCGCGCTGCCAGCCCGCCATCTCCACCACGGTCAGCTTTGGGGCTGGCGTCACCCAAGATTTAGCGATTGCCATCTGTGCCAATTCACCAATGGTCAGACCATGCAGATACGGAACCGGGACTTGGCTGACGAAAGACTGAAAGCCCGGCAGCAAGGGCGGGCCCTGCACCAATGCGCCGCCCATTGGATTAGGCCGATCCAAGACCACAAATTCCTTACCCGCCTCACCACACGCCTCCATCGCGAGGATCATGGTGGAGATATAGGTGTAACTGCGCACGCCGATGTCTTGGATGTCGAACACCAGAACATCGACATTGCTCAGCATGTCTGGCGTCGGTTTACGATGCTGCCCATAAAGCGAGAAAGCCGTCAGGCCGGTCACGGGGTCGCGGGCATTATCAACATGATCACCCGCCTTCGCGCGCGTATCCAGACCATGTTCTGGCCCGAACAAAGCGGTGAGATTGCTGCCCAACCCACGCTGGAGCACAACCCGCGACATGGCACCTGACTGGTCCACACTGGTTTGATTGGTGATGAAGCCGACCCGCTTGCCCGCAAGCAGGGTGAAATTCTCTGCGGCCAGCCGGTCGATACCCAGCATGACATGTGGTTTGCGTGCCAGCGGCCAAGCACGGGCAGGTGTCGCAGCGCCTACCAAGCCCCCCGCCATGCAGACTTTAGCCGCGCCGACAGCCCCGACCTGAAGAAAGCTGCGACGATCCATGGTTCGACCCCCTGTCTTGAGCCCTTGGCCCGATCTGCCTGTGTTGAAATCGTTCGGACGACGCGCTTGCCCTTGACCTGTGGGTCAGATTAAACCGATGATTGGCAAAACAAAACAAGGCCTGCCATCAGGCAAAACAGACACGATTTTGGGAGTTGTTGGTTCATGGTCAAAATTAAGCATGTTTTCGCGGCACTGATCGTCTCGACTGCCTTGATGTCTCCTGGCTTGATTGCTGCCAAAGAGACGGCCAAGGCAACCGCCACCAGCCCCACACCCTCTGTTTTGCCAGAGCGGATCGCGGCCATCCGCACTGTGCTGCAGGATGGCGTGGACAAACAAGTCGCCTCAGGTTTCTCCGCCGCCTTGGTGGATTCCCAAGGCCGTATGGAAACCACCTTTGTTGGTCTGGCCGATATTGAAACTGGTAAGCCCATCACCAAGGATACGGTGTTCCGCATCTATTCCATGACCAAGCCAATCACTGCCGTGGCCATCATGATGCTGGTTGAAGAAGGCAAGGTGAATTTGGATGCCCCGGTATCAACCTATATTCCCTCTTTTGCCGGTGCGAAGGTCTATGAGAGTGGTGACAGCTTGGAGACGTTGAAGACGGTTCCGGTCAATCGCCCCCTCACCGTCCGCGACCTGATGCGTCAGTCGGCTGGGATTGCCTGGTGGGGGAACAAAACCCCGGTTGAGAAACTCTATGCGCTTAATGGGATCGAACGGGCACCCGCCGAGCTTGTCCCCGGCTATACCGGCCCGCGCGCGGCCAATCTGCAAGAATGGGCGGACAGGGTGGCTGCAACCCCCTTGGCCAACCAACCCGGCGAAGCCTGGACTTATGGGGTTGCCATTGATGTGCTGGGCCGGATTGTGGAAGTTGCCTCGGGCCAAAGCTTGGGCACTTTCTTCAAGAACCGCATCTTCACACCTCTGGGCATGACCCATACGGGCTTCCAGGTTCAGCCCGGTGATGAGGCCAATTTGGCCAATGCCTATTACGCCTCGGCGTCGAGTAAGCCACCAACCATGACCAGCCATTTTGTGGACCTGAAAGAAGTGCCCAAGCATGATGCGCTGCGGCCCGCCGATCCCCCGGCCAAAAGCCCGTTTCTGAGCCCACCGCTTCTTGAACTCGGTGGTGCTGGTCTGGTCAGCACGCTCGAAGATTATGTGCGCTTTGCCCGCATGGTTGCGGGCAAAGGCCAAGTCGATGGTGTGCGCCTGTTATCAGAGGCCTCGATTGCAGAAATGGGCCGCGACCAATTGGACGCCAAGGCGAGCACTGTTCTGACCAAGCAAGGCTTTAGCTATGGTCTGGGCTTTGGCGTCGTGCTGGACTCCAACCTCTATATGACCCGCGCACCGGTCGGGACGATGCTGTGGGGCGGGGCAGCCGGGACGCAATTCTGGGCCAATCCGCAAACCGGAGAGGTCGGCGTGCTGATGACACAAAGCGTAGGGGGCTATCTGGGTGCCTATCATACCGGCTTTGGCCGCGCCTCACACGGCAAATGAGGACTGATCCGACCCTTCTGGGGACAGCCCAATGACGGATCAGGCCGCACCCACGCGCCATTTATCGGTCGCCTATGTGATCATGATTGCCGTGGGGATGGTTGTCGGGGCGGGCATTTTCAAATCGCCCGCTCTGGTCGCCGACAATGCTGGTACGGCATGGGCGATATATGGAGTCTGGCTGGTCGGGGGGCTTATCTCCCTGATCGGAGCCCTGTGTTATAGCGAGCTTGCAACAGCCTATCCCAGCGCAGGCGGCGACTATCATTTTCTCACCAAAGCCTATGGGCGCGAGTTCGGCTTTGCCTTTGCCTGGGCCCGGTTTTCGGTGATCAACACAGGCTCGATCGCACTGTTGGGCTTTGTGATTGGGGATTACCTCAATCTGGTATGGGATCTGGGTCCACATGGCCCGGCCCTCTATGCTCTGATCAGCGTCGTGGTGATGACACTTTTCAATTTGCGCGGCACCAGCGGGGGTGCGACAGCCGATTATGCCATCACCAGCCTCGAAGTTTTGGGCCTTTTGGCGCTGACAGCCGCCTCCGCTTGGCTGATCATGTCTGGCACCCCGCCTTTGACATCTGGGGCCGGTGCCGCGCCATCCCCGGCGGGTGTCGGCTATGCTTTGGTGTTTGTCCTCTTGGCCTTTGGGGGGTGGAGCGAGATGGCAACCCTGTCGGCTGAGGTCAAAAATCCCCGCCGTGGCATGTTGCAGGCTTTGGTGGGGGCGGTCGTCATCATCACCTTACTCTATCTGCTTGCCAATTGGGCGTTGATCCGTGGGCTGGGTGTTGAGGGGCTTGCCCAGTCCAAAGCCCCGGCAGCAGATTTAATGGCACGCGCCTTTGGCCCCCATGCCGGCGTGGTTTTGGCGATTGCGGTCGCCGCCGCTGCCATCACATCAATCAATGGCACCATTATTGTCGGTGCGCGCACCACATTTGCGGCCGCGCGCGAGCGGGCAGGTCTGGATTGGATCGGGCAATGGGATGGGCGACGCGACAGTCCCGCCCACGCCATCTTGGCCCAAGGCGCAGTCTCGGTCGTCCTCGTCGGTCTGGGTGCGGTCTATCAGGGCTTTGAGACATTGGTGGATTATACCGCCCCGGTCTATTGGGCATTTCTGACGGCAAGCGGACTGGCTGTTATTGTTCTGCGGCAGCGCTTCAAGGACCATGCGCGACCTTTTGAGGTGCCACTCTATCCACTCTTGCCCTTGGTCTTTTCCGCCTCAAGCGCCCTGATGCTGTGGTCATCACTCAATTATGTGAAGCAAGGCGCGCTCTTTGGTTTGGCTGTTGTGGTCATCGGCTTGGCGATCGGGCGGCTGACCAAGCCGAAACTCTAGATCACCACCGCCTTGGCCGGGCGAGGCGCTCTCTCAACCAAGACCGTGCTTAGAACGGCAACAGATGCCAAACATCACCGGCCACACCCAAAAGCCAGTTCAGCCCGGCTATCGCCATGCCGATGCCCAAAGGCGCCACTGCCAGGCTGACCAGGAAGAAGCCGAACGAGACCAGCGCCATCAGGCCATCGCGTTGCAATAACCCAATCGCCAAGGCAGCAATGCTCATGCCCGGCGGCCAATTTCCCAACGGAATGGGCAGGGTCAGAATACCGGCGAGGATCAGGGTCTGCACCCCGAACCAGATGGTGGCAGGCTTTTGGGTCAGAAACTGAAAGCGCGGCTGCACCAGTTTTTCGATCCGCAGCAAAGTCGGCAAAGAGACGTCAATCACTTTGCGGAATGTCACAGAATCAATCTTCAGGTCGCCAACCCGTTTGGGGATCCACGGCGTGCCAGCCCCGAAAATCATCTGCAAGGCCGGGGCAACCAGCAAAATGCCAAAAATCGTCGAAATGCCCGGTACATTGGGAATGCAATTGGGCAGCGCCAAGATCAAAAGCAACAGGCCAAAGGCCCGCCCGTCGAGGCGCTTGAGGACATCGCGCACCGAGACCTGCTCATCGCCGGGGAAGGCGTCATGCAGCTCGCGCAGGAGGTCAGAGGTTTTTGGCGGCAGGGCAGCTCGCAAATTCTTATTTCCATTCGGCGGCCCGCTTGGCGCACGGCCGGCTATGTCGGGCGCAATTTGGGCAGAACAAGGGCCGGACCTGAACAAAATCTCTGACATGGTGCCGGATTATCCACGCCAGGCTTCACGTTTGCGTTAGGAAGAATGGTTAAGTGCGTGTTTTCAATCTCGCAACATTTCGAGCCTTTGTCAGAAGCCCTTGCACCCCAATGCCCGAACCCGCTTTGAGGTCGGTTGTAAAGTCCCGGATGATGCCATCAGGACCAACAATTACAAAACTCGGCACCCATTTGATGTTCCACGCCCGATAGGCCGCACTGTCATCATCAATGGCAACCGGAAAGCGATATCCTTTTTCGGCAAAGAACTCAGCCAGACCACCCCACCGGCCATAACGACCGCGCGTGTGAATACCAATGAAGCGCAGCGCCCGATCCCGTTCAATCAATCGGTTGAGCTCAGCCACATCATCGGCGTCTGCCAGACAGTCCGGGCACCAAATCCCCCAGAACTGCACAATCGTGGTTTTGCCCTTAAAGTCTGCCTCGGTCAGACGCCCACCACCAAAGCGGGGCAGATTGGTTGCCGGGGCGGCTTGCCCAATCAAATCATAAGAGCGCGGACGGCGGTCCACGGCTGGCGGGGTTTGCGCGTCAGCCTCGAGAGGGAGTGCGGAGGCCGCACCAACCCCGGCTGCCAAGCTGATCAGTGTATCGCGACGTGTCATCACATTCATCGGGCTCATGTGGTCGATGTGGCGTCCATTGCCAAGGCCTATGGCTAAGCATCAGCCACAAACCGGGGCAGGTGAGTACCAGTTTTTGCAGCAACGTGCGCATTCAACCACGCCCCTTAACGCCCCAGCTTCCACCTTAAGACTTTTCGGTGGCTTGATACGGCAGGGTACATTCCAAAGGCATGCACGTTACAGCTAAGGCACGAAGTGCCATGATGGTGGGTGTGGAGCCAGTTGAGCGTGCCAGTTTGGCCGACGGCCGTGGCCAACGGCATATAACCGCCCAAGCCATCATCGCCACCTGTTGGCCCTGCCGCCCCCACTTCCGGCATCAGCCAAATATATTCAGCCTTGATGTCAGCGGTGCCTGTAGCCCCATATTCACCCACGATGCGATGATCGAGGTCATAGAGATGGCAGCGAGCTACTCAGCTTCCGCCAACGTTTTACCCTCATTGAGCAACTCTTGAAGACGATCCCAGGACAAAAGTAGACCGCCAGCAGTTGGATTGAACGAGACCTCCAATATCCCGTCGTCATTAAATCCTAAATCGAGGAATGAGGTGTCTCCAATTAAAAGTTCGAACAAAGGATACTCGCGGGCGATATCTGTTGTCTTACGCCATCTATAGCTTTCAAAGTTCGCCACTTCTTCATCCTTATGGGTCTATGAAGCCAATGAAATTTCCATCCGATGACTAGCGTGCTCCAAATCCTCCGGGGACTTGCACCTGAATGACCGGGCCATACCTTCCGATCGTTGGAGTCGTTGTTGTGCCATTTCGCATAATGTTCCGTAACGCACCATGAGCAGCGGCATTTACGGAATCATTTGAGCGTAACGCTTGCCTCAGGTTATCTTTTGTCATCCCAAGTATTTCAGGATGCTTGGTTAGTGCCCGGCCAGCGTTTGTCAATGGCCCATCCTTGAAACTCTTAACCGCTGCTCTGTAAAGAGGGTTTTGATGGCCTAAGCCCTTAGCTCCCCGAACAGCCAGCCCGCCACCCGTGAAGCCCGGAATGAAGGCGCTTGCGAGATCTGCACCGAGGGCGGTTAGGTTTGTGCCGAGTGTATCTGGGCAATTGCGGCCAAAGACATTGTCCTTCATCGGCCTGTATAGGTCATAGCCAATGAAACCAACGTCAGCGACTGTGTCTAGCCACAGCCCTTCAGGGTCCTTGTACTTGAGCGGATTCCCACCCGCATAAGCATAAGGATTATCATCCCCGGCGAGCCCAATCGGATAGGCTTGGATGTAGCGCCCGGTGTTGACGTCATAATCGCGGTAGCGGTTGTAATGGTGCTGTGATCAAAATATAAAGTAACTATTTGCCCGTCTGCAAATATGATTCATAATAATAGGTTATTTCTTTGGAATATTTCTTTACGAATGGGATTGATATTTGCGACGAATTGAAATATTCTATTCCATTTTCATATAAATAAAATGTCTCCGATGAGCGAATATTTAGAAAGCTGCGCGAAATTATAACAATTTCTCCAGATACAATAGATGTTATCATTTTGTAAAAATCGTAGTCATCATGTAATAAATCGCTCTCACCTATCTTTCCGTCAATATTCAAATCAAAAGCGTGTTCTGTTATGGATACCTCTAATGAACAAAAGCGGTTGGACGATACTTCAATCCTTAGGTCTATTGACTCATCGCCGTGGATTGCCATGCTGCATCTAGCAGCCCCGTGAATGAATTTCTTTTCAAGCTTGCTTATTCGATCAGCAAGATTTTGAAGTCCAAAATAAGTCACCAACGAGATCCTTTCTTCGGGCCGGGTATAGGTGTAATGTGCCAGTGACTTGGAGTTTTTGGCACTCCGCCATGAACTCCGAAATAGTTTCTCGCACCAAGCCATCCTTGCGGATTCCAGCTCCATCCTAATCTGAAGTTTCCACTATTGAACAATGACGGAACGCCGTTTCTAAGCCGCGACCGTCCAAACAAAGCCCCGGCCGGTCCAGCTTCTTCCGCAAACTTTCTACCAAAACTACCGGGCGAAATTAGTCCTGCAATTGCGGATCCCAGATAATAGGGATTACAAGGATCAACGTCTTTATTTGCACCGATTAAGTTACGCAGTCCATATGTTACGCCAAATGTATAAGTATCAGACCATCCCGCAAGGACATTGATGGTGTTGACCCGATATGAATCCGGTAGTCCCGTGTAATGCTCCCAGATGGTCTCCAACCCCAATGGATCCATGAACCGCAACGGGTTCCCACCAGCATAAGCATAAGGATTATCATCCCCCGCCAACCCAATCGGGTCGGCTTGGATGTAGCGGCCGGTGTTGACGTCATAATCGCGGTAGCGGTTGTAAGAGTGCTGTGCGCCTGCAAGCTGCTGGGAGTTGGCGAACTGGCCAGGAAAGCCCAGCACCGCATGGGCCGGATAGGGGACCACGGTGCCCGCCGCATTGGTGGTTAGGATGGGCGCGCCATGATGGTGGGTGTGGAGCCAGTTGAGCGTGCCAGCTTGGCCGACGGCGGTGGCCAGCGGCATATAGCCACCCAAGCCATCATCGCCCCCTGTTGGCCCTGTCGCCCCCACTTCCGGCATCAGCCAGATAAATTCACCAACAATGTGGTGATCAAGACTCCCGCATTATAACCAACCAGCAATCAGGAGGATGGCCCTAAGGGCTATAACCTTATTGGAGTTAAACGCTGCGTGAAATAAGAGACAAGTCGGGCTCTTCGCTTGGGTCCGGATAGTGATGAAGTCCGTATTTTTCGAATTCTATCATTACACCTCTTTCGAGATAGTCCCATGAACCAGGCGGATTATTCTCGTCCCCTTCTCCAGTGCCAATTACGTATACGACCACACCGCTTGGATCATCCGCAAGGCGAACGCTGTCACCTAAGCGAACATCCTTCCCATCAAAATACTTGGCTTGTTCTGTCATTTATCCACCTTCAATTCGGGAATGGCTCCACAGGAATAGCACCGACCGGAAGATTACCGGGAGCGACAGCGCCAGCTGGCCGCCAGAAACATTTACAGGGTCTGGGAGAGTTGATCGGTGCTTGGTGTGCGATAAGTAGGTTATAATGAGCGCCAACGATACCATGCTGTGGCCGTTTTGGATTATCAAGTGGTCGAAGTACAATGGTTCCCAATGGCACGATCCGACCAATAACTGTGCGACAAGGCGGGCACTTGCCATTTTTGCTAACAGGGCAATCCGTTTTTTGAAGGGGTATGGGAAGTGGGGCAACATTGTCCGGCTTGCCCATCGGATGTAAAGCTGTCCACGCAATTGCCCCACCTATAAGTGCGCCTGTTGCAGCTACCGCAGCCTGACAACCGCCGCCAACACAAGCCGCAGGAACAAAGAGAAAAGCAAACTCTCCCGAGGGGTCTTTGTATCTAAGCGGATTTCCCCTCGCATAAGCATAAGGATTATCATCCCCAGCGAGCCCAATGGGGTGGGCTTGGATGTAGCGCCCGGTGTTGACGTCATAATCGCGGTAGCGGTTGTAATAGTGCTGTGCGCCCGCAAGCTGTTGGGAGTTGGCAAATTGGCCGGGGAAGCCCAGCACCGCATGGGCCGGATAGGGGACCACACTGCCCGCCGCATTGGTGGTGAGGATGGGTGCGCCATGATGGTGGGTGTGGAGCCAGTTGAGCGTGCCAGTTTGGCCGACGGCGGTGGCCAGCGGCATATAACCGCCCAAGCCGTCATCCCTCTAGCAGTCAAGATCAGGCCTAGTCCGCCATATGCTCCGCCCGGTCGGGTGCGTTCCAACAAGGGAATGCACCTTGGTCAAGCAAGTCCCAGGCTTGTTCATGTGGGGCCTTAGCCAAATGACTCGGAACGGTTCAAAGCCGCACTTCGCTTGCCTTGAAGCCAGCCCACGATTTTTTCTGCGCAAGATGGGGCATCGACGGGCGCGCCTTTGGCGCGTCGGCGAAGCCGATTTCACCTCTTGCCCCCCAGCTTGCGCGCTCAAACTTGCCCTAAGCCTTTGCATCAGCAGAGCCTGTGGCAAAGGCGTTCCTAGTGGAAACAATCAAAACGAAGACCATCGCCGTTGCGGTAGTGCAGTCCTGTCGGACCGCACCCTATAGGCTGGCCCATGTCGGCTTCCGAGCCACCGCCATCACCCCACGACAGAGTGCCTTCACAGATTTCATGAGGGCTGGGGACCCAACTTATGGCCGCCGATCACGTCCGGCAGAGGCGAGGGTGGCGCGGGTTTTGGCCAGAAATCGGGACACGCCGTGACTATTTTTGAATGCCCAAGCGTGCTGGATGATCGTGCCATGTTGATCGATCACCATGGTCAAGGGTGTTCCGGGCACACCGACAGCTTGGGCCAGCCGCATGGTGCGATCATCAATGATGGGGATGGCAGTGGCTGGATCGCGCGCTGCCGCCCATTGGTTCAGGCTGGGGCCATCTTTTGGGGCATGGCCCATATGCACACTCATTAAGGCCAGCTCTCCCCGCGCGGCCTCTTTGGGGCCAAGGTCACGAAGTACAGCCTCCCACTGGGGCTCATCCGTCCGGCACGGCCCGCACCAGAGGCCCCAAAACCGGATGAGGGCGGGCTTGCCCAATCTGGCCAGATTGGTTCCCGTCCCATCCAACAAGGTTGCGGCAAGGTCGGGCATTGCCCGACCGGTCAGCGCCGCAGCAGGGTCGGGACGGCAGCCTGACAGAGCCAGACTGCCGATACTTGTGATTAAGGCCGCCCCAAAGGTTCGCCGATCCATGTTCAACCCACTTGCGGATCGCTTCAGCGGTGAAAACCTGCCCGATCAGTAGATTTCGAACAGGCCAGCCGCACCCATGCCACCACCGATACACATGGTGACCACGCCCCATTTCACATTCTGGCCCGCGGCCTTGCGGCGGCGACCTTCCAACAGAAGATGGCCGGTGCAGCGTGCCCCGGTCATGCCGAAGGGGTGGCCAATGGCGATCGAGCCACCATTCACATTGTACTTCTCAGGATCAATGCCCAGACGGTCGCGGCTATAGAGGCATTGGCTGGCGAATGCTTCGTTCAATTCCCACAGATCGATATCATCGACCGTCAGGCCATGGCGCTCCAGCAGACGTGGCACGGCAAACACCGGGCCAATGCCCATTTCATCGGGCTCACAACCAGCCACCGCAAACCCGGCAAACCGGCCCAGAGGCTCGATGCCGCGCGATGAGGCTGCCTTTGCCTCCATCAAGACAACTGCAGCAGCGCCGTCCGACAATTGGGAGGCATTGCCGGCGGTGATATATTTGTCGGGCCCACGCACTGGCTTGAGCGAGGCAAGGCCTTCCAAAGTCGTGTCAGGGCGGTTGCACTCATCGCGCTCAACCACAACATCGACAATGTTGGTTTCCCCGGTCGCCTTGTCCACCACTTTCATTTTGGTGGCCATGGGGACGATTTCGTCCTTGAAATAGCCAGCGGCTTGGGCCGCCGCGATGCGCTGCTGGCTGCGAAGCGCATATTCGTCCTGATATTCGCGGCTCACATTGTAACGCTCAGCCACAATGTCGGCGGTCTCGATCATCGGCATCCACAGAGCAGGCTTGATGTTCAGCAAATGCTCTTCCTGATAATGCGACAAATTCATCGAGCCGCCCATTTGCACCAGCGAGATCGATTCCACGCCGCCGCCGATGGCACATTCTGCCCCGCTCTGGGTAATGTAATTGGCCGCCATGGCAATGGTCTGCAGACCCGATGAGCAGAAGCGGTTCACCGTGGTGCCCGAGGTGGTGACAGGGCAACCGGCCCAGATGGCCGCATTGCGGGCCACATTGGCCCCGGTTGCGCCCTCAGGTTGGCCCGCGCCGATATAGACGTCTTCCACCAAGCCTGGCTCGATCCCGGCGCGCGCAATCGCATGCTTGATGGCATGGCCTGTCATGGCCGCGCCATGGGTCATGTTGAACCCGCCACGCAAAGATTTAGCAAGACCAGTACGGGCGGTGGATACAATGACGGCTTCACGCATGGTGGCGGCTCCCTTTTCTTCCTGTCACGCCGGTTCATCCGGCTTTCTATGGTCTCTTAACGCCTCGCTTGAGGATGGAAAGCCCTAATTTCGCAGTGACGCTGGGGCAGGACGCAGCAATCGGGATCAAATCATGCTGTGGTCAGCTCAGAGCCTTTTCTGGATAGCCTGCCGGTGACACCCAGCCCCAAACCCATTGCGTTGGAATTTTTTGCCGGGGGCGGTCTCGCGCGACTGGGGCTAGAGCCTTGGTTTGACGTGGCTTGGGCCAATGATATCGACCCGATGAAGTGCGCAGCCTGGCGGGCTAATTTCGGGGCCGAAGGCCTGATCGAGGGTGATGTTGCGACGCTCGACGGGGGCACAATACCGCCAAGTCCCTGTCTGGCCTGGGCCAGCTTCCCCTGTCAGGACCTGTCGCTGGCGGGTGATCGGGCTGGACTCTCTGGTCGGCGGTCCGGCACGTTCTTTGGTTTTATGGATCGGCTCAACGATTTGGCGCGGCGCGGTGACCCTGCACCCGTTGTGGTGGTCGAAAATGTCAAAGGCCTGTTGAATTCGCGCCAAGGTGCCGACTTTACCCATCTGATGGCTGCTCTCGCCACAGCGGGCTATCGCGCAGGCTGTCTAGAGATTGATGCGGCCAGCTTCTTGCCCCACTCCAGACCGCGGGTCTTCATCGTCGCGGTCCGCCGGGATTGGCCGATCCATCCAGCCCTTGTGTCAAAGCCTGGTGCCCCAAATCCCTTTCTGACCCAGGCGGTGATGCACGCGATGGACCGCCTGCCCGCAGAGCTGCAAAGCCACCGTGTGGATTGGCACCTGCCCGCGCCGGATCGCAAACCACCCTCGCTGGCCGACCTCGTCGATCACGGCGATCAGACGTGGTGGACGCAGGCCAAAGTCGCCCAGTTTTTCACCCAACTCAGCCCCGCTCATGCCGCCCGGCTGGCAGCCCTCCAAGCCGATGGAGGGGCCCACATTGGCACCATGTACCGCCGCATCCGCACCGACCAGGGCAGCAAGCATCAACGGGCAGAGATCCGCTTTGATGGTGTGGCCGGCTGCCTGCGCACACCGGCCGGGGGCTCCTCGCGCCAGTTCTGGATCATGGTCGAGGGCAACAACATCCGCATTCGCCCGATCAATCCGCGCGAGGCCATGCGCCTGATGGGTGTGGCTGACACGTATCACCTGCCCCACAGCACATTGGCAGGCCTGAAGATTGCCGGCGATGGTGTCGCCGTGCCTGTGGTGGCGTGGCTGAGCCAACATCTCCTCGCCCCGCTGGCCCAAGCACAACCTAGGTCGCTGCACCATGATGCACGCCTTGGCCCAATGGCAGAGCGGATTTGATCCTTGTTAACCGCTGCAGCCCAAAGCCTGATGACATGATAACGCCTAGCCCCAAAGCCTCCGGGCCCAAGATTCTGACCATCCCAGCCATCGCTTGGATTATGGTCATGGTCTATGCTTGGTTGGCGGCCTATGGCGCAGGCGAAATATCCCACCACCTCTCCTTCCTGATTGGCGAGAGCGGAGGCCCTGATTACTTCCGTGAACCGATCAATCTCGGGCTTGCACTCCTCGCGCTCTGGCTCTGGCGGGGCTTAAGCGGGGATGGCGCGCCTTTGGCCCCCACGCTCGGATCACCAACGTGGGGACTTGGCGGGGGATGGATCGTCGGCTGTGTCCTGCCCGGCCTTGCCCTTGTGTTGATGGCTGCATTGGGAGCTGGGATTTTCAGCCCAACCCGTGTCCAGCTCCTCGCCCTGATCTTGCCAATCCCCTTCATTCTCATCCATGCGTTGGCTGAAGAAGTCATTATTCGCGGTATAGCCCAGCGTTCCGCGCAACGACTTTATGGCCCGATGGCTGGCATTGGCTTGGCGGCTTTGACCTTTTGCATCCTGCAGGCCACACAAGGCTATGCCAGCGTGTGGCATATTGTGAATTCAGCCCTGTTTGGTGCGGTCCTTGGTTTCCTCGCCTTGGGTCGCGGTGGCATCTGGGCAGCAGCAGCAGGCCATGCAGGCTGGACCTGGCTGGAAACAAGCTGGATTGGCGATGGCGTAACTTTCACCAAAATGCCGGGATTTTGGGCGGGCTTTGGCCCTGATTCCTACGGCGCACCCACATTCACTGTCGTCTTGATGTTCACACTGGGGTTGATTGGCGCGGGGCGGGCTTTGCAAGCCCGTAAAGACAGGCAATAAGGAGCCATGTCGACATCATTCTCGCTCTCCCCGGCCCTTGTGAATTACCTCGCGGCGGTCAACCCACCCGAACATCCTGCCCTAGAGGCTTGCCGGGCAGAAACCGCCAACCACCCCCGTGCCGTGATGCAGATCAGCGCCGAACAAGGCGCGTTCATGCATTTTCTCCTGCGGCTGATGGATGTGCGGCTTGCGGTCGAAGTCGGGGTTTTCACCGGTTATTCTGCCTTGGTGACCGCCCTGGCGCTGCGGCAGAATGCGGGACCAGGTGGCAGATTATTTGCCTTCGACATCTCAGAAGAGTTTACAAATCTCGCCCGCACCTATTGGCATCAAGCCGGTGTGGACAGCACGATTGACCTGCGGATCGGCCCGGCGAGCGATGGCCTCGAGGGTCTGATCGATCAAGGTTATGGCGGGCGGATCGACTTCATCTTTGTCGATGCCGACAAGCCTGCCTATCGGGACTATTATGAAAAGGGCCTCACCCTCCTGCGCACAGGCGGGGTGATGCTGTTCGACAATATGCTGTGGAGCGGCAAAGTAGCCGATGCAACGGCAGAAGATCCAGAAACACTGGCCCTGCGTGAGCTTGCAGCCTTCGCCCAAGGCGATAACCGCGTGCGGGCTGTTACCGTCGCCATTGGCGATGGCCTGATGCTGGTCAGCAAGCTTTAGGGATTAATTCCCTCAACGCGGCACCCAGACGCTGCCCTGGCGCACCAAGACCTTGCCGGCCAATTGCCCAGGATCACCCTCCCCGCTGGCGGCAATGGTGGCAAGGCGGCTCATGTCACGTGCCCGGTCAGCGCGGCCAACCACCAATATGGTCCGGGTCGGGACCGCGACAGCCAGCGGACCGCCGACTTGTTTCTGGATTTGCGGCCAAATGCCATCAAGCGCCAATAGGCTGGTGGCATAGGTCTCTGTCGCATCGGCCTCCAACAGGCCGTCCTTGGTTGTCCATGTCAGCCCGGCCAGCTCCTTCACCGTATTGGCGCGCGCCCGATCAAAGGCCTGTGCCATGCCGAGATTAAGGTCGGTGAGGCGGCCAATTGGCATCAAGGCAATGGTGGTTGGCGTATCGCCGACCACAACCTCTTCCAAACCCTCCGTAAACGGACGACGCACCACACGATTGGCTTGTCCGCCTGTGGCGGTCTGAAGTTCAAAGGCATTGATGGCCGCAGTCGGGCGGATCACCACGCGCAATTGCTCAAGCTTGAATGGATCATTGCGCGCAAGAAGCGCACCGACATTGCCGACAAAACGGCTCAATTCGGTCTCAGGATCAACCTCGGCCAAATTGAGGCGGGCATGAAGGGTATCGAGCCTGACACTGACCTCTGCATGGGTAGCCAGCCGCAACGCGTTGGCCGCCCCATCAATCCGCTCAACCCCACGCACACCGGGCAGGCCCAACAGCCGCCGGGTCACTTCGGCAGAAACATCCTCCATCGAATAGCGCTCAACCAGCTGAACAGCCTGTGGCACCTCTTGGACCGGCGGGGTCGCGGGATCAGGTGCGGCTTGGGCCCAAGCCGCCTGTATGCTGCCCAATCCAAGACAGATGGCTGCTGCGACCAGCATCAGACTAAGGCGAGATAAGTGGGTTTTAGGCGGCACATTCATATCCTTCATAGGCCCGGCGCGCTCAAGCGGGCGGCCACATCAGCCTCCTGGCGGGCCACGGGATAGGCACAATAATCGGCCGCATAATAAGCACTCGGCCGGCCGTCGCCGGACAGCCCAGGCCCGCCAAAGGGCAAAGCCGACGAGGCCCCCGTCGTCGGCCTGTTCCAATTGATCAGGCCCGCGCGCAGGCTGAGTGTGGCTTCCTGCCACAAAGCGGGATCATCGCTGACCAACCCCGATGACAGGCCAAAGCGGGTGGCATTGGCCCGCATTATGGCCTGCTCGAACGTCTTGACGCGGAATATTTGGGCAAAGGGGGCAAACAATTCCTCATCCTCGGCTTCAGACGCACCTGTCATGTCGATCAAGCCGGGGCGCACAAAAGCAGGCCCTTCAACACCGATGCGAGCTTCCACCACTGACTTGCCGCCCAGGGCCTTTAAAGCGGCTTCAAACTGGCCGACGCGGGCCGCTTGAGCTGCATGAATGACCGGGCCGATAAAGGGAGCGGGATCGGCATTCCATGACCCCAGCACCATACGCTCGATTCGTGCCAGTGTGGCTTCCAACACCTGATCACCAAACCGGCCCTCAGGCAGAATGAGCCGGCGCGCACATGAACAGCGTTGGCCGCTGGTGATAAAGGATGAATGGACAATCAGATCAGCGGCCGCTTCTGGGTCTGCTGGATCCCAGATGATCAGGGGATTATTGCCGCCCATCTCAAGGGCGAGGATCACTTCAGGTCGGCCAGCGAACATGGCATGGATGGCCGTGCCGGTGGTGGCTGAGCCGGTGAACAAAACCCCATCAATGCCCGTGGCACCCAAGAGGGCAGCCCCTGTGGCACGCGCACCCATGACGACATTGAGGACGCCGGGCGGCAGCCCCGCCTCTTCGAAAGCCTCCACCATCAGCACTGCCACCGAGGGGGCAAGCTCTGAGGGCTTGAACACCACGCTATTGCCGGCCAACAGGGCAGGCACGATATGGCCATTTGGCAAATGTCCGGGAAAATTGAACGGGCCTAAAACAGCCATTACACCCCAAGGGCGGTGGTCCAGCGCGGTGCGACCAAAGGCTGCCCCCTCGCTGCGCGCGCCGGTTCGCTCATCATAGGCGCGCACAGAAATTGCGATCTTGCCAACCATGGCGGCCACTTCGGCGGTGGATTCCCACAAGGCCTTGCCCATATCCCGTGAGATGGCTTCTGCAAGGGCCGTTGCACGGCTCTGCAAGGCCCGACCATAGGCTTCCAGAATGGCAATCCGGGCGGCCCGGTCCATCCGCGCCCACGCCGGAAAGGCCGCCCGCGCAGCCGCAACGGCATCCTCAACTTGGGGAGGCGTGGCGGCATGGGCAGCAAACACCACAGCCCCGCTTGCGGGATCCTCGCTCACAAAATGGGGTCCAAGACCTGCCTGCCAGGCCCCATTGAGATATAGACCGGGCTGGGTTGGGGCTGTTTGAGAATGCTCAGACATCAAAGCTCCGTACACGGCCTAACTGGCCGCTTTCCATCAAAAGGCCGTCAAGAACCTGCGGGGCAACCACCACTTCATCTGGCATGACGCGGGCCGGTGTCAGGGTGCAGCGAAAGTCCCCGACGCGATTGTTGGACAACATAACGCGGTCCTCGCCATGGGCGTCGCCGGCCACAAAGGGCAGAACGCGCGATTCCCGCACGGTGCGGGTGTCTTCGATGCGGGCAGCCAATAAGGGCCCCCCGTCAAAAATATCTATCACCCCTTCAAAGCGCAGGCCCTCGCGCTCTAACAGGCGGCGCGCCGGGGCACCATCGGGGTGAGTCTCGCCAATCGCCCCCCGGGCGCTATCGGGCAAGAGGTCGACATAAATGGCGTGTTTGGGTGACAGGTCGATGATGAACTGATTGTCGCTTGTGGCCGACAATTTGTCTGCCTCGTCAAAATCCATCCGATAAAAGGGTCGTCCCACCACTTCCCAGAAAGGCGACCGGCCATCAAGATGCACAATGCCGCGCAATTCGCTGACCACCGTCCCGTGGAAATGGGCCGGGCTGCCCGCCATCAGCATGAAGCGCGACAAGCTCAACAGCTTGCCCGCCCCATCGCCGCGCCGCTCTGGCTCAAGAAACAGGGTGCCGACTTCGGTACAACCAGTATAGTCATTGACCATGGTGAGCGCCCGCATCTCAAACCGGCGATTGGCCGCTTTCGAGGCTTGGCCATAGGTCACGATCCGAAAGTTAAAGAAGGGCACATCGCGCCCAATATTGGTCTTGACAGCGGCACAGCCAAAGGGTTTGCCACCCTTGGCACTTTCAATCATCAACAGATAGATACCGCCGTCACCATCGGCCTTGGCCGCGGGTGCGGCAAAGGTGGCCGCACTTTTCTCCAGCCGCCGGGCAAGCAAAGCCTCATCTTCAGGCAGGCTGGTAAAGCCCGGCCCCGACCGGCGGGCAAAGCCCATGAAGGCATCAAAATCATCAAGCCGCGCGGGACGAACAATCAGCATGGGCTTGTTTCCAGTTCTTGGGCCAGCAAACGGCGCGGGGCCTTGGCGTCGAGTTTGCCTGTGGCATAGCCGACCAGAATGGCTAAGGACAGCCTGACCCGCTCTGGAAAGCTGTCGAGAATGGCAAATTCCTGATCCGAATGGATAAGCCCCCCGCGCGGACCCAATGTATCGACATTGGCACAGCCCGAAGCTGCCAGATTATTGCCCTCGCACACCCCGCCTGTGTCTTTGTAGACAAGATCGAGACCGACCGCGCGACCAGCCGCCGCGACCTGGGCAAAGATCAATTCTTGGGCGGGAGTGCGGGGTTTAGGCGGGCGCGAGAAACTGCCGTGCAGATGGGCGTGCAGGCCATTGCCATTGGCATAAAGCCTGACCAGCTTGCTGACCTCTGCTTCTGCCCAGGCCGAGGCCTCTTGATCCGGGGCGCGAATGTTGAAGCGGACCACAGCCAGATCCGGCACCACATTATTGGGACCACCTCCATCAATCCGACCGGTGTTGAAGGTCACACCCGGCATCTGACCATTAAGGGCTTCTATGGCCGCAACGAAACGGGCAGCAGCGGCCACGGCTGAGCGGCCTTCATGATGGGCCCGACCAACATGGGCAGCCAGCCCATGAATGGTCAGCGAATAATTGCCTGAGCCCTTGCGCGCGCCCGACATCGACCCATCAGCCAAGGCCGGCTCATAGGTCAGGCCAACATGGGAACGCGCCCCAATTTCGGCCAGCAAGGCCGCAGAGCCTGGCGAGCCGATTTCTTCATCCGGGCTCAACAACACCTCATAGCCAATCTGGGCCGCACAATTGAGCGTCTCAAACGCTTTCAGGGCGTCAAGCATCACCCAAATGCCGCCCTTCATGTCTGCGACACCGGGACCATTGAGGATACCGGGCTCTGTCTCGCGCACCGTCTGGAAGGCAGAGTTGGCCGGGAACACGGTGTCGTAATGGCCGGTCAACACAAGGCGGATCGGGGCTTCAGGGCGAACGCGCACATGCAGGGCATCACAAAGAGGCAGCGCGACAGGCTGACCTGCAGCATCAATGGTTTGCTCTGGCGCCAAGGTGCGGCGGGTCATGGTGCCAGGCAGGGCCGCAAAGGCGGCCTCCAGCTTGGGGAGGAAAGCGGTCAGACCTGCGAGATTGCGCGAGCCCGTATTGTGATGGCACCAGTCTTCCAGCCGCGTTTGCCAATAGGCGCGACCCTCCTCCACCCCATCGAGGGCCCGCAATGTGGCAGAATCAAAAACCAGCTGTGCGACCATCAGGATCGCTCCTCACAAAATGCCGCCTCAAGTGCAGTGCAAACTTGCACCGAAAAGTCAGATGTAGTCGAAAGCCGCGCGCAGCGCCACGCCCCTACCCTGCTCTGTCTGAGTCCAATGGCAGATCAACAGGATGGTTCGGCGGGCCAATCCGGCCATTCAGGCCTTAAAGGAAGAGACCTACATCATGTCAGCAGTGTTTGATCACGGCGAATTCGACCATCACGAACAGATTGTTTTCGCTAATGATCATCAAACCGGGTTGAAGGCGATCATTGGTGTCCACAACAGCTTTTTGGGCCCAGCGGCGGGCGGCGTCCGCATGGCGCCCTATGCGCGCATGGAAGATGCGCTGACCGATGTGCTGCGCCTGTCACGCGGGATGAGCTACAAGAATGCGCTCGCGGGCTTGCCCTTGGGTGGCGGCAAGACCGTTTTGATCGGCAATCCGCGAACCGACAAGACCCCTGCCTTGATGGCCGCATTGGGTCGGGCCATCGAACGCCTCAATGGCCGCTATTTAGCTGCTGAAGACGTCGGCATGACGCTGGCGGATATGGAACAAATCGCCACAGAAACCTCCCATGTTTTCGGACGCGACCCGAAGGCGGGCTTTGGCGGCGAACCCTCGCCCATGACGGCACTGGGCGTTGCCCTGTCGATCCGCACCTGCGTACGCCGTGTACTGGGGCGTGATGACCTCAAAGGGGTGCGCATTGGCGTCCAAGGTGCCGGTGCCGTGGGGGCAGACCTTGCCCGGCAATTGGGCGAGGCCGGGGCTGAAGTGTTGGTTGCCGATGTCGACCCCGCCCGTGCTCAAGCTGCTGCAAGTGCTGCCGGTGGTCAGGTTGTGGGTGTCGGGGATATTTTGTTTGCAGACGTCGACGTGCTGGCACCCTGCGCGTTGGGGGCGGTCCTCAATGATGAAACCATCCCCGCTCTGCGCACCAAGATCGTCTGCGGGGCAGCCAATAATCAATTGGCAGAGCCGCGCCACGGCCTGGCTTTGGCTCAACGCGGCATCCTGTATGGGCCTGATTATGTGGTCAATGCCGGGGGGATCATCAATGTCGCCTATGAGGTGTCAGGCACATATGATGCGGCCAAAGTGGTCGAACATGTCCAGCGTATCCCGCGCACGCTGGAGCAGATTTTCGAGGAAGCCGCCGACGAAGGCCTGACGCCCGACGTCATAGCTGACAGAATGGCTCAGCGGCTTATTGGGCGGTCCTAGAAGCAGAAGCGTCCGACTTGTCATCCGCCTCACGGGCAGACATCAAGGGATAGAGCCATTGGCCGATTAAGCTTGCAGGCATGTCGCGGTCAGTTAGGCCCAAATTGGTCGGCTTTTGATCTGGCGGCATGTAAAACGTGCCAAACAAATGGTCGAGGCAGGAGAAAGTCGCTGCAAAATTCTTCGACCCACCCTCGTCTGCGCCAGTATGATGCCAGCGGTGAAACACCGGGCTTGCGAAGACGTGCCGTAAGGGCCCAAAGGTCCAATTCAGATTGGCGTGGACCATGGCTGAATAAAGTACGTTGAACGGTACCAACACGGCTATCGCTGCCGGTGGAAAGCCCATCCACAAGGCCACAGCATTGGCAAAGATCGAGTGAAACACCGTATTGATCGGATGAAAACGAACCGCATGCAGCCAATCCAAAGTTTCAGGCGCATGATGGATGGCGTGAATGCGCCACAGTGCATTGCTATGGAAAAGCCGGTGCGTCCAATAAAGCGATATGTCGGTCACGATCAGCACGCCCAAGGCCTGTAACCATAAAGGCCAGTCCGCCAGCCAAGGCGCCCCTGCCTTGCTCCAGGCGACAGCTGCCTCCATATTGCCGCCAAACAGCACAAGGAAGCCCCCGGCAATCAGCATGGTGCTGAGGGTGCCATAAAACATCGGGCCCAACATCCAATAGCCAATATCCATCCAGATATCGCGTCGCAACGGACGGCGCGTGGTGTCGAGAGGAAACAGACTTTGCAAGAAGCCGAACAGACAGGCGCAGATCAACAGCCACATGCCCGCATGGACGATGGGCAGGTTGAGAATGTCGTTCACCATCACACATCCCTCGACACGGCGGCAGCTGTCACAAAAGCCCCAGCACCCCCTCTCTCTAGTGCGGAGACACTTAATCCGTCGTTAGCGCTGGTGCGAAAATCCGACCTAAAGGAGGGGGTCATCCAGACATATCAGATTGTGGCAGGCACAGCGTCGCAGTCAGTCCTGGTGATGCGTGAAGGCGACACATTATACGCTTTCCTCAATCGCTGTCCGCATGCGGGCTGGCCACTCGACACGTTTGATGGCCGTCTATTGCGCACCGAAAAAGGCGATCTGATCTGTGCCGCGCATATGGCTGTGTTTGACCCCCGAACGGGGACATGTCTCGGCGGCCCGGGTCAAGGCCGAGGCCTGACCCCAGTCAAGGTCGAAGAGACGGAGGGGGGGTGGCAGCTGATTATGAAATAACCCAGCGACTGCAGAGCAAAACAAAGTCCGGCGATCAATTGCCCGCTGCTTTTCCGGGGTTTGGGCTAAAGGCGGGGGTGCCGCGTGGCGGGCTGGCGACTTTGGGAATCTTGGCATCGATTTTGTCCATCCAAGCAATCGCCTGAGGACCCAGATCGACCTGCGGCATTGATGGGGCGACACCGGAAGCAACCTCCCACCCCGTGATCAGCGTCTTGGCACGGGCAAAGGCATCGGGCAACGGCACAGGCTGGCGCAAGGCCTGATTGACAAAGGCATCACCAAAGAAGGTCCAATCATTCTCCGCCCGACAGCCAAAGGATGGGCGCTCAGACGAGGCCGCAGTCATCACGATGGTTGATTGGTTCTGCAAAGCGGGCAGGAAAACGCCCGAAAAGCAGGCTGACAAGATCACCAGCCGGTTCTCGATACCTGCATCATTCAAGAGCCGCGCGAGCCGTACCGGCCCAATATTGCCGATGGCACGATCGCCATCGCGATAATTCAGACCTGTATTCCAATGGCCATGGGTGGTGATAAAAAGCGCCAACACGTCTTCCTGCGGATTCATCACGCTGCCGATCTGGGCCAAGGCTTGTGCCAGATGATCAGGATTGGCATCGGGTATGACAGGCTCGGTCGACCCACCTTGAGCACCCGTCCCATTGGCCAACACAATCACACGGCCTTGCGCGTCATAGCGGGTTGCCAGAACCCGGGCGGCTTCTGCGGCCTCACGGCCAAAGACCGGGTCACTGTCCATGCCGACGGCCAAAACATAGACATCCACAACGCCTTTGCGTTCAGGTTTCAGACCAGCCAAACTGGCTGACATGGCACGCGCCTGCCGCAACGCCTCGGCCGGAGAATAGGGTTGGGCAATGATAAAGGCCCCCTTGTCGGCGGCCTCTTTCTCACGCCGCTCCTGCACGGCGCGCGGATTCATTTGGCCAAAGGGCAAGCTCTGGGCCCACAGCTGGACCGGAAAGGTCACCATGAGGCCTAATCCCAAGCACGAAAGGCGACGCAAGAGATGTTTCATAGCCCGATAACAGCGCGCAATTGCGCGATTGTCTAGCCAAAGCTGCAAAATCAGTCAGGACGCTGCAAGCAGATGGCGGTGGCTTCTCCCCCGCCAATACACAGGCTGGCCAAGCCGCGCTTGGCACCACGGGCCTGCATGGCCGCGATCAAGGTGGCGATGATGCGCGACCCCGATGAACCGATCGGATGGCCCAAGGCACACGCCCCGCCATTCACATTCACCTTGTCGTGGGAAATGCCCAAATCCTTCATCGCAATCATCGGCACAATGGCGAAGGCCTCATTGATTTCGAACAAATCCACATCACCAACGTGCCAGCCAGCCTTATCAAGGGCCTTTTCAATCGCTTTCACCGGGGCCGTGGTGAAATAGGCCGGGGCATGGGCGTGGGCAGCACTGGCCACAATCTCGGCCTGAATGGTCAGGCCACGGGCCTGGGCCTCAGACTTCGCCATCAGAACCAGCGCGGAGGCCCCATCTGAAATGGCAGAAGCATTGGCTGCGGTAACTGTGCCATCCTTGTTGAAAGCAGGCTTCAAGCCAGGGATTTTTTCAGGCCGGGCTTTGGCGGGCAGTTCATCGCGATCAACCACCACTTCCCCGGCGCGACTGGCAACCTTCACAGGGGCAATTTCGCGGGTGAAGGCCCCGGTCTCCGTGGCTTTCTGAGCGCGCTTGAGCGTCTCAAGTGCATAGGCGTCCTGATCTTCACGGGTGAATTGATATTCGCCTGCCACCAGATCGGCATAATGGCCCATAGGCTTGCCTTCATAAGCATCTTCCAGCCCATCCAAAGCCATGTGGTCATAGATGCGGTCGTGACCATATTTGACCCCGCCGCGGTGGGTCTTCATCAGGTGCGGGGCGTTGGACATGCTTTCCATCCCCCCGGCAATCACCACTTTGGCTTCGCCTGCCTTGATCGCATTGGCTGCCATAATCGTGGCCTGCATGCCCGAACCGCACATTTTATTGAGCGTTGTGGCTTCGACATGCACAGGCAGTCCAGCCTTGATCGCAGCTTGCCGGGCCGGGGCCTGACCCTGGCCAGCCGGGAGAACATTGCCCATCAAGATCCAGTCGACATCCTCCCCGGCAACACCCGCATCGGCCAAAGCCGCCTTGACGGCCACCGCCCCCAATTCATTGGCGCTAAAGCCGGACAAATCCCCGAGCAGACCGCCCATAGGTGTGCGGGCCAGGCCTACGATGACGACTGGGTCTTGCATAATGGTCTTCCTCTGGTGTGGGGCCGATGGATCAGGCCAATCTTACGCCTCTTCAGCATAGGCACTCAAGGGCGTGACGTCACCCCGGTTGGCAATCAAGGCTTTGCGACGGCAAAAGCGCTGGAAGCCTGCAGGGCCCATGCGCGACCCACCCAGACCGCTCTGCTTGAAGCTATGTTTTTCCGCCTCATAGAATTGACTGGTCAATGCCGCATCATTCAAGCTGATGGCTCCGGCATCGATCCGACGACCAATCGCTTCAGCCTCCGCAAGACTGCCCGCAATCACCCCAGCCGACAGGCCAAAGTCACTATCATTGGCAAGTGCAATGGCTTCGTCCACGCTATCAAAGGCCATCACGGGCATCACCGGTCCAAAGGTTTCTTCCTGCATCAGGGCCATGGAATGGTCGACATTGACGACCACTGTCGGGGCGATCCAGTCGCCACCCAAATGATGCTCCACCACCCCACCGGTCAGTATTGTCGCCCCCTTGGCGACAGCGTCCTGCAATTGGGCAGCAATCACGCCGGCCTGACGACCAAAAATCATCGGGCCAATCTCGCCTTGGCCCCGGTCGGGCTGGTTAAGGCGGGCGGCTTTGGCCGACACAACAAGACGGTCGACAAAATCCTGATAAAGCGGCCTTGCCACATAAATCCGCTCAATCGACTGACAGGCCTGCCCGGTAGACAGGACCGAGCCGCGTAGGGCCGCTGTAACCGCCCTGTCGAGGTCAGCCGTCTCGGTGATGATCAACGGGTCCTTGCCGCCCAGTTCCAAAAAGGCAGGGATCAAACGATTGGCGGCCTGCACGGCCACCTTCCGCCCGGTGGCAACCGAGCCGGTAAAGCAAATGGCATCGACCGCATCGATCAACGCCATGCCGGTTTCCCCATCACCCAAAACCAGTTGCAAGACGTCCTGTAAGGCGGGGACATCGCCAATCGCTGTTGCCAATGGTGCAACAAAGCGCGGGGTGACTTCAGATGGCTTAATGATGACGCTACAGCCAGCCAACAGCGCTGGTATGGTGTCGATCATGGCCAAGGTCAGTGGGAAGTTCCATGGGCTGATCACGCCCACCAGCCGATAGGGTACCCATTGCGGCGCATGGGCCATGCGGGGATCACTGCGCCCTTCACTCCAGCCTTGGGGCAAAAGATGCGGGGCTTGGGCAGCCCAGCCACCCAAGCTGGCAATGGCACCTTCAATCTCTCGGCGCGCGATCTTGCCCCTTCCCGTATCATGCGCGAGCGCGGCGTGGATCGCGTCAAGATGGGCGGCTAAAGCCGCTTTAAGGTCAAGCAGGACCTTGGCCCGGCCTTCCAGGCCCAAGGCCTCCCACCCGGCTTGCGCGGCCCGTGCTTTAGCCGCCTTGGCTTGCACAATGTCAGCATCCGCCACCTCAAGCTGGGCGTCCACTTGACCGGTACGCGGGTTTTTGACGTCCAATAGGCGCGTGCTCATAGGCCCAATACTCCGGGATTCATGCGGTTTTCAGGATCAAGATAGGCTTTGATGGCCTTAAGCAACCCCATGGTTTCAGGGGCGCGGGTGGCCGCATAGCGATAGGTGCGGCCAATCTGGAAATGGGCTGCCCCGAAGTGCTGAAAAATGTCGAGGATTTTCTCCCGCACCTCATCGACCAGGGCTGCATTGTCAGGATTAGCAGGCAGCTTGGGCAATTTGGCCAGATAGGATGGCTCAAGCGTGGTTTCGTGCAGGCCAAAACGGGCATCCGGCCAGAAGAAAACCGGTTCGATCAAAAAGCCATTGGTTGCCAGAGTGGTAACCAAATAACCGCTTGTCATGCCGCGCTGGTCAAATGCCTGCTGGTAGCTGGCGAATAAGGCATCCAGGGCCTGCCAGCAGGCAGGGCCTTGCGACAAGGCGACAATGCCGTGGATCGGGACCCAACGCTCCCCATCAGGACCCAAGATATTGTTCAACGGCGTGAAGGGGGCCGCGCGCATGGCTTTGGGAATGGTGTTTTCAATCTCACGACCGCCGTGGGATTTGACGAGGTGGCGCAATTGGTCGGCTGCCGCCTCGACTTGGGCCTTACTGGCCCCTTCGGTGATCAGATGCAACGTATAGCCCGCGTCATCCATGAAGCCGCGCCCGGCCAGGGCCATGCGGGCACCTTGCTTGACCCCGTCAAGGACATTTTTCTGCGCCCCGATCACGGCGGCCAATGTCTTCACATCCTGCAACAGACTGGCGCGGCGCAGACGGATGCGGGCGAGATTGGGATCAAAGGCACATACTTCACTGGCCAGATTGGTGCGCGCCACGGCTGCTGTCGCCGCAGCGGTCTGGGCCAAATCCGGCATAGAAAAACTCAAATGGGCTTCATGTGTCGGGGCGGGTATCAGCCGCAACGTCACCTCAGCCTTCACACCCAAGGCCCCGCAATCCCCGCAAAACAGGCCTGTGAGGTCAGGGCCATAATGTTTGAAAAAGGGGCTTGCCCCGATGGTTCCCGCTGTGCCTGTCCGCAGCACACTGCCGTCGGCTAGGACGATGGTGAGGGCTGTCACGCTGTCCGACGTCGTGCCCCAAATACCGGCCCCGAAAAACGCATTCAGTTGGGACACGCCACCGCCAATGGTCGAGCTAATGCCCGACAACGGCCCCCAGAACGGCGTGCGCAAACCCAAAGGGGCCAGAGCCGCATGCAGGCTTGCCCACGTGCAGCCGGCTTCGACGGTTGCGATCATATCCTCGGGGCTGATGGTGATGATCTTATCCATGCGCCGTGTATCGATCAAAAGCGCGCCTGAGGTCTCCGCCACATAGCCCTTGGTATAGCTCATGCCGCCCCCCCGCGGCAGAATGGCCAACCCTGCCGCGCGGGCCATCTTCAGCACAGCCGAGAGCTGGTCGCGCGTCGCCGGGGCCACAACAAGACCCGCAAGGCCACCTTGGGCAAAAATATCCTCGCTCATCACGTGGCGTGTGGCCTCATCGCTATGAACATGCTCAGCACCAACCAGCGCGGCCAATTGATCGGCAATGTGGTCATTATGACGGGCGGGGTCGGCCATGGGATCAGCTTCCTTCACAAGGGTTTTGCCAGGCCTAAAAAGGCCGCAACCAGCAATAAGAGCCAGATGGTGACGACAAGCGGCCTGCTTTCATCAAGGGCCTGCTGGATATCACGATCTGTTTCAGGGCGGGCACCATGCTCAACCATGCGCGCAAAGGCCGGGCCAAAGCGGCCAAGGGCACGGCGGATCAATAAGCCACACAGGATGGTGGCCGCCAAGATCGCGCATTTGGCTTTGAGGTAAAGCGGCAGGGCTGGCGCATGTGGCCACAAATTGGCGGCAAGAATCAGAAGGCCTGCGATCAGCCCCCAGCGGATCGCCATATCAGCCTGCCGAAAAAGACTGTTTGGCCCTAAATGGCGCAGATGCAGGGTCCAGGCCAATGTCAGCCAAAGAAGCGCGCCCACCCAAATCAAACTCACCACAAACGGCCCCAACACCAGCCAGCCTTTGTGCACGGCCAAGGTCAGCCCGGTGGGCAACGTCAGGATCATGGCGGTGCGTGGGGCCATATCCACCTGCGCCAGCACACGGGCCGCGGCAATGCGGGCTGCATCAGGCTGACGGGTGTCGGTCAGGATGGTTGAACTGTAGAACACGCCCAAATCCCCGCCCAGCCAATAGACGAAGACCAAAAGATGCAGGAGCGTGAAGAGGGCTGTGTCCAAGTCGGTTCCGGTCCGCAGAAATGATATAATTCTATATCAATTAACACCGCGGTTCGGCAAGCCGATCAGGCCTTCAATAAGCCGATCACTCGCGCCAAAGTGGCCTTCAGCTCCCGCCGGTCCACCACAATATCCACCATGCCATGCTCAAGCAGATATTCAGATCGCTGGAAGCCGGGGGGTAGTTTCTGGCGGATGGTCTGCTCAATGACCCGTTGACCGGCAAAGCCGATCAGGGCACCGGGCTCGGCAATATGAATGTCGCCCAGCATGGCATAGCTGGCGGTCACGCCCCCAGTGGTGGGGTCAGTCAAAACCACGATGTACGGCAGGCCAGCCCGGCGCAATTGGTCGATGGCCAGAGTGGTGCGCGGCATCTGCATCAGCGAGAGAATCCCCTCCTGCATGCGCGCGCCACCGGCAGCGGTAAAGCAGATCAGCGGGCATTTGCGGTCGAGTGCTTCCTGGGCGGCCTTGATGAAGGCTTCGCCCGCAGCCATGCCCAGTGAGCCCCCCATGAAGTTGAAGTCTTGCACCAGTGCGACGGCATGGCTGCCACCAATCTTGCCATAGCCAATGGCCATGGCATCATCGCGACCTGTTTTGGCGCGGGCTTCCTTCAGCCGATCCACATAGCGTTTATCGTCTTTGAACTTCAGCGGGTCTTCAACGACTTTGGGCGTGTCGATCGCCAGCCAGCTTTCGCCGTCAAACAAATAGCGGAAGCGAAGCTCGGGCCCGATCCGCATATGCCGGCCCGACGGGGTGACCCATTGGCTGTTTTCCAGATCAACGCGGTAGAGCATTTCCCCGCTATCCGGGTCTTTGACCCAAAGATTGTCGGGGGTTTCGCGCTTTTGCAGCAATTTATTGATGCCGGGGCGCAGACGGTCGATCCAGCTGTTCATGCCGAGGGCTCCTGACGGGCTTGCGCAATGGCGTGCGCCAAGGACTGACAAAAGGCGGCCGCCGCTTGGGCCGCATCCGCGCCAGTTTCATGGGCTTGGGCGATCACGTCAACCAGGGCCGAACCGACCACCACACCGTCAGCGATTTGGGCAGTTCGGGCAGCCGCTTCTGGTGTCTTAATGCCAAAACCAACAGCGACCGGCAGGCCCGATGCCTGACGCACTGCAGCCACAGCCTCAGCAATGTCAGCGGTTTCAATTGCCTTGTCGCCGGTGATGCCCGCAACCGAGACATAATAGACAAAGCCGCTGACGCCTTCGACGACTTTGGGCAGGCGCCGGGCGTCGGTGGTGGGGGTTGCCAGCCGGATCAAGGCCAACTCATTGGCCTGCATGGCAGCACGCAAGTCACGATCCTCTTCAGGCGGGGCATCGACAATGATGGCTCCATCCACACCCGATTCTGCTGCCAAGGTCGCAAAAGCCTGATAGCCCAATGTCTCCACCGGATTGAGATAGCCCATCACAATCAGCGGCGTGGTCGGGTGCTTGGCGCGAAAGCCAGCGGCCAAGGCAAGGGTCTTTTTCAGCGTGACCTGATTTTTAAGCGCACGAATGCCCGCCCGTTGGATCGACGGGCCATCGGCCATCGGATCGGTGAAGGGAAAGCCCAATTCGATCACATCAACCCCGGCCCCCGGCAAGGCGTCGAGAATGGCTGCACACGTCTCAAGCAACGGATCACCCGCCATCACATAGGCCACAAGGGCGGCGCGGTGTTCTGCCTTTGCGGCTGCAAAAGCTTCAGAAAGACGCGAAACCGGCATCAGATCTTGGCTCCCAATGCATTGGCGATGGTGAAAATATCCTTGTCACCCCGGCCGCAGAGATTCATCACCACAATCCCGCCCTTACCGACATCCTTGGCAATCTCACCAACACGGGCCAGCGCATGGGATGGCTCCAAGGCCGGCAAAATGCCTTCAAGGCGGGCACAAAGCTGGAAGGCTTCCAAAGCCTCCTCATCGGTGGCCGACAAATATGTCGCCCGGCCAGTGTCCTTCAAAAAGGCATGCTCTGGACCCACACCTGGATAATCAAGCCCGGCGGAGATCGAGTGGGCGTCAATGATTTGGCCATCGTCATCCTGCAGCAAATAGGTGCGATTGCCATGCAGAACGCCTGGCCGGCCACCTGTCAAAGCGGCTGCGTGCAGGCCGGTTTCAATGCCATGACCGGCAGCCTCGACACCATAAATCTTGACCTGTTCATCTTCCAAGAACGGATGGAAGAGCCCAATCGCATTGGACCCCCCACCAATACAGGCAACCAGCGCGTCAGGCAGACGCCCTTCGCGCTCAAGCATTTGCTGGCGGGTTTCCCGCCCGATCACCGACTGGAAGTCACGGACCAATTGCGGATAGGGATGCGGCCCCGCGACTGTCCCGATGATATAGAATGTGTCCTTCACATTGGTGACCCAATCGCGCAGGGCTTCGTTCATCGCATCTTTCAAGGTGGCGGTACCCGCATCGACAGGGCGAACCTCTGCGCCCAGCAATTTCATGCGGAAGACATTGGGGCTTTGCCGGTCAACATCCTTCGCCCCCATATAGACCACACAGGGCAAGCCAAAGCGGGCACACACAGTCGCCGTCGCCACGCCATGCTGACCAGCACCGGTCTCAGCGATAATCCGGGTCTTGCCCATGCGCATGGCCAGGAAGATCTGGCCCATGCAATTATTGATCTTGTGCGCGCCTGTATGGTTGAGTTCATCGCGCTTGAAATAGATTTTCGCACCGCCGAAATGGGCACTTAAACGCTCGGCAAAATAAAGTGGGCTTGGGCGGCCGACATAGTCACGCAGGAAGATGTCGAGCGTCTCCAAAAAAGCCGGATCGGATTTAGCCTGCTCATAGGCTTCTTGCAGCGCCAAAATATTGGGCATCAAGGTCTCAGCCACAAAGCGGCCACCAAAATTGCCAAAGCGGCCTTCTGCGTCGGGATAAGAACCCCAGGAATTGCGTGCGTCCATTGTGATCAGTGATCCATTAGTGTGCGGGAAGCGCATCGAGGAAGCGCTTAATCCGTCCGCTATCCTTTAGGCCGGGCGCGCGCTCGACGCCAGAGGACACATCCACCAGCCGTGCACCTGTCCGGGCGACCGCCTCGGCGACATTGTCAGGCGAGAGCCCGCCGGACAGAAACCAAGGCACCTCGGCGCGATAGCCTTGTAGAATGTCCCAGTCAAAGGGCTGGCCCAAACCGCCGGGGCGGTTGGCCTTTTTGGGGGCTTTGGCATCAAACAGAAAATAATCCACACAGCCCGCATAGGGTTTGACCTTTTCGAGGTCTGCAGGCTCTGCCACCCCGATCGCGCGAATGATGCCAACTCCGCGCGCGCGCAAATGGGCGCAGCGCTCTGGGCTTTCCCCGCCCTGCAATTGCAGAAAATCGGGCGCGAGGTCAGTCAGAACCTGCTCAATCAGCGCGTCATCAGGATCCACCAACACCGACACGGTCTGCGCGCCCCCCATTGCCAAGGCCGCCAAGGGGCGGGCATCAGATGGCAGGATATGGCGGGGACTGTTGGGAAAAGTGACAAAGCCGACAAAGGCCGCCCCATGGGTCAGCGCATCAAGCACATGCTGGGGCTCTTTCAACCCGCAAATTTTAGCTTCAACTCGGCCCATGATGCTCATGTAGAACGTTGCGCGCTAAAGCAAAAGCAAAGCCGCCAGCAAAACTGCAGGCACAGACCCTGACCGAGGCTGACCTAACGGGCTTGTTTCAACAGATCGCGGATTTCGGCGAGCAATTCTTCCTGACTAGGCCCTGCCGGGGCAGCGGGGGCGGCCGGCGTGCGGACTTTATTATAGGCCTTCACCACCATGAAAAGCACAAAGCCAACAATCACAAAATTCAAGCTTGCCGCCAAGACATCACCATAACCGATGGCGACTTCGGCTTTCTTGCTGGCCTCATCAGCGGCCTGCAGGACAATCTTCATGCCTGACAGATCAACCCCGCCTGTCAGCAAGCCAACCACCGGCATAATCAATTTATCGACCACGGCAGTCACGATCTTGCCAAACGAGGCCCCGATCACCACACCAACAGCCAGATCCACCACATTGCCGCCTGAAATAAAGGCTTTGAATTCCTGCGCGATACTCATGCTTTTTCCTTTCAACACACTGATAGGAGGAAAATCGGATTGGCGGACCAGGCACACACGGTCACAGCACGGCCAAGCGCCTGCCGCATATTAGGTGTTTATGTGGTCAGACCATCCGCGGCTGTCGCCCGGATACGAGGCCCATTATTCGCCGGGATCAACCCCGCCATTCAGGCGTGCACGCAATTCCTTGCCTGCTTTGAAGAAGGGCGCATGCTTGGCCTGAACCGCCACGCCTTCACCGGTACGGGGATTGCGTCCTTGACGTGCGCCACGGGCGCGCACCGAAAAGGCACCAAAGCCACGCAGCTCGACCCGATCACCCTTTTCCAGAGCCCGGGTGATTTCCTCAAGCACGGTATCAACCACCCGTTCGACATCCCCATGAAACAGATGCGGATTCTCGGAAGCTAATTTAGCAACAAGTTCAGATCGCAACATGTGGGTCTGTCCCCCAGTTAAATTCTAGTCAGCCATATAACAGCAAAAAACTATGAACGCGCAAGCCTTCGTAAGGAAATTTCTCTTTTGTGCCAAGATAAAAAGGCCAGGGCGTCGCCCTGGCCTTTCGGTAACATCGGTTTTGACTGTTATGATCTTAGCTTTACGCCATCACAATCAATCGTTCTGTTCCTTCTGACGCAGGGCAGCGCCCAGGATATCGCCCAGCGATGCGCCCGAATCGGAAGAACCAAATTGGCTGATGGCTTCTTTTTCTTCAGCCATTTCAAGTGCCTTAATTGAGACAGACACCTTACGGGTGGCCTTATCGATGGCGGTCACGACCGCATCGACCCGATCACCGACGGCATAGCGGTCTGGCCGCTGCTCGGCCCGATCACGCGAAATGTCCGACTTGCGAACAAATGCCTTCATGATGTTGTCTGGGCCAATGGCAACCTCGATGCCGCCCGAAGCGATTTCGGTCACGGTGCAGGTCACGGTCTGGCCGCGCTTGAGGGTTTCAGTCGCGAATGGATCAGACGACACCTGCTTGATACCCAAGGAGATGCGCTCTTTTTCCACGTCGACGTCAAGAACCTTGGCTTCGACCATATCGCCGCGCTTGTACGACTTGATGGCCTCTTCACCGGGCAGGTTCCAGTCGATGTCCGACATGTGCACCATGCCGTCGAGCTCGTCATTGACACCAACGAACAGACCAAACTCGGTGATGTTCTTGATTTCGCCATTGATGGTCGAGCCGATTGGTGACTGGGTCAAGAAGGCTTCCCAAGGATTGGCCTGAGCTTGCTTCATACCCAGCGAGATGCGGCGCTTGTCGCCATCCACATCGATCACGATCACATCCACTGGATCGCCTGGATTGACGATCTTGGAAGGATGCAAATTCTTCTTGGTCCAGGACATTTCCGACACATGGACCAGGCCTTCCACGCCCGATTCCAGCTCCACGAACGCACCATAATCGGTGATGTTGGTGATGACGCCCGAATAACGTGCGCCGACTGGATATTTGGCTTCGGCCCCATCCCAAGGATCGGACAGCAATTGCTTCATGCCCAGCGAGATGCGCTGAGTATCGGGGTTGATCTTGACGATCTGCACCTGAACCGTGTCGCCCACGTTCAGCACTTGGCTTGGGTGGCTGATGCGCTTCCAGCTCATGTCGGTGACGTGCAACAGACCATCGACGCCGCCCAGGTCCACGAACGCACCATAATCGGTGATGTTCTTGACCACGCCGTCGCGGATCTCGCCCTCGGCCAGACCGGCTACGATTTCGGTACGGGCCTCGGCGCGATCAAGTTCGAGGATCGAACGACGCGACACCACGATATTGCCGCGGGGACGGTCCATCTTCAAAATGGAGAAGGGCTGGACAATGTTCATCAGCGGGCCGACGTCGCGCACAGGGCGGATGTCCACTTGGCTGCCGGGCAAGAAGGCATTGGCCCCGCCCAGATCGACGGTGAAGCCGCCCTTAACGCGGCCAACAATCGCACCATCCACAGCTTCGCCCGTGGCAAACAGCTTTTCAAGACGGCCCCAGGCCTCTTCACGGCGGGCCTTTTCGCGGCTGACGACAGCTTCGCCAAGTGCGTTCTCGATCCGGTCGAGATAGACTTCAACCGTGTCATTGACCTTCAGGCTCGACCCTTCAAGACCAAATTCGCGCAGCGGAATGCGCCCCTCGGTTTTCAGGCCGATATCCACCAGAACGAAATCATTTTCGATTCCAACAACGGTGGCAGAAATGACTTTGCCTTCGGTCAGGCCACCACGGGCCCCAAAGGATTCTTCAAGAAGTGCCGAGAAATCGTCCCGGCTCGGGTTAAGGAGCGTGTCGCTCATGTTGTGTTCAATCTCCGAATAGATGAATGCAGGCCTGCCGGTTGGCTCCGGCGGTCTTGCCCGAAAGGTCCTGCGGCCTTCGGGCCTCACGTCTTGCAACGCATGATGTTGGACATGTGTAGTGCGGATCAAACGATTGGGTAAATTTCGCGACCTGCCCGCTCAACCCTTGGCCGAGCGCACCTGATCCACGATCAATCGGGCTTTATCCACAGCCGCCTCTATACTCAGACCAGTGGTGTCGAGCAAGTGGGAGTCTTCAGCAGGGCGAAGCGGGGCATCGGCGCGGCCAGAATCACGTGTGTCGCGCTCAATCGTCTGGGCCAGCATGGTCTCATACGAAATCTCTTCGCCCATGGCCGACAGCTCTGCCTGACGCCGCCGCGCCCGCTCCTCTGGGCTGGCGCTGACATAGAGTTTCACATCGGCTTCAGGACAGACCACTGTACCGATATCCCGCCCATCCAGCACCGCACCTCCAGGCTGGAGGGCAAAGTCGCGTTGCAGGTGGAACAAGGCTTGGCGGACGGCCTGATTGGCAGCCACGACCGAGGCTGCGGCCCCGACTTCGGCGGTGCGCAGGGCCTCGTCCTCAATTCCCTGCATGGACAAGCTTTTGGCAACCCCGGCCGCTGCGGCCTGATCATGGGGCGACAGTCCTTGCGCCAACAGCCGATAGGCCACCCCGCGATAGAGCTTACCCGTATCCATATGCGGCAGGCCATAATGGGCGGCCAATGCCTTTGAGATGGTGCCCTTGCCTGCAGCCAGGGGGCCGTCGACTGCAATAATCATCTTCCTGCCTGCTTCTGGACCCTGCCATCGCCGCTGACGAATGTGCCGCTCTTCTGGGGACCAGCTACGACTTATTGACCTTGGCTTGGGCCATACCAAGCTTGCCCTGCCCTGCCAAACCCCAATTGCAACCTGTGGCCCAGCGAGTCTGCCGCCCGCCTGCCAGTGACTGGAGCGACCGGGTTTATTTTACCTTCTGTGCTGATTAAGACAGCGCGATGGAAACCCTGTTCATCGCCCCCTTCACCGCGCCCGCGCGGGGAACCGTGCAAGTGCCCGGTTCAAAAAGCATCAATAATCGGGCGCTTTTATTGGCAGCCTTGGCGCGGGGCCAATCGGTGCTGAACGGGGCACTCGACAGTGATGATACCCGCATCTTTGCCCAATGCTTAAGCGCACTGGGGTTTGAAGTGGCCCATGACCGGGAGGCCGCCACCTTTACAGTGACTGGATGCGGCGGGGTTTTACCAAGCCCGGCGGCAGGGCATGCCGACCTGTTTGTCGGCAATGCCGGCACCGCCGCCCGCTTTTTGTTGGCCTTAAGCGGTCTGGGCAGGCATAAGGTCCGATTTGATGGTGTCGCTGCGATGCGCAAGCGACCCATGGGCGATTTGGTGGCACTCTTGGCCGGACAAGGCGCGCACGTTCATTTTGAAGGCGAGCCCGGCCATTTCCCGCTGTCGATCACTGGGGCCGGCCTGCCGGGTGGGCGGATCGAACTGGACCCGCAAAAATCCAGCCAACAAGTCAGTGCTGCTTTGATGGTGGCCCCATTTGCCGCCCATGATACCGAATTGGTGCTGACCGGGCCCATCGTGTCAGAACCCTATATTGCCATGACGATAGCCATGATGGCTGATTGGGGTGTGCGGGTCGACCGACCCGCGCCTGATCGCCTGGTGATCCCGGCTGGGCAGTTTTATCTGGCCAAAGAAAGCTATCAGGTCGAACCTGATGCCTCCAGCGCGTCTTATTTCTTTGCCGCCGCCGCCGTCACCGGGGGTGAGGTGACCATCAAAGGGCTAAGCCGCAAGGCCTTGCAGGGCGATGTCTTGTTCGTCGACGCCTTGGCCGCCATGGGTGCGCATGTCCGCGAGACCGCCGATGGGCTGACTTTGGTGGGGCCCAAACATTTGACCGGGGTGGAGATCGACATGAATGCCATCTCTGACACCGCCCCGACTTTGGCCGCTATCGCCTCCAATGCCACCAGCCCCGTGCGCATCAGCGGGGTGGAGCATATGCGCTGGAAGGAAACCGACCGCGTGCATGCCATGGCAACCCAATTGCGCGCCATGGGGGCAGATCTGGACGAATTGCGCGATGGCCTGTTGATCCGGCCCGCCCGCTTGGCACCTGCCCAAGTCGCCACCTATGACGATCACCGCATGGCCATGTCCTTGGCCGTGGCAGGCCTTGCCAATCAGGGCGTGACCATTGAAGACCCCGCCTGCACGTCCAAAACCTTCCCGACGTTTTTTGCCGTCTTGGATGGCTTGCGCAGCCAATCCTTGGCCTAAATGCATCCGACTGCAGCAGAGGTTTTGACAGCGTCCCTCTAACGTGGCAAGCGCTGCGCCCTTGGATTGACCTTCCCAATTTGGCGATTGGCCAGTGGAGCCCCAACAGTGCCTAAAATTGACCTTGGCGAAAAGCAATTGTGCCCTGCCTGCGGCGCAAAATTCTATGACCTGCACAAGCGGCCTGCCGAATGCCCCAAGTGCGGCAATGTGTTCGATCCCGATGATGAGGCCGTCAAGGCACGGCGCGCAAAAGCCCGTCTGACCGCCTTTGATCCGAAACTGGCTGCCGCAGCCGAAGAGGATGACGAAGACGCACCCGCCAAGGTCATTGATCCTGATCTGGACGAGGATGAACTGGAGCATGAAGAAGTCACCGCTGAGCTTGATGCCGCCGCGGTCGACCAAGCCCCACTTGAACTCGATGATGATGAAGAATCTGACCCGATCAACCAAGGGACAGCCGGCGCGGATGTACCAGAGGGCTTCTCCGAGCAGGAATTGGACGATGATGATCCAACCGCAGGCGACGATGAAGTGCCCTTCTTGGAAGATGATGAAGATCTGATCGATGACGATCTGGGCGATATTCCAGGCCCCGATGATGATGACGTCGATCCGCGCTGATCGCCCCAGCATGGCCTCACCCACGGCCTAAACCCTGATCCATCAGGCCCGCCCTTGTCGACCCAGTCGGCGCGGGCGGGCCTTTTTGCTGCCGGGCACATCGGTCCAACAAGCTGTGCAGAAGGCAGATGAGATTGGCTGCAGTGCTGCTGCGCCGCCCGTCTTGATCCCCGCGCACAGGGCGTCTATACGCGGCGCTCTTGCGGGGTCGGTGGAACCCGCAACTCGATCCATTTGGTCCGTCACGACCAAATCAGATGGGGCCATAGCTCAGTTGGTAGAGCGCTTGAATGGCATTCAAGAGGTCAGGGGTTCGACTCCCCTTGGCTCCACCATTTTTTCATTTACAATCAATACCAAAAATAATTCCCGACTTGGTCGTAGGGTTATTGTGACCAGAACGTGACCAAAATTGTGACCATGGTCTAATTGGGTAGGCCTGAATCTAGGAATTTGGGTGATTCCAAGAATTGGGGTTCATGGGCAATTTTTTGCCTCTAGGGATCAAAGAGGAACTTAGCGCGTTTTGCTCGTGTCAAGATATAGCCTGAGGTGACTTAGACCTTCACTCCGAGTGCCACAAAATCTGCAAAAGACCATTTTTGCTGAACGTGTTCCCACCAATTCATCGGAATGGCAGCTTCTGCTCACCAAGCTCTCCAAACTAAACCATCCGCTTTCGGCCAACTATTGCCTATTGCGGATGTTCTGCTTAGGAGTGCGCAGACGTCGAAAGACGCCATTGATCACAACGGTAAAGCCTAACTTCTGCCGGCCCAAAAGCGGAGGATTACGTTAGGCCGGACGCTTTCCTGGTTCCGAGCTATCGGTTTACAACAGACAGACCCAAGTCAGCAGAATCCCTAACATTTAGGGTCGCCAAAAGAGATTGAGTAAATCGTGCACTGCCTGCGATCAGCGCATCTCCTCAGATGAAATCATTGAACGTATTAAAATCAACTGGATGAGCTTGCACCCTTTCATGGTGTTCGCCGATCGACGGCTCTGTCTTGTTGCATGGTTGCCATGTAAAGCTCCTCCAGGCCCTGCTGGAGAGGCAGGAAGCCATTGGCTGGGTCTGTTTCAGACAACACATGTAGGACTGTCTCTCCCGCAAAAAGGCGGGTGGCAATGACGCGATATTGGGATTGATGCTCGGCCACTTCGGTCCGACTAACGACCTTGCGCCAAACGATACCATCCAACCTACCGATCAGTTCGGATGTTTTGCCTTCCAAGACAATTCGGCCGCCTGCCATGATCGCCATACTGGGACAGAGATCGGAGACATCTTCAACAATATGCGTTGAAAGTATGATCACCGCCTCATCACTCAGGCTCGCCAATAAGTTGAGGAAACGAGCGCGCTCTTCGGGGTCTAGGCCGGCGGTTGGTTCATCCACGATCAAAAGTTTCGGGTCACCTATCAATGCCTGTGCGATGCCGAAGCGTTGGCGCATGCCCCCAGAAAAGCTGGCGACCGCTTTCTTCCGTGCTTCCCAAAGATTGACTTGACTGAGTAGTCCCTCAATCATCTCTTTGCGCTCTTTGGTTTTGGAGAAGCCTTTCAATCGCGCAAAATGATCCAAGAGTTGAAGCGCGCTCACGCGCGGATATACGCCAAACTCCTGTGGCAGATAGCCAAGCTGAGCTCGCAATCTAGTGGGTTGCTTTAGGACATCGATTTCCCCAAATTGGATCGCCCCCTGCGTTGGCGTTTGAAGGGTTGCTATAGATCGCATCAAGGTGGACTTACCCGCACCATTAGGTCCCAGAAGACCAAACATGCCTGTTGGGATCGTTAGGTTTAGGTTGGAAATGGCCTTCACGCCATTGGGATAGATATGCGACAGGTCGGTGATGGTCAGCATGTTTCGGCCTGCCTATTTTGGTTTTTGGGAAGGGAGGAAATCTTCGTGCGGGTATAACGACGAGGCATACGATTGTGAGTTGACCGCTCCTTTACCGCCCCACCTCACGGCATCGCCTAGCCGCACACCGCTGCCCCATCTTGTCGTGGGAAGATCAAACTGCAGGTTCTGGGGTGAAGGCTTAAGATCCACGGTGTATTGAGCGATCTGCTCTGTCATCATGCAGTTGTCACGCAAGATATCGGGGGCCGTGACATTGTTTAGTTCGGCGGTGCGTTTCAACTCGTCCTCCGAACAACGGATGCTTTCGAAAAATCTAAGGGGCGCGCCTTTTATGCCTGTGCTTCGAACAGGTTTTCCCAGTTTATCGAGAGTTTCTATCCATGCTCGCGCCGTCAATCGAACTGCGGCACGAGTTTTGGTCGGCTTGACAATGTCGAGGTAGCTAATCTCACTGTTCCAAGTCGTGCGTTCGTTGAACAATTGATCAATTACGGAATGAACTTCAGGCTTTGCAGCCTGTTTGATTGAACCAATCAGGTCTTGTACATTTGGATACGGACGGTCGGCAAAGCCGTGGGTCTCTATGAATGAACGTAAGGCAGCATCAAATGCATGAGGCCCAATAGCCGTGCGAAGGCTGTCGAGCACAATTGGAGCCTTTCCATAGGCAAGATAATCTTCTCCCTCTAAGGTAGATAAGGTCGGCTCGCCCGTTTTCTCCTTGCCTCGCCCCGTCGAATAGGCGCTCTCAGCATCGTGGAAGTAGGAAAAGGTCGAATCATTTGGGAACAGGTTTTTCAACACGATCCATGAGCTCATTTCGGCTAAGCCCTCAGTAAGGACACGCGCCCCCGGACGCGCGGAGGGCCTGACTTGATGCCCCCACCACATGTGAGCAACCTCGTGGGCAGTGATGTGGCTTAAGTCGTCCACCCACTTCCTATTTTCAATTATTTGCAGCCAGCCACCGTCCTCATAAAATGGCACAGTCCCCGAATAGGCCTGCGCGGCAATATCTCGAGCACCATAAGAAGGCGTTTGAATGATGCGAAGCACACCAAACGGATAGGGGCCATAGAGTTCCGAGAAGGTTTGCACGGAGCTTTTCATCGCGGTCATGATGACTTCAACATTGCGGGTGAAGTTTGGCAGATGATAAATCTCCAAGTCGACCGGACCATTCGCCAATTCAATCCTCTCGCGCTTTACAACATAATTGGCTGATTGGACTGCAAACGCGTTATTGATCTTGACGGGTGGACGGTAATGGCGCGTCACTCTGTCGTCTTTGACGGTCTCGCGCACCAATATGCCAGGCGCGACTGGGATTTGACCAACATCGGTCGACACAATGATATCTGCATCAACCCACGCGCTTCCCGGTGTATAATTGTTTTCGTCCACCATGGCATCCGGAAGCGGACGCTTTTCAGGAAGGTCGTATTTCTGGCGTTCCTTAGGATCGATTAGCCAGGAACCGCGATCAATTCGGACGCTTGGCACCAATTTGGAACTTTCAATGAAGCTTCCATTGGAGACGACCGCAGTTGGTGGGTTCTCACTCGCTACCGTATTTCCATCAATGGAGCTTTTGAAAGTAAGGTCCCGCTTTTCACCTGGCTTTAGCGGCTTGGTAAAAGTCCAAACCGCAATACCATAGTCCTTGATTTCTTCTTTGAGATTTGCACCCGGCATAGAGGCCGATTCAAGAAAGATAGAGCCATGGTTCAAAATGAATTGGGTCAGTGGGCGATTGGTGCGGTTCTCTAGGGTAAGCGCGCCGCTCGCTGTCGCCGTCACCTTTTTGGGGCGAATGTCGACCTCAAGTTTGAGTGCAACAATTGTTGGGCCGGGCCATGACTCCAATGGGGCTAAGTCACGTTCCGACTGCGCAGCCCATTTTTTGTAGCCTCCGTCAGTCAGGAAGGAATTGACCACATTTGTGTGATAGAAAATCCAACTGCCTGACGCCAAGCTCGCAAGACAGACGACGGCAAGTGCAAGTCCAGTGGCTGATCGCAATTCAATTGATAGTGCGGCTAGCCTTGGCTTAAGTCGTTGCTCAACGCCTCGCCGCCACATCAAGACGGCACTCAATAAAAATATGCATGCTATCAAGGTCCAGTGAAGTTGGAGCCAAACGTTGTTCTTCCAGAAGTGAGCTTGGCCATTGAAATCGCTCAAGGGTACCAATTCAACGAATGCATAATCAAAAAGAACATGGTCTACGCCAGTTAGGTCAGACAAGAGACTGATACCAATCGCCAGTGCAATATAAAGTACCCACCCCCAGACCTTATTAGGAGTCACACAATGGCAGAATAAGGCCACTGCGCTAAACTGAAGAACGGTAAGTGACATTGGAAGCCAAAGCCAAAGCGCAATCTTCCCTACCTCAAACAAAGGATAGCCCTTGGCTGCCTGAGCCGCCAAACCAGCTGCTGATCCAACCAGCACAAAGCTCATGGTCGCAAAGCAAACTACCAATAATTTGGGGATGACATACACCCAACTGGTGGTAGGAGTTACGTCGATCAACTCATGAATGCGTCGATCTGTATCGCTCCAGACCAATTCGGACGCGAAGATGGATGCAGTCAATGCAACCAATAGCATGGATGGATTGTACAGCTCTTTTACGAGTAATCGGGTTACAGGTTCGATGCCCCTGTCACCAAAGCTGCCAGTGTTGTTGGCGATGATCCAAAACAAATAGATGGCACCTGCTATCAGCAGGCCAAAAGCAGGGCTGATCACAATGCGTTTGAGGTCTAGGGTCAACCTAGCCCAAATCTGTGTGCGCAGAGCAGCAAGGTCCAATTTGGTTTGATAGCGCTTTAATTGGCCATCTTCGGGTGGCATCGGCCCGGCGGCTGCATCGATGCGGCGATTACCCCAAAGGCCGCCACGTGTCCCTTGAAGGAGCCAAGCCGCCAAAAGGCTCAAGCCACCAATGCAGAGCCAAACAGTGCGATTTCGGTAGAAGTCTGGCGACAGGGTGAGGAGTTCTGTATTCCGTTCATGAATAGAAAGAGTGTCATTGGCCAAGAGCACAGACGCAAAGCCTGTCCAATCCAAAGCGTTACGCATCTCTTCGTAGCCACCAAACTCAACCTTTGTAAGCGTGAAAACCCAAGCACCAATCAGCAAGGCAATAATAATGTAAGAAACAAGCGCAGAACGCGCCAACGTGCCGACGGCGAAGAGAATGCAGGCCATGGACAGCAAGGTTGAGGCCATGATCGCAGCGGGTTGCAGCAAAGCCGCCAACTCAAAGTCTGGATATTTATTGGCAGGCAGGCTCGGCCACTGACAGACTAGCCAGATCAGCACAATATGAAGCAGATAAATCAAAGCGATTGGTAGAAAGGCACCCAAAAACCGACCAAAAACATAGCCAGTTCGTGTAAGAAGCGTCGCCTTAAGTAACTCACCGCTGCCAAGCTGTAGGTCGCGTACTACCGCCCCTCCCAATATCGCGGTCATCGGAACCATTAAGCCGACGACTATCCCCAGAAAGATCAGCAGGAAATAGGTTGCACTCGTCGAGATAAGCGACTCGCCCGGATCAATGCGCATGGGTTCATAGAGAAAGATGGCTGAAGTCACTGAAAGCGACAGGAATGCCCAAGCCAGCAAATAGACGTTGCGAAGCTGATACCAAGCCTCAAATCGAGTAATCGTCCAAAACATCTATGGTCATTTCTCCAATAGTTGGAGACTACAACGTCAGTTTACAAATCCGTCAAGGGAATCGCTGAGATTGTTGGCTTTACCCCAAAGGGTGATGGTAAAACGAATGCTTTTTTGGAGAATGGTTGCTATTTTTGTCATAACAGTGCACGGAGTCACGCATGGTCGAACTTACAGTCAGGCGGATTGGAAACTCACTTGGTGTTGTGTTGCCAAAGGAGGTATTGGCCCTGACCCAGCTCCCTTAAACTCAGCCAAAAGTTTGTAGAATTTTGAACCCCGTGAGGTGCACCCATTGTTCGAGGGCATTAAACGTCCGCTTTCGAGCATCGTTCAACACCGTCCCATTGACCTAGTTTGGCGCAAAGCAGACCATAGGACCAGATTCACAATTAATGTTTCCGGACAGAAGGGGTGAAAGGTTGGCCCTGAGGCGGCGGTTGCGCTCAGGGAACATGTCTTACCGTTGGCTGTCCGCCCTTTTTGTCCCGGCTGTCCGTCGCAGTGACGATCACTGACCGCCTTTCGAGGCAACCAGCGCGGTGTTTGGTGGCTTATAACACTCTGCCACCTGAAACTTGGACTATTCGGGGCTCAGGTCACCCAAATCTGGACCCAATACGAGTAAGTGGGATCACGAGATTGTGAGCCAGGTTTCACATTTCTGAGATTTGAACGACGTCAGCCTGTCACGCCTTCGCGATACCGCCCAATCATTATGGCGCAGCATGCGTCTCTTATGGGGGTATTCATGACGATTAAGTTGACGCGCGCTGCCCTGGTGGGCGCGGTAAGTGGTATTGGTTTATTGGCTGCGACACAGGCCTATGGACAATCCGCCGAGACCTCTTCAGAAATTACGACACCCCAAGCAGAAACCGTCATTGTCCGTGGATATCGGCCAATTCTGGAGTCCGATCGAGCGGCCTTGCAAGTTCAACGCAATGCACCTGCTCTGGTCAGTGTTCTGTCTGCTGATGAAGCGGGCCGATTGGCAGATCAGAATATTGCTGATGCGGTTAGCCGTCTTCCCGGTGTTGCGGTTGAAAAGGATCAAGGCCAAAGCCGATACGTAAATCTGAGGGGTCAACCGCGCCGCTGGGTCACATATTCGATCGACGGAATGAGCGTGGTATCGCCTGAGGGCCGAGATACCAGGTTTGACAACATCCCAACGGCAATCGCCAGCCAGGTGGTGATCAACAAGGCCATTACCCCAGATCTATCCGGCGACACTGTGGCTGGAAACATCAATATCAGGACCCGTTCAGCCTATGACTATCGCGGGCGGCGGATTACCGGCGGCCTATCGCTGGGACGTGTTGAATTGGGTGGTGGCCGCGAGATCGATGCCTCTTTGGTGCTCGCGGACCGCTTCTTAAACGATAAAGTTGGGATCCTCGCCCAAGCCTCATTCTATGAGCGCGAGATGGTGACGGACAATTGGGAGACAGACCCTTACCTGCGGCCAGGCGGCACAATTTCGGGCGCGAGTGGGCCATCGGGAATTGACCGGCGACCAGGCTCGGAGACCCGTCGCTGGGCGCGTGAATATGAAAACAAACCCTATCGCCTGACGCGTGGCAACATCTCGGGATCACTTCGTGCTGATTGGCGACCGACAGAGCATGACAAGCTATTTGCCCAGATCGTCTATAGTCAGTATACAGACGTTGAGCTGCGCAACAATTATATTTTCCGATTGGATAATGGTGCCACGACGACACCAACCACGCCCTGCCCGGCAACGCCTGCACCGATCACCACAAGCACCGCAAATGATATTTGTTCAGGCAACCTACCCAATCGCGGCACGGTGTATGGGGTCCAGATGAACTGGAATTTCCGAACCGGGGATATCAAAGAATACATCCTGACCAACACCATTGGGGGCAATCATAGCCGGTTTGGCTGGGACATCGATTGGCGCTTCAATTTCACCGAAACCGAAGATGGGCAAGATCTAACGGGCACGCCTGTTTTCCAAAGCCCGACCACAGTCACCTCACGGCCGACTGTTGACTATGACTTCACTGATGTCAGCAATAACACCGTTCGGCTTTATAATACGGTTCTCACGGGCACGGTTCGCTCGCGCGGCGATGCGGTCAGAAATATCGAAGCATTCCCGATGCTGTTCACAGAGATTGCCGATGCTGAAGGCGGCGATCTCACTTTGGCGTGGACTGGCAAACTGGACATGACTCGAGAGAGCACACTTTTCGGGCTGCCCGCGACGATTAAGGTTGGCGGACTTGTAACATCTCGCGAGAAAAAGCGTCGTCTGACCCAATACCGCGCGCGTGCCGCTGATTTTGTCGCAGCAGGGGTTGCCTTGCCGACTTATGGTGATTTTGCCATCGATACAGCTTTCAAGGGTAAATATCCATTGGGTTACTCATTCCGCTATTATTCTGGCGATAAGGTTGGCGATTTCATTCGCAGCCTGAAAGATCGGCGGATCGGGGCGGTTCAAGATGGGTCGGGTGAATATTATGACGTGACTGAGGACATTTTGGCAGCCTATGCCATGGCCACTGTCCGTCGAGATTGGGGCAACATCGTCTTTGGCGGACGCCTTGAACGGACCGAAAACACATCAAAGGCTCTCCCGCTCATCGGCGGGGTGCGCGTGCTAACCCAGCTCAAGAATGACGACACGCTGTTCTTCCCCAGTGTGCATGTCAATTATGACCTCAATGATGACATGAAGATCCGGCTGAGTCTGAACACCGGTGCAGCGCGTCCTGATTTCGATGATCTGGCTGCAAATTTCTCCATCGACGATGCGCCGGGCTTGATCACGGGCGGAAATCCCGATGCCAAGCCTGAGAGGTCAGTCGGCCTTGATGCCTATTTTGAATATTACATGCAGCCGCAAGGCTATTTCCAAGTTGGCGTCTATTACAAGGACATCAAAGACGCCTTGTTCACCCAAAGCGGAACCTTCGGCAGCACGGTCCTAAATACGCCCGACCGTGATCGCTCCGGCTATAATTTTACCACGATCCGCAATGGCGGCGATGGGCATCTGCTTGGGCTTGAAATTGCCTATACGCAGACGATCGAGAACTGGGTCAAAGCATCCAATGGGCCAGCTTGGTTGGAAGGCTTTGGTGTTCGCGTTTCTGCTACGGCAAACGATAGCGAAATCAACGTCCCATCTGTCGGCACTGCACCAAACCGAAAGGTCGATCTACCGGGGGCCTCTGACCTCGTTACCAATGCCGCTATAACCTATGAGAAATACGGGCTTTCAGCTCGGCTTGCCTATCAATATCGCACCAAATGGCTCCAATCTGTTGGCGGCTATGCAACCGTCAACGGACAAGTGGTGCCTGATGGCAATGGCGACATTTATTGGAACGATTCTGAAAGTCTCTCCCTTTCAATTCGTTATGCCGTGACTGACCAGATTGAGCTCACGTTTGATGGGATCAATCTGGCTGACAGCCCAGGTCGCCGTTTTGCCGACAGCGAACTCTATCCAATCGAGTATGAAACCTTTGGGCCCCGCTATCTCATTGGCATGCGCTTCAAATACTAAGACAGCATAGGCCTATAGCGCATCACAATTTGGCCCCGCGCCAGCTTGGAGTCCCTGCTCCAAACTGGCGCGGGGTCATTTCATTTTGGTGTGGTTGGAGCAGTCGCGAGGGCTTGAACCACATCATCCCAGGCGACAAGCTTGAAATTCTGGGTTCCATCGGCCTGTTCGCCATCTTGAACGACCAAAAGCCCACCTGGAAAGGCCGGGCCGAAATCTCCAAGAACCAGATCGATCCCGTCTGTTTCCTCAACAGACCCGACGTTCCCCGCAACAATTCGGAAGCGACCGACGAAGGCTTCTGTTTCCCGATTGTAGAGCGTGAACGCATTATCGCCTTGACTGGAAACAAGGATGAAACGCTGTTGATTGGGCCCAAGACCTAAGGCCACCCCTTCGGCATCTTCCACCAACTTCCGCCCATCAACCATCGCAACTGAAGATGGTGTGCCGTCTCCGTCTGGATCGGCGTCAAACCGCCACAGACCGGTATCTTCCTCGGCCACATATAGACGCCGAGTTGCCTCATCGACCACACAGCCTTCGGACTGACTTTTAAGTTTCAAGGTTCGCACAATCGTTGCCGCAGGCTTGGGACCCGCAACATCAAGGGCGACCTGATGAATCACACCATCCTTGAGAACCATAAAGGCGAATAATTTCCCATCGAACCTCGCCAAACAAATGCCATAGGCCTCGCCGCGTCCGGCCGGTACGGTCCCAACTGGTGTCAATCGCGCACTGGCTGGATCAAGCGTAAACAACGCAATTCGCGCCGCAGCTGGATCTGTTCGATCGCTGGCGGCCACCAAGACCGCACTTTGCCCATTCACAATTTCACCAGCGCGAAGGTCCACATTGTTCAGACGGCCTGCGTCATTGAAATCCCGTATCTTCCCAGAGAGGTCATAGACATAAAGACCAGCCTTCTTGTCTGTACCCACGATCAAGCTGGCATCAGGCTGGAGCGGATTGCGATAAATCGCGGGATCATCCGCGGCATCTTGATTGACCGATCCTACCGGCACCGTTTCGCCGCGGGCTGTTACGTTAAACGCCGGATCTGCTCGCGCGATACGCTCGGCGACACTTAGTTCTGTCGCACAAGCCGACAGCCCAACAATACTCATGAACGGCAGGATGAATTTCATAGAAGTGCGCACAATCTGCTCCAACTTGCTTCAAGAATGAGAGTTGGAAAACTAGCAGGCGATCATGCAAGTGATGTGACATCTCGATTGACCATGCGTTCAGGGCCAAGCCACTACCTAACCCCCCAACGATGCCTATATCTTGTCGGTTTTGTGAGAGTCGTTTGTCCTCCTGCTTCAAAAAATTTGCAAAAATTTTGCAATTTGTGAGAAACGGAAATGCGTCGGTTTGGGCAAAAATGGTGTGACTAAACTCGCGTGACCATCGCATTGAGGGTTGTTGATTTTCGTTGATTCTGGGTCAGAAATGACAAGTCGTCATTTATATAAATAAATAAAATCAATCACTTATGATATTGGTCAAAGACCTCCATCAGTCCGCTGAGCAATGGCATTCAAGAGGTTTCATCCATAGGCCATGCCCGGATTACGCCGGTTGAGCTCTTCTGAAGGTATGGCACTAACTTCGGGTATCCCACGGGGCTGCGCGGCACATCCGGTGAGCTTGCTGATTGCCGCAAAGAACAAACCGGCCTACATACCCCACAGGGGTATAAGGAAGCTGGAGACCTCTGATGGATCAT
>NZ_BFBR01000004.1:164645-301980 GCF_003112735.1 Candidatus Phycosocius bacilliformis
GCACTAACTTCGGGTATCCCACGGGGCTGCGCGGCACATCCGGTGAGCTTGCTGATTGCCGCAAAGAACAAACCGGCCTACATACCCCACAGGGGTATAAGGAAGCTGGAGACCTCTGATGGATCATGAGACGGCAAAGTCAGCGCTTGCCGGTTTGAAGCGCATTGAAGGCCAAGTGCGTGGCATCAGCCGGATGGTTGAAGAAGGCCGCTATTGCATCGATGTGGTCACCCAGATTGAGGCTGCCCGTGCTGCCTTAGGGCGTGTGGAGGCCGATCTCTTGCGCGGCCATCTGGGCCATTGCGTCGCTGCGGCCATGAAAGCACCAGACCCTGCAGAGCAACAGCGTGTGATCGAAGAACTGATCAAGGTATTCCGCCGATGAGCAATCGCGTGCTCCTGATCCTCGCTGCAGGCTGCACGATGATCGCAGGCTGTGCCAATGTGCCGGATGAAAGCGCGACGGCCCTTTCGGAACGCATTAAGCGCGATGTGGGAGCCGCGCCCTCCACTGTCCAAGGCTCAACTCAGCAATCCCGAGTCCGCGCTTTGCTCACAAAGCCGCTTAACGCAGATGCGGCCGTCGAGATTGCCCTGATCAATCATCCCCGTGTGATTGGAGCCTTCGAGGCGCTTGGGATAGCGCGGGCTGACTATCTGCAGGCAGTCGTGCCTGGATTTGTTTCAGTGCACCAGATGGTGTTGCGGCCGGACCATGCAGGCTCTGCTGGTTTGAAATGGGGTCTGGGACTGGATCTCGGTCGCCTCTTGTCCCTGCCCAATCGTCGCAAAGCAGCTGCTGGCCAGCGGGCATATCAAGAGGCAAAAGCAACTGCTGAGATTTTGGCCGTGGCGATGGGGGCCCGACTAGCTTGGATAAACTTGGCTGCTGCCCGCCAAAACGCAGATCTGATGGCGCAAGCCAATGACAGCGCCCAAGCCAGTGCCGCTGCTGCTGAGGCACTGTATGCGGCAGGCAACATTGCAAAAATCGAGCGGGATCGCGAGGCCTTGTTTGCTGCCGAGGCGGGCATTGCCCATGCACAGGCCCAAGCTGCACTTGTGCCTGCGCAAGAGGCGCTTGTCGTCGCGCTAGGTTTGCGGGGCGAACAATCAGGCTTGGTTGTTGAGCTTGAACGCATGGCCGCGCCACCCGACAGCCCAATCAGCATGGGCGATATCGAGGCTCGCGTGATCGCTTCGAGCACGGACTTCGCCATGGCGTCGGGAACCTTGCACGCTGCGCGCGCGGATCAGGAAATCGGCTGGTTTGCATCCCTTTTTCCCGACCTTGCCTTAGATGCCGAACGTGAGCGTGATGGGGGAGAATGGAAGCAAGGCAGCGGTCTCTCATGGGCTGCACCTGTGTTTGACCTCGGCAGCGGCGAACGATTACGACGGGGCGCAACGGCGCGCCGCGCTCTGGCCATGGCGCAAGCCCTCGAGCTGGAATTGCGCGCACAGGCTCGAATTGCGCGCGCTCAAGCTGAGGCCACTCGACAGATCGCGATCACCCGCCGCAACACCATGCTGCCGCTTTCCGCTGAGGTTTTTGACGGTGCCGTGCGGGACTTCAATGCGATGGAGATTGGCATTCTTGAATTGCTGGTGGAACGCCGGGCACGCTTAGAGGCCGGGCGTGCAGCTATCGCGGCTACGGCCGACTATTGGCGCGCGCAAGCTGCACTTGATCTTTTGCTGGCAGGCGCGCCGGCCGGCCAGACGACCCTACTTGCATCAGACCCAGCCCCAAGCGCGCGCGACGCGAAGCCGGGCCACTAAAGGCAAAGCCATGACTGCTGATTATTCCACCTCTGATACCCCAAACCTCGACCGACGCGGCATGCTGCTAGCAGCAGGTCTGGCGGCTGGTGCTGTGGCGGTCGCCGCAAACCCAGCACAAGCTGCCGGGGCGCACGCCACATCTGTGGCCCACCCCCAAGCCTATCCGCCTGGCAGGCCCGGCAAGGATTATCAGCCAGTCGTAGCCCCCAACGCCACCAAAGTGCCATTTCAAATTCGCGATGGAGTCAAAGTGTTTCACCTCACGTTGGGCGAGTATGAACATATGTTCGCGCCGGGTTTGGTGGCTCGTGTCTGGGGGTTCAACCAAGCAGCGGCAGGCGCGGTCATTGAAGCTGTCGAAGGTGACCGGTTACGCATTTATGTGACCAATAATCTGGGTGCGCCGACGGCCGTACACTGGCATGGCTTGATCTTGCCGTCTGGCATGGACGGGGTTGGTGGGCTGTCCCAACCCAATATTCCGCCGGGGGAAACTTGGCTTTACGAGTTTGCGCTGGTGCAACATGGCACCTTGATGTTCCATGCCCACCATGACGAAATGGTGCAAATGGGATTAGGCCTCACCGGGCTTTTCATTATCCATCCGCGTAAGCCACGCGCTGTTGTCGATCGCGACTTTGCCATCCTGTTGCATGAATGGAAGATCAGGCCTGGTGCCCGTCGCCCAGACCCCAATGAAATGACAGACTTCAATGTCTTCACCTTAAACGGCAAAGTCTTCCCCGCGACCGACCCACTGGTCGTTGCCCAAGGCCAAAAAGTGCGTATCCGGTTCGGCAATCTGGGGATGCAGAATCATCATCCTATGCACATCCACGGCTATAGCTGGACCGTCACAGAGACCGATGGCGGCGTGATCCCCGCAGCTGGGCGTTGGCCCGAAACGACGGTCCTCGTCCCGGTCGGCACCACGCGCACGGTAGAGTTCAGTGCAGATTATCCCGGCGACTGGGCGATGCATTGCCATATGCTGCATCATTTGATGAACCAGATGGGCCATGGTGCGCCCAATATGGTGGGCGTCGATACAGATAAGCTGCAAGCCCGCACAGCCGATGTGGTACCAGAAGCCATGATCATGGGCCGTGATGGCATGGGTGAGCATGGCGAGCATGTTGCCATGGGTCATATGCCAGTTCCGGAAAATTCGATCCCGATGGTGGGTGCCGAAGGTCCGCGCGGTCACATTCCCATGGGCGGGCTTGTCACCATTTTGAAAGTCCGACCCGGTATTACCAGCTATGGCGATCCCGGCTGGTATGAGAACCCGCCCGGCACCGAAGCCCGCAAGGCCACACCCGAAGAATTGGCCCGCGATGGCGTGCCAGCACGATAAGCAGGAGAACCAGACCATGCCCATCAAAATCAAAACGCAGCGCACGGGTCGTGCGGTCCTCATGTCGGTGGGACTACTTTGTGCCTCGTTTGCTATGGCGCAGGCTCATACGATGGAACGCGCCGTTTCCATCGCCAGCAATGCAGTCCTGCAGACCGCACCCGAGACCTTCACCGTCTCTTATGTGCATCCTGCCCGGTTTGGTTCGGTGCAATTGCGCACAGCTACGGGCGAAACCGTGCCCATTCGCTATCAGCCACCCGCAAATGCCACGACAACTTTCACAATTCCCCTACCCAAACTGGCCCCCGACAGCTACCGCCTGACGTGGCGTGTTATTGCCGAGGACGGGCACGTCATGACGGGCAATGTGACCTTTACCATTGCCCGGCGCTGAGGGCCTGATGTTGACCCTTGATGGTCTGGGGTTAGCGGGTCTTTCCGCCAAAGCGGCGTGGGTTGTCACCGGGCTGTTGGCCATTGGTCTTTCCATGCAAGCGGCGTGTGGAATCATAACGACCCGTGAGGCATGGGTGCGGCGCTCAATCCTCGTCGCGGCAACAGCCTTGGCCGTTGCGGTGGCCACGCGCACTGCAACAAGCGCGATGGAATTAGCCGGCGGCTGGGACGGTGCCTTGGGGTTAGCCAGTCTGGTTTTCGAGATGCAACAGACCTCCATCTTTGCCTCAGCGTTGGCGGTTGGCTTACTGGTCGCAGGGGCGGTCTTCCGGTCACGCCTGCTTCTGGCCAGTGGGGCGATACTGGCTGCACTCGCCTTTGGCCTAACAGGCCATGCCCGTAGTCAAGGCATGCCGTGGCTAGCCGCTGGACTTGTAGGTCTGCATGTGGTGTTGGCCGGGTTCTGGGCAAGCGCACCGATGACCTTATGGCCAACCAATCGCCTTTCCTCAGTTGCGTTGGCTGCACGTAACCGCCGCTTTGGTCAGATCGCGATCATGGCAGTGCCAGTGCTGATGATTGCCGGGGCCGTGTTGGCTTGGCTGTTCGGCGGGGGCGTCGAAGGCCTAACCCGCTCTGCCTACGGAACTATGATTGCCATCAAGGCCATCTGCGCAGTGATGGCACTTTGCATAGGGGCTTGGAACAGGTTGCGCCTTGCCGGAGTGCTCGAAACAGATCCCCCTCGAGCCCGGTTCCTGCTTGCGCGTGCTATGGCGCTGGATTCTGCATTGTTTTCCGGCGCAATCCTGGCAGTTGTATTCGCCACAACCATCGCTGCTCCCATGACTTAAGCCATTGAGGACCGGTGCTGCAGATTTTCTCGCAGCCGAAGTCGCCGAAGTGCTCCGATCGAGGTCGCCGATGAGTGTCTGCTTTCGGGCTTAAGGGACTTGCGCATGGGTGATGACCCCGCCCCGTCGTTTCTGCCAACTATTCGGAGGATCTGTTCGCCTTTTTTTGTTAGCTTGTGGGTGGTGGTCAAGGCCCGCTAAGTGGACCATTGCATCGCTCAAGCGACATGGGCCTGGTTGGTCCCTTAGCCAAAAGCATACTTTGATTGTCACGGTGATCTGGAAATGCGCTGGCCACGCACACTTTCTTATGGAGTGGCTCAGAGCCAAGCCACCACCAAAAGAGCCTCCGAACAAGCGGATATCTTGCCAGTAGGGCCAGAGTATTTTATCCTCGCGTTTCATAAAATTTGCAAAAATTTTGCAATTTCTGAGAAGCGGAAATGCGTCGGTTTGGACAAAAATGGTGTGACTAAACTCGCGTGACCGTCGCGATAAGGGCCATTGATTTTCATTGATTTTGGGCCAAAAATGACAAGTCGTCATTTATATAAATAAATAAAATCAATCACTTATGATATTAGTCAAAGACCTCCGTCAGCCTGCTGGGCAATGGCATTCAAGAGATATCATCCATAGGCCATGCCCGGATTACGCCGGTTGAGCTCTACTGAAGGTATAGCACTAACTTCGGGTATCCCACGGGGCTGCGCGGCACATCCGGTGAGCTTGCTGATTGCCGCAAAGAACAAACCGGCCTACATACCCCACAGGGGTATAAGGAAGCTGGAGACCTCTGATGGATCATGAGACGGCAAAGTCAGCGCTTGCCGGTTTGAAGCGCATTGAGGGGCAAGTGCGTGGCATCAGCCGGATGGTTGAAGAAGGCCGCTATTGCATCGATGTGGTCACCCAGATTGAGGCTGCCCGTGCTGCCCTAGGGCGTGTGGAGGCCGATCTCTTGCGCGGCCATCTGGGCCATTGCGTCGCTGCGGCCATGAAAGCACCAGACCCTGCAGAGCAACAGCGTGTGATCGAAGAACTGATCAAGGTATTCCGCCGATGAGCAATCGCGTGCTCCTGATCCTCGCTGCAGGCTGCACGATGATCGCAGGCTGTGCCAATGTGCCGGATGAAAGCGCGACGGCCCTTTCGGAACGCATTAAGCGCGATGTGGGAGCCGCGCCCTCCACTGTCCAAGGCTCAATTCGGTGCCGCCAAGCCATAGCGCTAAGTGGCCAAGAGGAGATGGTCTGGTTTGGGTGTGAGGTGCGGGAAAACTGTCGGTAAAGCGTGAGAAACTTCCGGGAGTACACGGCCTGAATCCGGCGCAGGCAAGTTGTACCCCTTAAGGCTGCAATGTTTCATTTGACGCCCTGCCGGAAGAATGGGAGCAGTTGAGTTAAGCAGATTTGTAGCGCGAAAAAGGATCGAGATTTTGTTACGGGCAAACCCACTCAAGCTGCTACTCGTTCCTTTGCTGTTGATTCCAACCTTAGTTGGTTGCGGGGTGGCACCACCGCCTTCTCAAGAATCTCGCATTCAGTCAGAACAGAAGCCCTTAAATGTTGCGAGTGTTCAATCGGTACAAGAATTGGAGCAGCGATATGCAGAACTAACGACTTTGAACCTTGGCAATATTTCAATAGCAGCCGAACTCGACCAAAAAAATAGGAGCCTGCTTGCTTCGCTTCAGAACAAGGGGACCCTGACGAAGGACGAAGAGGCGCTGAAGGGGCGGTTGTTGGTATTAATGGGCAACAGAGGTCAGCAAAATTTCGAAGAGCTTATGGAATTAAAACCAATTGGCCGTTGGTTCAATTCGAATGAACTTGACCCCGCCGGGCATCGCGCGGCGTTCATAATCCTGCAACATGGCGATATTTCAAAAGTTCTTGACCTTGTTCCGGAAATCAAGGCCGCTGCAGAAAGCGGGCTTCTTAGCAAGCAGCAATACGCCCTGTTCGCCGACAGAGTTGCCGTTGTTCGAGGGGAGCCACAAGAGTTTGGCAGTCAAGTAAACTGTGTAAATGGGGAGCCGATTTTCCCGCCCGTAAGAGACCCAAACGAGATCAACCAGCGGCGCAAAGAAGTTGGAATGTCAAAAACTCTCGAAGAGTATCAACAAGAGATCACGGACCTAAAAATGTGCAAGTAGCGAGTTTTGCACCCTAAAATGTCGTATTGGCGAAATGCACCCCACTACACGAAGTACGCGTCTAGGTTATCGTCTCACCGCGCGCGACCAATTGCTCGGCAACTTTTCGAATAAAATCCCAAACGGCTTTATCAAATGGCATCTGGCCCGCCGTGGTGGGGTTGGCGAAGCCTTGGGCATAAAATTCGCGGCTTGAGGCAATCATGCCGGGATCGCTTTGCGTAAACTCGCGCACCAGCGAAAACCAGCGTCGGCCCAGCGCCATTGCCGCTTCCGAGGAGGGATCGCCGATCACGCGTAACCGGTCTGCTTCCGTGATGACAGAGGCCCAAGCCGCGCCGACGCGCTCTTGATCTTCAGACGTGAAGGGCCGTTCTTTCAGCGTATGGATTTGCTCAGGTGAAAAAGTGGCCTCCCACAATTTCTCGGTTGTTGGATTAATGAAATTATTAGACATGTTGGTCTCCTGATGAAGGATGATGAGGGCATCAGCATCAAGATCGGCACCGCCAGCGAGTTTTTCTCGCGCTGCTAGGATCGCTTTTTGCGCACGTTGGATTTGCGATAATTGCTCATTCAACGCGTGTTCCTGCACTGATAGGATCACATCAAGACTAGGTGTGCCACGACTGAGCAAGGCTTTGATGGCGCGCAACGAGAAGCCCAATTGCTTGAGCGCCGCAACGCGCCAAGCGGCTGTGACATCCTCGTCTCGAAACACACGCCAACCATTTGCCAAGCGGTGGGGCCTCAACAGCCCTTCTGCCTCCCAAAGACGTAACGCCTTTAGGCCAATGCCAAGACGCTTGGCGATTTTTGCGGGTCGATCAGAGTTCATGTCAGCACCTAATCTCAAGTGATCGGTTCGTTCTGCGCTCTGCCCCAAGGGCGGGGTCAATAAGCATTTTTATGGTTTGTACAGTGATGCACTTGGTGCCTTTGGGGTGAGTTCTGCAAGGAATGAACCATCTCCAATGTCACTGGCGACCTCCGAATGCGCCTTAAAGCGCCTTTCAACGTCCGCTTTCGCCCCCACGCCCCAAAGCAGACCATCTCCTTTCGGCCAAAAGTCGCCGTTGTATGACGGCCTGGCATTGAATCTGATCGCCAATAGCGCAGCCCATTTACCGTCGGGAACGCCTTGGCTACAGGCGAGGCCCACGCAAACGCGTCGTTCGTGTCTGAGCGCGCAGGAAGAATTGTCGGAGGACTTCAAGGCAAGCGGCGCGACGCATTGAACCGTTCTAAGTAATTTGGATTCGGCCTCACCTAAACGTTCTCAGGAATTGCTTGACGATGGTGCATTCCATCGATGGAATGCACCCTATCGCTTGCTGTGCTGGGGAGGAGCAGAAAACAAGGAAGGCGAGCAAGTTTTCGGGCGCCTAGTAGGCGTTCATTTTGACGCAGGAAGTAGATGGCAGCAGCACGATGCCCACCAGCATCTGTTACGTGGGCGGTCGGTCTGACCCGCCGTGTGGTGGTGGGTGTTGATATTGAGGGGGGGCCTTACGGAAGTTTGCCTTTTCCAGGCCATGCTGCTAGACATTAATTAGTTGATCAACTAATTGTCGAATCATTACCGCCGCCTATGACGCCAGATCCTTCAATCCATCGGGGACCAGATTTGGACCTACATATTCAAACCCCTCTTATCCAATCTCCAATTCTGAGTGCGGGCCAACAGGAAGTTTGGCTCAAGATGGAGGCGTTCCAACCCAGTGGGTCATTCAAGATCCGCGGCATTGGTCGGGCTTGCACAACCTATGCGCAGCGCGGGGCTGCCCGGTTTGTTGCGGCGTCAGGAGGAAATGCAGGAATTGCAGTGGCCTATGCAGGCCGGGCGCTCTCAATACCGGTCGTCACGGTGGTTCCCCAAACAACGTCCGTGAAAGCCTGCGATATTTTGCGGCTCTATGGCGCTGAGGTGATCATTGCTGGAGCAAACTTTAACGAGGCCAATCGCTTTGCCCAGTCACTATTGCGGCCGACGGACGCCTTTATTCATCCGTTTGACGATCCCCATTTGTGGTCTGGACATGCCTCGATGGTTGACGAGATCAAGGCCAGCAATATTCGTCCCGACGCGATCGTACTGTCGGTTGGCGGAGGCGGCTTGCTAGCCGGTGTCGCCGAAGGTCTTAATCGGCAAGGCTGGGGCCATATACCGATCATTGCCACAGAGACCTATGGCGCTGCATCACTCCATGCGTCCCTACAAGCGGGCAAGCTCACCTCATTGGAGGAAGTGGCGACACTTGCGACCTCACTTGCAGCCAAACAGATCTGCGGCCAGGCATGGGAAGTGTGCCAAACCAATAAGGTGATCAGTGCACGGGTCAGTGATGCGCAGGCGGTGAAAGCATGTGAGGCTTTCTTGGAAGATCATCGCGTTTTGGTTGAACCTGCCTGTGGTGCAAGCCTAGCCCTTGCTTACAGCAGGGCAAATGAGTTGGCCGATCTTCGAAAAATCGTGATCATTGTGTGTGGCGGAGCCACCATGTCGCCTCAGATGATGGCGACATGGCTCGAACAAACCAGCAGCGCACGTTGTGATTGACCAACATTAGTTATTTTGCTAATTGACATATTGTGGAAATCCGAAAGCTCGCCTCAGCCTTGTCCTCCGCCAGCCGACTGTCGATCATGACTTGGCTGAAATCGCCATGTGACCACTTCCCCCCGCAAGTACACGCCGATCTGGTCAAAGATGGGGTCTGTGGCGTCTTTATTGCGGAAAAATTGGGCATGACTCCAGCAACAGCCTCGGCGCATTTGAGCGTGTTGGTCGAGGCTGGTCTGGTCACGTCCAAACGTCTGGGGAAATGGACCTATTTTAAGCGCAATGAGGCCTCTCTGCAGGCATTTAGCCAAGGCATTGCCGATTTATAAGGACGAAACATGGAAGAGCTTGATTTGATTGGTCGGGCTGACACCTATGCCGCAGACTATCTGGCCTCGGTCACTCACAGGCGCGTCTTTCCAGATCAGATGGCCATCCAAGCATTATCGGCCTTTGATGAGCCGCTGCCGCAGCAAGGTTGCGATGGTCTTGAAACACTTGCGCTGATGGCCGGCACAGGATCCCCTGGAACAGTTACCTCTAACGGACCTCATTATTTTGGATTCGTGGTGGGCGCGACCCTGCCCATTGCAGCGGCTGCCGAACGCCTCATGCTAGCCTGGGATCAATGTGCATCGTCATTTAACAATTCACCGATTGCGGCAAAGTTGGAATCCGTCGCCGCCGAATGGATTCTCGACGCGCTAGATTTGCCACGACAAAGTGCGGTCGGGTTTGGGACGAGTGCGACCGCGAGCACCGTCAGCTGCCTCACAGCGGCACGGCGGTCATTATTGGAACGTCATGGCTGGAACTTTGACGAAGACGGCCTCGTGCATGCACCCGAAGTTAAGGTCATTGTCTCCGACCTCGCCCATGTGACAGTCAAGAAAGCCCTGCGGATTCTTGGGTTTGGCATAAATCGCTTACTGATTGCTCGCACAGACAGCTTTGGGCGTATCGACCCGGATCAATTACCCCCGATGGATGATATGACCATCCTTTGCCTGCAGGCGGGGGAGGTCAACACAGGGGAATTTGACCCCTTTTCAACCCTAATCCCAAAGGCCAAGCAGGCGGGTGCTTGGGTACATGTCGACGGGGCCTTCGGACTGTGGGCCCGCGCAACGCCACTGGCCGCCGACCTAGCACGAGATGTTGACCAGGCTGACAGTTGGACAACAGACGGCCATAAATGGCTGAATACACCCTATGACGGTGCCATGGCCATTTGTCGTGACCCTACAGCCTTGGCCAAGGCGATGAATAGCGATGCAGCCTACGCCATGGCCTCGGTTAATGCCCAAAAGAATTTGACCTTGGAGTTTTCGCGGCGTGCCCGTGGCATCCCAGTTTGGGCCGCTCTCCGGTCTTTGGGTCGCAATGGTATTGCAAGCATGATTGAGCGGCACATAGATCAGGCCCAAAAAATTGGCCAAGCACTTAAGGCAGAAGGATTTGATATTCTCAACCGTATCGTCCTCAACCAAGTCCTTGTGCGCTGTGACGATGATCAAACAACTTTGGCGATCCAAAAATTGGTTTCCGACAGCGGACGGGCTTGGTTCGGGACGACCATATGGCGTGGCAGACCTGCATTCCGGATCAGCGTATCGTCCTGGCGGACCCAAGATGCTGATATTGATGACCTCGTGTCGACGATCATAGAAGCCCGCGACACCATCCGGCACGCGGCGTCATAAAACAGCCAAATGCCTGGCTTCGCCCTCCAAGACGAAAACTTGGCACAGAATTGGGCGTGAACGTCAGAACGCCTTGAAGAAATCATGGGATTGAGATGGTGCCAAGTCATCACTGATCGGGACAAAGCATGCGAGAGAAAGGCCCATAAACCAGATAGGCTGGTGTCTTGCGGGGTCCCATCTGGATCAAGACCACTTTTGCAACTTAAACCAATCATGCATCAGTCCATACATCGGGCAGCTCCTTATTGACTTCATGTTATTAGCCGGTAACCCAGCGGATAGTCATGAGGTCCGGTGCATGAATAGCCTTAGCAAATATCTCGCTGGTCTTGCTGTTCTGATACCCAGCACGGCTTCTGCCAATTCTCAGACGCCCGAGTCGTCATACCTGTCAGCCTCAACGCCACCGGCAATACAACTCCTCGCAGAGACTCAAAACGTCAAAATCGTCATAGGCGGGGAAGAGGTTGGAACTTGGACCCTTATCCCCGCAGACTATCCCAAGCAATTAAACCTCCCGGTCTCCACGACGGAAGCGACCGAGTTCTGTTTTGTTAACTTGGAACGACGGGCCTGCGCATCGTTCATGCCGGGAACTGAACGTAGGCTTGAAATCACATTCGCTGGTGTTATGCGGCCAACTGTGGTGCGCGCAGTCTTTGACCGACCACCGGCTCATTTCACGCGTGACTACCAAGATGTGCACCGTGGCAAGGTTCTGGTCGAGGTCCCGGCAGCATACGAGCTTGTCAATATTGCGATTGCCCTTTCTGATTTCGGCATTGCAGACAAGGACCTGATTTATCAGAATTCAGATTATTATCGCGACGTTCGCCGCCATTTCGATCCGTTTAGAGATCACCCATTGGTCAGGAAAATCAATGCCCAACTTTCTGAAAACAGGAATGTTTATTTTCCCCTGAAGATGAATGCCTATTCCCTAACCCTTGACCCGCTCGGAAAGGTGGTTCGCAGTGATATTTATGATCGAACCGGGTTTGAAGGCTCTTATCAAAACGAAATCTTGCCATTGATAGATGACCTGAATGATTTTGCGGCACGATCCAACTTCCGGCAATTCTTTTCCGACCATCAAGCGACATATCGTCAACAAGAAGCCTTTTTTGAGACCGAAGCAAATGTGGGCCAAATCAATGTTTGGCTTCGCCGTGAATTCCCGTCAGTTCCGGCTTACGACGGGGTAAAGATTGTCTTCTCGCCCTTGGTTGGCTTCAATCAGTCTCTGGCCATTGTTGAAGCAGATTCATATCGCGAGCTTCAGCCCCACATTAATTTCCCATATGGTCGAAATCCGTCACTTAGCGCGGGTGCGGATGCTATTGAAAGGTCCGCCATCCTGTTTACCGAAATGAACCACGGCTTTATCAACCCAACCAGCGCGACATATGTGGATGACATCAATCGAATTTTCCAAGACCGCGCGATCTGGGCCGACGACACCAAAGCAACCCAATATTACGGCAGTCCAAAGCTACTCTTCGATGAATATATGAATTGGGCGCTCACAAGCCTCTATTATCTGGACCGCATGTCGCCGCAAGACTTCGAAATCGCAAATGAATCCTTGATCGCCAACATGGAAAACAGGAGAGGTTTCAAGAAGTTCGCTGAGTTTGATGCAGCGTTGCTGCGTCTCTACAAGGCGCGTCCTGCTGGGACTCCCATTGAGGCGCTCTATCGGGACATTCTCGCCTGGTGTCTGGCTCTCGAAGTCGATCAGGGGTCGACACCGCGATCAGCGCCCAGCGTGGATCGACGCTAAGTCTGTTCTATGCTGACCCTATGTGCAGGAAAGTCGGTCCAGCTGCGATGCGGCACGGGCAAATGGCCGCCGCTTTTGCGCCCACCAAGGTCAGGCTTATGGCGGGGCGGTACTGGCGCGGACGACGAGCGAGCCTTCCACCAAGTAGGGCTCTCCGCTTGTCGAGGTTGATTGGTGGATCAACAACTCGACCGCTTTTGAGAAAGCCGCGGCAATGGGCTGATCAACAGCCGTGAGCTGGGGATTGGTAAAGCGCACCACAGGTGTGTTGTCGAAACTGATCAGAGACAGATCTGATGGAACATTCAGCCCGCGTTCCTGTGCAATATCGAGCGCGGCGAGTGCCATCTGATCATTGCTGGCGATTATGGCCGTCGGGGGTGCTGGCTGGTCCAAAAGGGCGCTGGCAGCCACCCGACCGCGCTCGTAGCTGAAGTCACCCTGCGCATATAGACCCGCATCCGAGAGGCCAGCCGCTGTCATCGCGTGCCGCCAGCCATCAACGCGCCAATGCGACAGATTGTAGTCAGGGGCACCGGCAATGAAGCCGATCCGCGTATGACCCAAATCGATCAGATGCCGCGTGGCCATAATAGCTGAGGCCGTATCGCCCATATGGATGGCAAAGCCGCTACCTGGGGTCAGGGATCCAATTCGGGCGAACGGGATCTGACGCTCTTCCAACAGATTGGTGATCAGGGGATTTTCCGAGTGGGGTGGTGTGAGGATGATGCCATCTGGCTGCAGGGCTGCGATGGTACCACTCAACTCACGCTCAACATGGTCATGATGGGTATCGACAAGTTCAAAAATCATTCGATAGCCATATTCGGCACATGTCAGCATGCCGCCCAATAGCATTTGGTCGACCCAATCGGCACCGCGACGCGCGCGCCATTCCGCAATCGTGCGTTCTCGGTCATTGATGACCAGGATCAAGTAGGATCGCGACCCACTCATGCGTTGGGCCGCAATTGAGGGGACATAATTGAGCTTTTCAATCGAGGCCTGCACGCGCGCCTTCATCTCTGGCCGGACATTGGGCTCATTATTGATGACGCGGCTCACCGTTTGCAGCGACACGCCCGCATCGGCAGCAACATGGGAGATGGTAACCGATTGCGTGCGGCGACCCATACTTTAGGACCCCAATGGCATGGCGAAGCCACGACCACGCATGAAAATGTGCGAAACAGGCAAAAGCACTGATGTGGAGGACCCGAAATCAACCGCCATAGGAACCGCCATAACCCTGATTGCCCGACAAATATCCAGTGCTGAGAGCCTAAGCATCAAACGCAAAACAATCAAAAGAATATATCAAATCCTTACAAAAATTTGATTAGGAAGCCGCTTGAGGACCACAAGATGTGGTGGTTGGAGCTGCAGATCAATCTGGCATGCCTCAAGATTTACAGCAAACCTTGCTCAAAGAGCCGCAAGCGAGCCTTGGGTGTGCCCAAGGCTCGCTCTGGTCAGATCGATCAGAACTCGACCCGTGCCATGACGGTGAAGCGGCGGTCGTTGCGGAAGGCCGAGCGCGTCACACGCGTGCCCTTGAAGTCAATGACCTGACTGGTCTGGGTGACTTCATCCAACAAGTTCACACCCTGAATGCCGAACTTCACACGGGGGCTCCACGTATAGAAGATCGAGCCGTCAAGTTGACCTGTCTCCTCGCCATAAATGGGCGAGAAGGGGAAGATCACATCGCGTGGTGTCTGCAGGAATTCTGAGCGCCAATTATAGGCCAGACGCATCGCAATGGGGCCCCTCTCATAGAAGCCAACTGCGTTGATCGTATGCTCAGACACGCCTGCCAATGGCGTGGACCCAGCAAATGGGCTTTGCTCGGCACCCAGATTTGAGTTGCTGAAGTCACCCGCATCCACATAGGTATAGGTGAATTGGGCACCTAATCCGCTCAACAGGCCCGGCAAGAAGTCATAAGTCTGCTGATAAGAGATCTCGACCCCTTTCAGGATGCCGCCATCGCTATTGACCGGACCGTTGACCAGAATATCGCCGGACACACCCTTAGGACTGGTAAAGCGACGAACCGAGGCCCCGCCATTCACGATGCCCTTAATGTCCTTCATGAAGGCCGAAACCGAGACATAGCCCACTTTGGCAAAATACCACTCGTAAGACAGGTCATAATTCCAGGACTCAATCGGGCGCAGCAGGCGATTGCCCGTCCCAATCTGGAAAAGCGGCCCGGTGGCGAGCGTACCACCGGCCTTCAGATTGGCGGTATTGTCAGAAATGCCGCCGCCAGTGGCAAAGGCATTCAGATCCGGGCGTGAAATTCCTTTCGAAATGGCCATCCGTACCAACATGCCATTGCCGAAATCCGCCTTCGCATTGAAGCTTGGCAGGACGTGGTCGAACTTGATGTCGGCGCTATCGTCAATCTTCTCACCGGTAAAGAAGGAGGCAAACTCCGCCAAACGTGTGCTCGACAAGCTGCAATAGCCCGGCGCGATCTGCCCAGCTTGAACATTGCTGCAAGCTCGCTGCAATTCAGCCACGCTGACGATACCGTCGCCATTGCCGCCAATGTTCACGCCATTGACGATATTGGGATTGTCGAAGAACTCGCCGGTGGGCATCTGGATCGAGCCACCGCTTTGGACCGTGGTTTCCACATAGCGCAGGCCGAAATTGCCGGTGACCTTCAGATCACTGGAGAATTCCTTGCCGAAGTCCACACGGGCAAAGGCAGATGAGGTCAACTCCTCCACGTCGGAGATTTCACCCGGGGTCCATGGACCACCGGTCACATTATTGTTGCGCGCCGAGATCGGGAACCACGCATTTGGGGTCAGCGTGTAGGCAGTGATCGCGGCGGCCTGCTTGCGGATCTCCCCGCTCAGATAGTCGCGAACCGTGTTGTCACTGCCAAAGAAGAAGGCCGAACCGTCACCAAAGGGCACGGGGACATTACCCCGTTGGAAATTATTGCCGAATGGATTGCGGATGGCCGAAGACCCTGGGAAGTCTTTCACATAAGCGCCACCACAGCCGAAGGCTTGGAAGTCGCCGCAATTCCAATTGCCACCTCGACCGGTCCAAGGTGCACCCAGATTGCCCCAGTTTGAGAAGTTGGCGTTGCGGGTGATGCGTGAGCGATCAGCCCAACGTGCCCCGAAGCGGACACCTTTGAAGAATCCATCCTCTTTCAGATCATATTCGCTATCGAGACGGACGCTTGTCATCTCGCCTTCATTATAGACCTGATTGTCGAGCAAGAACCAATAGAAGGTCTTGGATGGATCTTTGAAATAGCTGGCTGGCGAATTGGCCGATCCTGGTTGCAGGAACTGCACCAGCGGTGTGTCGCCCGTATTGTCGATGAAGACGTCAGTGTAGGTCTGCATCGCCGAAATGAAGCCGTTCTCGGTGCGATCAGAGCCGATATATTGGGCTTCGAAGTTAAAGCGCCAGCGGTCTGACGGATTGAACTTCACCGACAGCGACACATCCTCCGTCGACGCAGCGTCTTCACGTTGGAAGCGCAATAATTCGGTTGGGATGCCACGTCCGCCCGTAAACGGTTGCACTTGGGTGAGGGTGCCACGCACAAATTGATTGCCCGAGAAAGTCGGGGTGGTCCCAGGTGCGACAACCGGGAAAAGGCCATCATCATTCACCAAGGCCAATGCCGAATATTCTTCCAAAGTCGCTTCAGTGGTGGCTTTGAGATATTCAAGCGTGGCCAGCCAACGCTTGTCATTGCTTTCCCACTGGCCCACGACCGAAATCGCGTCGCGGTCACGAGTCAGATCGGTGGTGCGCACGCCAGCACCCTTCGGCACAAAGACGGCATTGGCCGGTGGGAAATTGGCTGAGGTGAAAGCCTGGCTGCCGCTAAAGCCACCCGAACCGACAGGGCGGACCCGGATACAGGCGGAAGTCAGCGACGCATCACGATAGCAAGGGTCTGTAATCTGCGAGGCGTCGGTCTTGGTCACCAGCTGAGACTGGGCATAGGCCAATTGCAGCCCGAAATTGCCGACTTCGGTCTCATAGGTGTTGGAGGCCAAGAAGGAGAAGCCAGGCGACCATTTTTTGGCCATGTCGCCGTAATTGCTTTCAATCGTGCCTGCAAAGCGTGGGCCCTTTTTGTCAAAAGGCTTGCGGGTGACCAGATTGACGGTGCCGGAAATCCCGCCATCGATCATGTCGGCGGTGGCATTCTTGAACACTTCAACACGGCCGAGCAGTTCGGGCGAAACGTCATTAAACGACAACTCACGACCGCCATTGGCAGAGAAAATATCGCAGCCATTCAGCTCTGAGCGCACATATGGCAGACCACGGATGATCACGCCCGACCCTTCAACCGAAAAGCGGTCAGGGTCATTGCGCTGTTCAAAGCGGGAAATATTGATACCGGGGATACGTTGCAGGGCCTCTGCAACCGAGCGATCTGGCAGCGCGCCAATGTCTTCGGCAGTGACCACATCAACGACCGTGTCGAGGCTGCGCTTGATCGACTGCGCGTTTTGCAGCGACCGCCGGAAGCCGGTGACCACAACCACTTCGACAGGTGCCTCCTCTTCGGCTGCAGGCGGCGTGGCTTCAGCTGGCTTGGCAGGCTCTGGCGCGGTCTGCGCGTGCGCGGGATGGGCAACCAAGGCCAGCAGGGCGAGGCTTGAGGCGGTGGTCAGCGCGGCTAAGCGCCGCGACCGGGACGTGGTGGTGCCTGCAGTGAGTCGATAGGCCAATTTTTCCTCCCCTGTCTCCCTTCTTTTTCGAAGGAAGTTGATCATGTTGCTTGAGCCATACTCGCAATTGAGAGCGTTCACAAGAAAAAATGAACGTTCACATTTGCGTCAAGCGTGCTAAATGGCAGGAAAATACAGTTAAGATACCTCTGGGAGTAACCATAAATGTCGATTGAGACGATTGTAATTTTAGGCGGCGGCACCGCAGGCTGGATGGCGGCGGCGGCTTTGTCGCGTTTGCGGGCTGGCAGGCCGGTAAATGTCGTCGTGATCGAGTCAGAGCAGATCGGCACAGTCGGCGTCGGCGAGGCCACGATCCCGCCTTTCCTTGACTTCAATCGCCTGTTGGAAATTGATGAGCGCGACATGCTGTCGGCGGTTCAGGGAAGCTTCAAACTGGGCATTCAATTTGTCAATTGGGGCAAGATTGGCGACAGCTATATCCACCCATTTGGTAATTATGGCTATCAATTGGACGGTGTCTCATTCCACCATATCTGGCATAAATTCAAACAGGCGGGCGATAAAAGGCCCATTCAGATTTTCAATATCGAAACCATGGCCGCCCATTTTGGCCGTTTTGCGCGGACCGAGGATTATCAGCGCGAAGACCTTCCGCCGATCAATTACGCCTATCATCTCGACGCAGGTCGTTATGCGAAATATCTGCGTGCCTATGCAGAGGCTAGGGGTGCGGTCCGCATCGAAGGTAAGGTCCAGCATGTGGCCTTGGATGGTCAGACCGGCTTTGTGACAGAACTGACGATGGACAATGGCAACATTGTCAAAGGCGATCTGTTTGTTGATTGCTCTGGCTTCCGCGGCATTCTGATCGAACAAGCCCTGCAGACCGGCTATGAGGATTGGTCGAACTATTTGCCCTGCAATCGCGCCGTGGCTTTGCCATGCAAACGTGAAGACGGCAGCCCGCCCCCACCCTACACACGCGCCACTGCCCATAAGGCGGGTTGGCAATGGCAGGTTCCACTGCAGCATCGCAACGGCAATGGCCATGTCTATTGCAGCGAGTTCATGGGCGATGATGAAGCCCTCGACATTCTGGTCAATAATATCGCCGGCAAACCACAGGCTGAACCGAATTTCCTGCGCTTTGTCACAGGACGGCGAAAGAAGTTCTGGAATAAGAATGTCGTCGCTCTCGGCCTTGCCGCTGGCTTTATGGAGCCTTTGGAATCAACCTCCATCCATTTGATCAACACAGGCATCAATAAGCTGATCGCGCTTCTTTCGCTCGATGGCATTACCCAAGCGCAAGAGGATGCGTTTAACCGCCTGACCGGTAAGGAATATGCCCGTATCCGCGACTTCCTGATCTTGCACTATAATGCGACCACACGAGACGACAGCCCATTTTGGAATTACTGCCGCAATATGGCTGTGCCTGAAAGCCTAACCGAAAAAACAGACCTCTTCCGGCTCAATGGACAGATTTTCCGGGAAGATGATGAGCTATTTACCGAAACCAGCTGGGCTGCGGTGATGATGGGGCAAGGCATTACGATGCAAGGCCATAATGCGATGGCTGACACGCTGATTGAACCCAAGACCAGCGATGAATTGCGTGGGATTGAGCAATCCATCCAATTTGTGGTCCAGCACATGCCCACCCATGGCGACTATCTGAAGCATTATTGCCCGGCAGCCATGTAGTGTCGTGCCGATGCGGGCATCAGAGCCCGCAAAGGCGAAGCTGATCGGGTGACACTCATCCAACAAAGTTCCCGCTTGGCGCGTCGCGTCGGCGGGAATGACTTTGTTGGACGTGGATCATGATCTTGAAAGGCCCTTAAGGCGCCCTTTCACCGGCAGCCTCAAAAGCGGCAGGACGTCTCGCCGCCATCATCCACCAAGGTCACACTCGAGATCGACATCTCAAAGCGACCGCTCGATTGGATGGATAATGGCAGACCAATCTGCGGGCCCTTTCGGAAACAAGACAGGGGCACAACCGCCGTGAGCCATCCCTTTTGCTCCGCCAAAGCTACCGATGCCGTAATATCAATCTCGTCACGACAATTCGGGCCACAACTCATGGACAAGGTCACGGGTCCAGATGGGCGGGTTCCGACCTGATACTCGATCCGAAGTGCACGGCCTTGTCCCAAGGCAGCTGGATTCAGCGTCCCAGCCAGGTCAAAACCAAATGCACCGCCAGCCGTCCAAGAGATGGTTCGGGCATCTTCTTGCGCAGACCGATCCATCGCGACCACACTTACCTTGCCATCAGCACTGCGCCCCTTCGCGCTGGCAAGACGGATACGCTGCCCCTGCCCGTCAGCGGCAAACAGGGCAAATGGTGCCAAGCTCTGGCCGCGGGCAAACACCGCCACATCATTGTCAGCATTGGGTTTGCTCAAGGCACAGGCCTCACCCAGCGGGGTCCAAGCGGCCTTGGTGGCATAGTTCAGACCAAACCCATACTCAAACAAGGGCTTGTAACCAGCCTCGCCGGGATTGAGCGAATAGGTATCGCAGGCCTGCGGCCACGAGAACGACAATTTTCCTTTGAAGTCCTTTTGGATCTGTCCATCCTTGGTCTTCAACAAGACGTCGGCCACGCCACCGCCTTCGCTGCCGGGCAGCCATGCCGCAACAAAGGCATCAGCAGCATTGAGTTCCTTATTGACCCAAAGCGGACGGCCGGTGAGGAAAACAGCCACGGTAGGGATTTTCTCAGCCTGGAACTTCTTGAGTAATGTCAAGGGCTTGGCGTCGGTATAGGACAGATTTTTGACGTCGCCCATAAACTCCGCATAGGGCTTTTCGCCAAATACCACGATCGCAACATCGGGCTTTTGCGTATAGCTGCCATCAACCGACAAGATGGCTTTTCCCCCTGCCGCCTCAGCCTGCTGAGCAATGCCGGCAAAAATGGATTGCGCACCGGGGAAGTCGGCATTGCTGAGATCGCCACCGCCTTGCCAGGTGATCGTCCAACCTCCCGACTGCTTGGCAATATTGTCAGCCCCCTCGCCAGCCACCAAAATCGTGCGGCGCGGGTCAATTGGCAACACGCCCTCATTTTTCAACAGAACCAGCGATTCTGACACCGCCTTGCGGGCGACAGCGCGATGTTCTGGCGCACCCAAAAGCGCAAATTGCCCCCCGAGCTTGCGGGCTGATGGGGCGGGCAAGTCAAACAGGCCATAGCGCATCTTCACGCGCAGGATGCGACGCACAGCATCATCCAAACGGGCTTGTGATATTTTGCCGCTATCGACCGCTGCCTTGGTATTGGTGAGAAGCGCCTTCCAATCTTCGGGCACCATGAAGATATCGAGGCCTGCATTGATCGATTCAGGGCAATCACTATTGGTGCAGCCGGGGATGCGGCCATGGCCATTCCAATCACCGACAACCAAGCCATCAAAACCCATTTCCACCTTCAGCAATTCGGTCAAATAGGACTTGCTGCCATGCATCTTCTGGCCGTTAATGCTGCTGAATGAGGCCATCACCGTTTGGGCGCCCGATTGAAGCGCGGCGCGATAGGGGAAGGCGTGCAGGGCTACCAGATCGGCTTCTTTGCCGACCGTATCGCCGGTATCAACGCCGCCGGTACCGCCATCACCAAAGAAGTGCTTGGCAGTCGCGATCACACGTTCTTGGGAGAGGAACTCAGAACCGACTCCCTGCAAGCCTTCAACCATGGCCGCACCCAAATCGGAGACCAATTGCTTGTCTTCGCCATAGCCCTCATAGGTCCGGCCCCACCGATCATCGCGGACCACTGCCAGCGTCGGAGCAAAGGTCCAGTCGATACCGGTGACTTTGATTTCTGCAGCCGTGATGCGGCCAATTTCGCGGATCAAAGCAGGATCACGTGTCGCACCCAAACCGATATTGTGCGGGAAAATTGTCGCGCCCACCACATTATTGTGGCCATGGACAGCATCGGTCGCCCACAAAACCGGAATGACCGGACTACCGTCAGCATGGGGGGTACGCGAGGCGGCCCAGAATGCATCCGCCAGCTTCAACCACTCTTCTGGCTTTGCACGTTCATTGCCATAGGGGCCGGAATTGCCGCCGTTCAAAATGGTTCCAAAGCGATATTTGGCGACGTCCTCAGGCGTGATCGTCGAAATATCAGGCATGATGAGCTGAGCGACTTTTTGCTCCACGCTCATCTTACTTATGATTTCGGTGATCCGGGCTTCCACTTGATCATCCTTCTTGGGTCCAGAGGCGCAACCCACCAGACTGAAACAGGCTGTTAGGATCCCAACCAGACCCACGCGGACCACCGTTCCGAGACGGGGATTCAGAGCGCGATTCTTCATCTCTTCAGCCTTTGCTTAATTCGCCGAGGCAGCGTTTTGACGGTGGATAAATAGGCCGAAATACACAAGCCACGCGTAACCAAGGATCGGCACGATCAAGGCCAGCGACAGGCCGATATGATCCGCGGCATAACCTGTGACCAGTGGCAGGATGGCCCCGCCCACAATGCCCATGCACAGCAATGCTGCTGCTTTGGGAGTGTCTTCATCGTTCAAGCCAATGACAGTTTGCGAGAAGATGGTTGGGAACATGATGGAGTTGAACAGGCCGATCGACAAAATGGCAATTGCCGCAAACTGACCGCTCAAAACCATCGCCAAACCGGCCAGGCCAATTGCGATAATGGCAAAGGTAGCAAGCACTTTGCCAGCAGGGAAACGACTGAGAATGAATGACCCTACAAAGCGGCCAACCATCGCCCCGCCCCAATAAAGGGCAACCAGTTGGCCTGCTTTGGCCTCTGTGGTGCCCAAGACGCTGGCCTGGCTAAGATAATTGACCAGAACCGAGCCGATGGCCACTTCAGCACCGACATAGGCGAAAATCGCAAGCACGCCGAACAAGATTTTGCGGTTGGCCAACAGATGAAAGCCTACACCCTTGGATGTCTCAGCCTTGGCCAAGGGTGGCAGGAGATCGCGCTTCAAATAGAAGACAATCATGATCAGAACCAACACACTGGCAATACCCAGATAAGGGGTTTGCAAGGCGGCGGCTTCGGCTGCCCGCAAGGCCTCCAGCGCATCCGGGGTGAGGGTCGAAATGTCCTTGGGAATCTCTGGCCCACCCTCCAAGATCAGCTTGGCACCAACATAGGGGCCAATGAATGTGCCGAAGCTATTGAAGGCCTGTGCCAGGGTCAGGCGGGCTGAGCTGGTTTCTGCGGCCCCGGCAATCGAGATAACCGCATTGGCTGCCACTTGCAGAATGGTGATGCCCGCCGCCAAAACAAATAGGGCAAACAGAAAGCCCGAATAAATTTCAAGATGGGTCGCCAAAACAAACAAAAGACAGCCACCAATCATCACGGCAAGGCCCGCAATAATGCCCCGCATATAGCCGACTTTGGCCACCAGATTGCCTGCCGGGATCGAGAATACAAAGTAACCGAGGAAGAAAGCTGATTGAGTCAGCATGGCTTCCGCATAGCTCAGATTATAGAGTCCGCGGAATTTTGGGATCAGAATATCGATCAGGACCGTGGCAAATCCCCAGATGAAGAACAAAGCCAGCGACATGAAGAACAGGGTTCTGTCGTTCACATTACCCGCTTGAGGCTGCACGTTGACTGCGCTTGGTCCGGCCATTTCGGTTTCCTATCCAAATATTTTTTGTTTCTTTGCGACGTTTGCCGAGCCGCCCGTGACACCGCCAGCCCGTCAATCCCCACACAAACTGCTATCATGTGAGCGTTCACATTTATAGACCCTAACCCAATCAATTTCCATTGTCTTGGGAAAATTCTTTGAACTGACCCCGCCGAGGTTGCGGCCTTCGGGGAGTTTTCCGCCGATGGCAAGGTTCAAGATCAAATAGAATGGCTGATCGAAGGGGGCTGATGGCCGCAATGGGCTTTGATCGACATGCCAGGTAGCTGGGGTTTGGGTGGCGTAAGGCACGCCGTCGATCGACCACACCATTTTATTGGCATCCCAATCCAAGGTGAAGGTGTGAAAGCCGTCCAAATCTCCAGGCAAGGGGGTGGTTTTCGACAAAAACGTGTTTTTGGGCCAAGCTCCGCCATAATGCAGGGTGCCGAGGATGGTGTTTTCAATCCCGCCCGGACAGGCTGGGCAAGGCTCACCCAGATTGACCGCCTCCATAATGTCGATCTCACCAGAGGCAGCCCAAGGCCCATAAAGCTCGCGGCTTGGCAGCAACCAGATCGCCGGCCATGTCCCTTGGCCTTGGGGCAGGCGCGCCCGCACCGAAATCCGGCCATAACGCCAATCGGCTTTGCCTTTGGTCGTCAGTTTTGCCGAACTATAGGGCAAGGTGACAGCTTGTTCGCGCGCTGCCTTGGTGGTGCGTTGTTCAAGCGGGAGGGCATAGCCGCGTCGGCGTTCCTTGCGCGCTTGGATGACGAGTTTACCATCGCGGATAAAGCTGTTCTCTGGCCGCTCGGTATAGCATTGCTGCTCTTCATTACCCCCACCCCAACAATCGACAGTGTGGGTCCATTTGTTGGGATCAATCATCGGCCCGTCAAACTCGTCGGACCAGACAAGCGTCCAGCCAGGCCTTGCCTCGCCCTGTATCGTCGGCTCAACGCCTGAACCGGCTTGGGCTTGAGCGACAGAACTTGTCAAAAGCACCAAGCCAACACTCAGAGCGCCGATCATATTTGCCCGCCTGCGCGCATTGCTGTGAACCCCGCGATCATCCACTTGACCCTCCCACTGTCTTACCAATCTGTCTTGGTGCAGGCCGCTTGCCTAGACCCCCCGAAAGCAAACCGCGAAGAAAGCATCTCCTGACGCAGTCAGAGCGACTGCGCGATACCCCTCATTTGGTCTTGCTTGCACAATGATTTGTCGGGACCTAATGTCATTTGAAGTGTCATATCTGGAGACTTGACCATGGCAGGATTTCTGACGCGTATCTTGGCAAAAACCAGCCAAAAAGCCCGATTTGGTATGGTTTTGCTGGGCGTTCTGCTGCTGGTGGTTGGCCAGGTCGCGGTGGCGCAGGATCAATCATTGCGTAGCCTTTCTGAATTGAGCCAAGCCCTGTCGGCCCGCAAGGTTGATGATGGCGACGGCTTTTTGAACACGCTGCGTCGGACACGCGACATCCTGCGTAGTCTTCCACCCCAGTCAGCTGAGCGGGCTCGGGGATTGGGCAATCGGCTTGCCGATCTGTACACGGAACCACCGCAGTTGCGTTACGGCGATGTGGCACTTTTCCAGTCCGAAGTCCGGGTTCTGGCCAGCCAAGCTCTTGCAGGCACAGCTGAAGACTGGGCTGCAAGCCCGCTGCTGACATTATGGAGTGCCGCGACGGGGGAAGAGCGTAACCGTCTTGGCCAACTGGCCATCAGTTATTTGGGCGAACGCCTGCCGGGCTGGCCCAGCGATCGGCGGGCAGCAGCAACCGCCCGCCTGCTGGTAGGGGAATTGCGCGATATGGGCGGGGTCCCCTCAAGTGCTTTGCAGGCTGCCGAACGCAAGGCGTTTAATCTTGAGACGCTAACCTCAGACGTGCGAAACTTGCCGGCAGCCCGGCTTCGCCATGCTGTCGGGGTTCTCGTGGTTTTGAGTGAACGCGAGCCTGATCCCCGCAAACTTGACCGTGCTTATAAGGCTTTTTTGGCCCGCCAAGCGCAAATGGATGAGGCAACCCGCAACCTGTTATATGATGGGTTGGCCCGCAGGCTTCCGGCGGTGGCGGCAGCAAATCCAGCCGTTCAGACAGCCAGCGACCCGCAAGGTCTTCTCAGACTTTTCACCATTGCCCGCGCCATACCCGCCCAAGCCGGACTTGGGGCCAATGCGCTGACGCGACTGCCTGCGGCGCGGACCGCATGCCAGACCTTTGACTGCACGTTCAGCCTCTTTGCGGCGGCACAGGCCCAAGCCGGCATCGGCAGTGATCTGGTTCTTGTTGAAGCCCGCCGGGAGGCGCTGGAAGAGGACCAAGGGCGGATCGAGCAAAGGACCGCAGCTTTCATTTTTCTGGCCAAAGCCGATGGTGCCGGTGCGGCCAGTCGCGCCCGGCAAGAGCGCAGTTTTATCGAGCGGGACTTAGCCAAAGCCAGCCCAACCGCCATGGAACGCTATTTGGATCTGGCTGCTCCCGCCCTCTTGGCGCAAGACCGGCCTGCAGGTGGACGCTCACTGGAGCGTTTATTCCGCGAAGCGCAAGAACGGGCTGGGCGCACAGAAGGCGTCATCAAGGATTTCCCGCGGGCGAGCTTTCTTGAGGCGCTTGTCCGCAATCAGGCGGTGCAGGAAGAGGCCGTGGGCGGCTCGACCCAATCGGTGATCCGAGAGCTGATGAATTGGGACCCTGTCACGGGCATGGCCGTGGTTCATGCAGCGTTGCAGGGATATGATGCGGCCAAACTGGCACCGGTCCTTGCCGGCAGCCTGGCGCGCCAAACGTCGGCCGATGAGGTTGAACCAGGCCTCACCCTAGGCTCAGCCGACCGCGCAACTCTTCTGGTGCTTTATGCGGATTTAGTTGCGCCATCCGCTGCCAGGATGGACGACAGCCAAACGTCTCGGGTCGCAGACTTGTTCAGCCGCGCGATCGGTGAGCGAACGCCCATCCAGGAAAGCCTCACCATCGCCCAAGCTGGCCTGAGCGTGCAGAACGCCGGAAGTGCCGGAGGTGAGCGCATCGAACGGGCCTTACAGCGCCGCCTTGATATCGAGGCCCGTCGGCGCAGCGACGGTCAAGGCAGCGGCCCGATCCGGGGCATGGGTGTGACCACAATTCCTGACATTTCGCGGTTAAGTGTTGGCACATCCGCTAACCTTTGGCCGTATCAGGGAGGATTGTTTGCCGACGCCCCCCTTTTGGGGCCCAGCTTTGATGTGTCCAGCAATTTGATCGGCTTGCAAGTCGTGTCACGCAAGGCCGCAAACCTGCGCACCCCGGCATTCGATACACCTGTGAGAGCCAAAGTGGTGTGGGACTCAGCGCCCATCTATTCGGTTTATGCCGGCCAAGGCCCAGCACCCGCTGCCCTGATCGTTTTTGACAAGGATGGCCGCATGGCCTTCTCGCCGGATTGGGGCTCCGCCACAGGCTGGGCGGCTTTCCCGGTTGATTTGACCCGACTGACGGTTGAAACCAATTTTGGCCGCGCCGTGCTCGCAAAAGGACGGCGGCTCAGCGTGTCGAACATCCGGCTTGAGCGGGCCGCAACAACGGCGCTCGAAATCCGCATCGCTTGGGGCGGCAAGACAATCAGTGAGCCGTTGGAGCTCATCCCCAATTTTAAGCGACAAAATGGCTTCCGTCGTGCCTTTGATGGGGCCGCAGGCAGCCCGGGGTCTAATGGCTATGCAGGCTCGGGCGGCGAGCAGGGCTATGGCGGCGAAGATGGTCAATCATCCAATCAATATGCCGGGGGTGGCTATAGTGGAGGACGCGGTGGCAATGGCTCCTCGGGGTCTAATGGCGGCAGTGGCAGCCGTGGCGGGGATGGCGCTGCCGGGGCTTTCGTGGCCGTGGTCGTCAAACCGCTCGAAGGCGTTGTTGGCCGCGAACGCCCGTTCCAAGTCCGATTTGCTGGATCAAGCGAGAGCTGGATCATGCCAGAATCCGAAGTAGCCGAGATTTCAGCGCGCGGCGGGGCCGGTGGGCGCGGGGGCGCAGGCGGTGCTGGTGGCTATGGCGGGGCTGGGGGTAGCGGTGGTGATGGCGGGGCCGGAGGGCAAGGCTATCCGGGTCGACAAGGATCGCCTGGGTCTTATTGTAATTTCTTTGGTTGCGATTGTAATGGCGGTCAGGGCGGCAATGGCGGAACTGGCGGCCCCGGTGGGCGCGGTGGCCCCGGTGGCAATGGCGGCGACGGGGGTAACGGCGGCAATGGTGGTAATGGTGGCAATGGCGGAGCCGGGGGTCGTGTGTGTGTCCTGGTCGAGGGTTCCACCACACAAATCAGCTTGGTTAGACCCCGATTGAAGATCAGCATCAACCCCGGTGCCGGTGGCGGGGGCGGGTCTGCCGGATCAGCAGGCCAAGCAGGTAGCTACGGTGCGGGTGGTTCGGGCGGCAATGGTGGCTGGGGCGGCGTGGGTGGCATGGGCGGCATTGCTGGTACCGGCTCGGTGTTTAACGCCCAAACCGGCATCTCGACCCCGCTTTACTGCAGCATGGGCAGCTCTGGCTATTCGGGATCAGGCGGACGGTCTGGCGATGATGGGACCTCGGGGTCATCAGGATCAAGCGGCCGCAGCGGCAGTTCGGGCTCGCGCGGTTCTGACGGCCCTCAAGGCTGGATACGCTATGGTGTCGTCAGCGATGGCTTCCTCGCCAACAACCCATCCGATGCTGCCATCACCCAAGCCTGTCAATCGGCAGGGGATGCACCCTGATGGCTGTGCGCACCCGTTCCCTGGTTACATGGCTCGTCGGCGTCCTCCTTGGGCTCATCTGTGTGGTGGGCCAGCCGGCTTGGTCCCAGCAAGCTCCTTTGGACAAATCAGTCTACATCCTGCTCGATACGTCAGGCTCTATGAGTTCGGGAAGCCGGATGGCCTCCGCCAAACAAGCAGTTGGGGTGTTGCTGGACCGGCTGGAAGCCGAAGGTGATTATGATACGGGCCTGATCCTGACCAATGGTGGCAATGTCGTCGTTCCATTAGGGCCTGGCAATATCAATCGCATCAGATCAATTGTGAACGGCTTGTCCCCCAGCGGCGGGGACAATCCAATTACCTCGCTGGATGCTTTTGTCGCGCGCGTGTTGCCGGGAATTTCCAACCGCTGTCATATGATTGTGGTGGTCACAGACGGCAATGACGGCGTTAATCCAGCCGCCTCTGCAGCACAGGTGCGGTCCAGTTGTTCCCGCGTGTTCGTGGTCGGCGTGGACTTGAGCGATGTGACCATCCTGCGCGATACAGCCATCGCCGGAGGTGGCCGCTTTTGCAATGGCCAGGAATCTGAAGCCATTGTGCGCTGTATGATTGGCGTGTTCAAACGCTTCGCATTTGATGAAGCCAGAAAAGCATGCGTGGATGATGCTGGGATTTCCGGTCTCAACCCCGCACCCACCGCGCTGGCGGCCCAGCGTCTGGGGGACCGCAATTTCAATGATTGGAATTGCATCGACTTTACCACAATCAACCCCATCGCTGGCCCATGGTCTTCGATCTTGTTCCGACCTTCCTATGACTATCGCGGCAGCCGCTTTGCGCGCCTGGACCTGCGCAGCAAGATGGTGGCCGGGCAGCTGGCTGGGGCTGATTTTTCTGGCGCGGACCTGTCATCGGCCAGCATATCGCTGCCGCCCGCGACGGATGGAGTCCTGCTCACGGGAGCTAATCTGAGCGGTGCGCGCCTGCTTGGCCAAGGCCGCGAAGCAGGTTGCGTTCGCGGTCTCGACTTGACGGGCACCCAAGCGGACCCAAATGTCCGGCGAACTGACATGTCAGAGGTCAAGAATATCCATTTGTGTGAGGCACGCCTACCCGCCCGGTTTGCCCCTCAGACACTGGAATCCGTTCGGCTCTCATCACCCCGCACCCCAGCCGGGGAGCTGAGCCTGACGTCTCGCTACATGACCGATTTGGCTCTCAATCAGCTGAATCTGACAACGCTTCTTGTCAGCACTGAGGATGGGACGGGCTCTGATGCGTCGGTCACCCTGACCAATGTGACGGCGCGCACCCTCACCTTTTCCAACCGCAACTTCAAGAAGCTGACCCTGAATGGCGTGCGGGCCAATGAGGAGCTCAAGATCTTGGATGGCCACCAATCTGATGTCGTGGCGTCCAACCTTGTGGTCAACAAGCTAACGGTGGAGCGGCTGGGGTCGATGTCCATCAATGTCGGTGAAATCCAGACCATGTCATCGCGCTTTGTCACCAAGCTCACCATGTTTGCAGCCCCAATCCGGGTCGGCGGCAAGTTCGAGGAGATTACAGGTCAAATCTCGATGCGCGGCGATACCACCAGTGTGAACAATTTGCGCGTCTGCACAGCCTGCACCTTTGACTCGCGCGGCCTGCTCGCGTTTGAGGATATGACGCTGCCCAATGCAAGCTTTAGCGGTGATTTCACAATCAATGCGGTGGATACGAGTTTCAAAAATGGCCGCTGGCGTGCCTCTCCTAACCCAAACAGCGCCTTTACCCGTGTCGATATCTCCGGCAGCCGGTTTGAAGGAGGCAGCAGCCTTGGGTATGCGCTGGGCTTTCCAAAGGCGAATTTGAACGCACGCGAGACTTTCTTCTGCGCCGAATGCCGAATTCAAATCGTTGACGGGGATGATAAGCTCGATTTTGGGCAGGCCATGATCGAGAGCGTCATTGAGCTGCGCAATCCTGCGATGCGTGACCTCAATCTGGCGGGAGCCAAAGGGATTGCTCTGTCTGGGCAGACCGAGGTTCCAGCTGGCGCGGTTCGGTTGGCCGTCAAGGAATCCCGCGGCGTCAGCCTGGAAAGATTGGATCTGACGGGTACAAATGCCCATGTTTCCATGCTCGAAGGGCCCTTGGAATGCCGATCGTGCCGGATTGACAAGGCCAATCTTTCGGCCAGCTGGACCAAATTGACTTTGATCGGGGCCAGCGCCCGCGAGGCAAGTCTGAACCTTGCCGGCGCAACCGCCCTCACATTGGAACGCGGCGATTATAGCAAGTCGCGCTGGCCCGGTGGCATGATCAGCGCAGAATGTGACGGTGCGGTGCTGAGCGGGGCACAAATCCCCTTAATCCAAAAGTCCCGTCTCTATCGCTGCAAGCTCGATGGCGCAGCCATTGGCGGCGCACTGGGCGGCTTCAAAGATGTGGAAAGTGACGGGGTGGACTTTAGTGGCGCAAAGATCAGCCGGGCCACGCTTGAAGGCTCAAGTTTTCGAGGCGGAAGTTTCGCGCGGACCCAGTTCGACGAGGCGCGTCTGATCAAGTCCACATTCGGCTCAACCAGCTTTGACGGCGCGCAGTTTAAATCTGGCTTTATCAGTGAGACGACATTTGAGGGGGTGCGCTTCAATGGCCCCAATGGACCGGCAAGCATTACCGAAATGGCCGGTGTGGCCTCAACCATGCAAGGTGTGAAATTCATCGACACCGATTTCTCAGGTCTCAATCTCGCCAACTGGACCATGCAGGGGGTGGAATTGAGCAATGTCTCCTTCGCCCGCGCAGACTTAAGTCGGATCAATTGGCGGATCATGGTGATGAATGACGTGCGCTTTGATGGCGCGACGCTGGATCAAGCCACATTGCATGGAAAACTGATTGGCTTGCGGTTCCCAAATGCCAAGGTCAATCGGTTGTCCGTATCCGGCAGCTTGGCGAGTTCATCCTTGACCGGTGTCAGTCACGATCCTCTGACCGGGATTTTCATGTTGCCGTTTACAATGGATGGGGTTGATCTGCGCCGTGTCGATTTATCGACGACCATTCTGGAGCCCTTGGGCTCGACAGCGCGCTTAACGGCCCTTGATCTGGATGGGGCGCGGGTCTCGTGTAGTTGGAAGTCGGCGATCACTGCAGCGGGGCCAAGCGCGGCGCGGGGCAGTTTCACCTACACATCCTATCAGATGGGGCCTGCCGCCTTTTTGGCCGATGGAACATGTGATCCGATCATGCCGTGACGCCAGTCCGGCCATGACGGCAGATCTGGTATGCGTGGCTCGTCAGAGTGACGGGCTTGTCGGAAGGCCAAACGGGCGATTGAGCTTGACGATCGCCAGATTGAGGAATGTGGCGAAGGAGACCCATAAAAGATAAGGCACCAGCAAGACACTGGCGAGCGGCGACAATGGCAAGACGCCGACACACAGCGCCAAGACCGAAATCCACAAAAACCCTGACTCAATCAGCGCCCAATCCGGTCGCTTGAACATGAAGAAGAGTGGCGACCACAAGAAATGCAGGATGAAATTGGCGCCATAAAGCCCGATTACCCACCCGTGTTCATGCGGCGCAGACGCACCTTCCCAAGCCAGAATCGCGGCCCATGCCGCCAATCCCAAGATCACAGTCCAAGCAGGACCAAACAGCCAGTCCGGCGGCTGCCACTTTGGCTTTTTGAGGTTTCGATACCATGGACTAATTGTGGTGAGGGCGCCGCCGGCCCCGCCCAGAACAAGCGCCCAGACAATCGCGGCCATGATGTGGGGTTCAGGCATAGGGCGGATATGGGCCTGTTGGTGGGCGAGGGCAAGTCATGATCGCCAAGACGTGAACCCGCTTCAGGTCTTCAAGGTCTAGCCCCGAATGGCTTTGTCCAAAGCTGCGGCCCCCTGCAAGATGAAATCATGGTCCGAGCCCAAAACGAACAGGCTTGCGCCGCGGTCGCGCCAAAGTGGCACATCGCACGATCGCGCCAGAAACATGCCTGTAACCCGCCCTGCCGCCTGGCCAGCTGCGACAATCTTTTCAACCGCTGCCACGACAATCGGATCATCGGGCGTGGCAGCACCATAGGCCACTGTGAGGTCCGCGCGACCGATGAACAAAGCATCAATACCGTCAACACGGGCGATGGCCTCAATGTCCTCGACCGCCTCAACATCTTCAATCTGGGCAATTATCACGACATGCTTGGCCGCTTCGCGATGCTTGGTCATGCCCTTGGTGGTGTAGCCGGCCGCGCGGCTTGAACCGGCATAGCCGCGACCTCCTGGACCATAATGGCAGGCTTTAACAGCCTCTGCCGCCTCTTGCGCACTGCGGATATGGGGCAGAACCACGCCATCTGCCCCGCAATCAAGCGCATTGAGAATATGTTCATGACCGGAAGTCGGGGGACGCACCAGCACCGGCTTGGCATAGGACCGCGCTGCCAGAATGCACAGATCAAGGCTTGCCCGATCAAAAGGGGCATGCTCGGCATCCAAAACGAGGCAGTCCAGAGACGTGAGGCTGAGCACTTCGACAATGATTGGACTGGGCGTCTTGACCCAGGTCGCGGCAATGATGTCACCGGCGCGAAGCCTGTCGGCGAACGGATTCATGCTGCCCGACCCCACAGCCGTGAACTCGCCAGAGCAGCCCCCTCCGCCAGGGTCTTGAGTTTGGCCCAAACGATATCGGGATCGACCGCGCCAAAGCCGGCGAAAGTCGAGAAGCCACAATCGGTTCCGGCAATGACCCGGTCCCGCCCGACGATACCTGCAAAGCGCTCAATCCGTTCGCAAACCACACGCGGATGCTCGATAAAATTGGTTGTGGAGTCGATCACGCCCGGGATCAGGACTTTGTCCTCCGGAATGATATTGGCCATTTCCACGAAATAATTCCAATCGTGCTGGTGGCGGGGATTGGAAGTCTCAAACAACAGGCCAGCTGGTTTGGCGCGCATCAGAGTGGGCAGGATGACCCCCATTTCAACATCATGATGATGCGGTCCTTCATAATTCCCCCAACAGACATGCATCCGAACCCGATCCGCCGGGACATTGCGGAGGGCGTGATTGAGCACCTCGACATGGGTCCCAATCAGTTTGAGATAATCAGCATCGGTCCGATCCTTATACATCATATGCCGACCAAGCCCGAGATCGGGGCTATCAAGCTGAAGGATCAGCCCTGCGCCGACGATCGCCTCATACTCAGGCCGCATGGCCTCAGCGAGAGCTTCAAGATAGGCGTCTTGGGTCGGATAATGCTCATTGGGCTGGAACAGGGCGATAACGCCGGGGGAGGCAGCATTCATGAACCCGCCAACTGGCTTATACTTGGCCATGGCTGAGGCCATGAAGCCGAGATCGGCTTGCAGCGGCTCCATCGACTTGACGGCGACTGGGCCGATACATTTGGGCCGTCTGTAGGTGGGTGTCCCACCACTCGATGCCTGCCGCTTTAAAAATCCGGGGAAGGCCTCGAGGTCCGAGGGTGGGGTCCGTGGGCTGTCACCATCAAATCCCGTGATGCGATCTTTGATGTAGGTGGCATAGGAGATCTTCGACATTTCCCCGTCCGAGACCAGATCAATTCCAGCACGGACTTGTTGGGCAACAGTCTCATCCACGGCGCGACCAATCACATCATCAAACTCTGCCCGGTTAATGGGGTCGCCACGCTCAGCGGCAAAAATAAGGTCAGTCACCGCTTTGGAACGGGGCAAAGATCCGACATGTGTGGTGAGGATGTGCGCGCTCATGCATTGATCTCCTGATGAAGTTTGGTTGTTGGATGGACAAGCCAGTCCTCGATGGCGGCAGTGAAGGCTGCGGGCTGTTCCAGCGGCACGAGATGGCCAGCATCAGCAATCTCGACATAGCTTGCCCGACGGTGACGGGCGGCCATGGCCATATGCCAAGCCGGTGGGCACAGGGTGTCATCACTGCCCGCGATGATCAGGCTGGGACCCGCAAAGCTGCCCAGCACGTCGCACAAGCCCGGACGGGTACGCAGTGCCTCACTTTGACGGAGGAAAGTCTCAGGGCCGAGATCAAGGCCCATCGCAAGTGTTAGATCCAGAATATCGCGGCGTCTTTCGCCCTGTGTGGCGGGGCTGAGATAATGAGGCTTAAGTTCGTCGCGCACGACTTTTTCCAAATCTCCGCCGCGGACCTGTGCCTGTTGAGTCAAGCGGGCCGCGGACCGCTCAGGCAGATCGGCCGTGCAATTGGTACTGGACAGGATCAGGCCCAAAACGCGTTCTGGCGCGAGTTTGGCCAGCATAAGGGCAACGATGGCCCCCATGGAAAAGCCAATTGGCACAATTGGGCCTGGAATTGTGTCGAGCAAATTGCGGGCTAACAGGTCGATGCGATCCAACACGTTGATCGTGGCATAGACGTGCGGGAATGAATTGATTGCGCCCAAATCACGCCACAGCCTGCGATCACACATGTGACCGGGAATCCATACAAGGCTGGGCTGGCCACTCACAACAGGCGTGCCGACCGCCCCGACAGCAATTCCCCCGCAAAGACGCGCTGTTCGGGTGAAATGTCCGGGCTTTCGATCCGCTCCAGCAACATGGCTACAGCGGCTTGGGTCATCCGGCGGACCGGCTGACGGATTGTGGTTAGCTGATAGGCCTCCCAGGTGGCGGGACTGACCCCGTCAAATCCTGTGATGGACAATTCCCCCGGAACTTTCCGGCCAATGATGTTTCGTGCTGTATCCATCGCGCCAATGGCCATCAGATCATTGACGCAAATGAGGGCATCCAGCTGATTATCCGTCCGCGCCATCAAGGTTTTCAGCCCCTCGCCGCCACTTTCATAATCAAACTGACCCCGGACAAATTCAGCCTTTAGGCCATGGTGGGCAAGGCGGTTGATAGCAGCATTGGCGCGTTCTTCCCCGACATAGGAATCGGCGGGTCCGCCAATAATCCCGAAACGGCGATGTCCGGCCTGCACCAAACCATCGACCAAGGCACGTTCGCCCAAGTCAGAGTCACAGCAGACACTGGCCACAGGGACCCCTTCGCCAATGCGGTTATACAGAACGAGGGGAACCCCACGATTGGCAAAGGCCGATAATTGCTCCGTAGACAGACGGGCTGCAACAATTGCCCCATCAACCCGGTAGCGCCAGACTTGCCCCAGGACCTCCTCGACGTCAGATTCAGCGGCAAGGCTGAACAAAAGGACGCGCACGCCGTGCTGGGAAAGGCGTTGGGTCAATTCAGCAAGGACTTCGGGATAATATAGATTGGTCAGGTTGGAAATAATGATCGCAACCAGATTTGAGCGCTTGGTGATTAGGCCTTGGGCAATGGCATTGGGCTCATAACCCAGTGCCTGCGCAGCCTCGACAATGCGGGCGCGTGTTGCGGGTGCCACAGAGGCCCCCTGACGGAAAGCCCGACTAACCGCGGACTGGGAGACCCCTGCCCGCCGGGCAACATCATAGGAAGTTACCCCAACCTTCTCGGTCATATTTGGATCAAGCGGCTTCTTTTTTGCCATAGCGTCGCACCCGGATGTCTGCCTGCTCTTGATGGCCTGCAAAGCCTTCAATGGCGCAAAGGCGTGAGCAATACTCCCCTATCATCACACTGGCCTCATCGGTCAAGACGCGCTGATATGTGCAGGTTTTGATGAATTTGCCGACCCACAGTCCGCCGGTGAAGCGGGCGTTGCCGCGCGTTGGTAGGGTGTGATTGGTCCCGATGACTTTATCGCCATAGCTGACATTGGTGCGCGCGCCCAGAAAGAGAGCGCCATAATTGGTCATATGGGTGAGGAAATAATCAGGATCGCGCGTCATCACCTGAACATGCTCGGACGCGATTTGGTCGGCAATGGTCACCATCTCCTCATAGCTGTCTGCAACAATCACCTGGCCATAATCGGCCCACGCTTTCCCAGCGATGGCTGCGGTGGGCAGAATCGTCAGTTGGCGGTCAATCTCCGCCAAAGTGTCGCGTGCCAGCTTTTCGCTATTGGTCAACAGAACCGCAGGCGAGTTTGGACCATGTTCGGCTTGGCCCAAGAGGTCTGCTGCACATAATTCGCCATCCACGCTGTCATCAGCAATCACCAGCGTTTCGGTTGGCCCAGCCAAGAGGTCAATCCCAATGCGACCAAATAATTGACGCTTGGCTTCGGCAACATAAGCATTCCCCGGCCCGACGATCATGTCGACGGGCGCGATGGACGACGTCCCCAAGGCCATGGCAGCAACGGCCTGCACCCCGCCGACACAATAGATTTCATCAGCGCCAGCCATATGCATGGCCACGACGATCGCCGGGTTGGGCGCGCCTTGATAGGGTGGGGCGACCGACACAATGCGCTTTACACCGGCGACCTTGGCGGTGACCACACTCATATGCGCAGACGCCACCAGAGGATATTTCCCGCCGGGCACATAGCATCCAACACTGTTCACCGGCAGGTTCTTGTGGCCGAGCACCACCCCCGGCAAGGTCTCAACCTCGACATCACGAAGTGCGTCGCGCTGGATCTGGGCAAAGTTGCGGACCTGGGTTTGAGCAAAGCGAATGTCGTCAATTGTCTGCGGGCTTAGCGCCGCATAAGCGGCCTCTATCGCTTGCCCGTCGAGGCGGAAGTCGTCTGGAGCCCACTGATCGAACTTTGCCGACCAGTCGCGCACGGCAGCATCACCGCGGGACTTGATGTCCTGGATGATGGCTTCCACAGTGGCACGGACGCTGGCATCAGCCTCAGCCGCGGCGTCTTCGCTGATTCCGGTCTTGAGATATCTGGCCAAAAGAGCCTCCTGCAACTTGTCTTAGGAATGAATTGAGGGATAGGCTAACGGAAATGACTGCGAATGCAAAGGCGAAATCGCGTGATAGTGAACAGGATGCAGTAATGGGCACACAAACCAAGATTCCAAGCTGGGCTGCGGGCCTCTCAGGAGCCAGAGCGGTTGTAACAGGTGCCAGTCGGGGGCTGGGTGCTGCCATTGCGCTGGCTCTTGCAGAAGCCGGTGCCCACGTTCTGGCTGTGGCGCGCCACGCCGAGGAGCTGGAGGCGCTGGCAGCCCATCACACAGAGATTGAGCCGTGGGTCGGCGATGTTACCGACGCCGACTTTGTCGCAGAACTTGCCGGCAAGGATATTGATATTCTTGTGAATAATGCTGGCACAAATCACCCCATGCTGATGGAAGACGTCGACACGCAGACGCTGGACCGCATGCTGAATCTCAATGTGCGTGCGGCGTTTCTGGTGGCTCAAGCCGCAGTAAAATCTATGTTGGAGCATGGGCGAGGTGGCTCCATCATCAATGTCACCAGCCAGATGGGCCATGTCGGCTCACCCAAACGCACCGTCTATTGCATGACCAAGCATGCGCTTGAAGGCCTGACCAAGGCCATGGCCGTCGAGCTTGCTCCACGCGGAATACGGGTCAATTCCGTGGCACCCACCTTTATCGAAACCCCGATGACAAAGCCGATGCTGGATGATCCAGCCTTTATGGCCTTTGTGACCGACATGATCCCGCTGGGTCGACTGGGCCAACCCGAAGATGTCGCCGCAGCAATTGTCTATCTCGCCAGTCCGGCAGCCAAAATGGTAACCGGCACCAGCCTCTTGGTGGATGGCGGCTGGACGGCGCGTTAGAGTGAAAAAGGGGCCGGTGCCAAACCGGCCCCAGCCCCTTCACGGCATGTTATGAACAGATGATCAGAAGCGCAGATTGGCTTTGATCCCCCAAAGTTTCGGGGGTGCATAGCTGGCCTGCAAGGCACCACCGCCACCCCAAACAAAGCGTTGGGCCGTGGCTTCATCGGTCACATTATTGACGAAGGCCGCCAGCGACAAATTGTCATTAATGTCCCAAGTCACACGCAGATCGAGCTTGGTGTAGGCGTCCTGCTTGTCAAGGATCGAATTGGCTGGCTGGCCATAGAAGCCACTGTTGAAGGTCAGCACGGCCAGCGGCGTGACTTGTCCCAGACCACCCAGGTCAAAGACATATTGCGCCGAGAAGCTGCCCGAATAATCCGAAGCATATGGCAGCTTTTTGCCCGTCAGGTCACAACCGAAAGCCAAGGCGGGTGCACCAGGCGCGCCCGTCCCAGTCCCCGGCACAGGACCGCATTTATAGCCAGGAGCAAAGATGCGACGCTGTCCGGCATTGGCAATGGTGACGCCATTCACAACAGTTGGGGTCAATTGGGTTGCATCAGCCACCACAATCGAGGTCCCAAACGGCAGGGGCACATTGGTATAGTCGGTGTATTTGGCATCGAGTACCGACAGTGACAGGTTCAACGTGAGATCATCAATCGGCCGCCACACAGCCTCGATTTCAGCCCCTTTTGCTTCTGCCTTCCCGCTGTTTTCAATGATCGACAAGGTGGTATTGCCGGCCGGAATCTGGCGCTGCTCTTGCAGGCTGTCATACTGATTGAAGAAGGCAGCAACATTCAGCTGCAAACTATTGTCGAGGAAGCGGTTCTTGCTGCCGATTTCATACGCCGTCACTTCTTCGGGCTTGAAGGTCGGGGTCAGCGCCGCCTGATTTTGACCAGAGTTGAAGCCACCCGAACGGAAGCCCGTCGACACCGAACCATAGATCAAGCGGTCCTCACTGATCTGATAATCCGCTGCCAGACGCCATGTCAGCTTTTCAAACTCGGCTGTGTCATAGGTTGCCCCTGTCAGCACGGCCGGGTTGGACGCCAAGCAGGCAAAACCCGGACGCGGCTGAATCGCCGTGGGTGCGAACACGCAATTGGTGGCTACCCCACGTGACCCAAAGGCACTGTCGGGAATGCCGCCGGTGCGCAGGGTAATGGCAGTGCCGACTGGTGTGGGCGGGGTCCCTGTCAGGGGCAGAACCGCCGCAGCATTGGCGAAGCGGAAGTCCTTGGTGTCGCGGGTAAAGCGCAGGCCTGCGGTCAATTTCAGGGCTTCGGTAACCGCATATGTGCCTTGGGCATAAGCGGCAATCGACTTGGTGTCGGCACGCTGCTCATCATAGAAACCTGCCCCTGCAACAGGCAGGGATACCGGCGCACCAACACCCCGGACTGTGCGGGCGACCTGCTCGTTGATGAAGACGCCCCGCAGTTTATCGTCGAAATAATAGGCCCCAACCACATAGCTGAGCGGACCGTTCCCACGCGAAAGAACTTGCAATTCCTGGCTGAAGGTCTCAGCCGATGTCAGCTGGTAATCGGTGCCAATCGTACTGGCCGAAAAGTCAGTATCAGAGGTTCGCACCGCGACAAAATCGGCAAAGCCTGTGATCGACTTGATGGTGAAGCTGTCGAAATCATAGGTGATGTTTACACTGGTATTCTTGGATGTGAGATCCAACACGGTTTTTTGGTCGGTATCAATCGTGTACGGATCACCAGCAGCAAACAACGGAATACCGGCATCAATCGTCAATGGCGCATCGACCACGCCGTCACGGTTACCGCCACGCGTGTTTAGATTGCGGATCGGTGTTGCATTGAACAATTGCTGGTTGGACGGGACGTCAAAGAACGTACCCACCAATTTATAGCCAAAGGCTGATCCGCCGGCACCACCCCGGCTTCCCCGGTCAATCTTGATTGTGGCGGTCAACCTGTCGGTCGGCTTCAGCAAGAGGGCCGCGCGAGCATAACGGGTGTTTTCGTCAAACAGATTATTGCCGCTTGGGTTCACGTTTTTGACGTAACCATCATCATCCTCAGACACACCACTGATCCGCAGAGCAGCAATGTCAGACACAGGGATATTCACAAACGGCTCGATCCGCACCTTGTTATTCTCGCCGACCGTCACGTCGAGCCCCGCTTTGAACTGGCCAAGCCGGGGCTGAGCGGTCGCAATCGAGATGTTTCCACCGAACGTATTGCGGCCATACAAGGTGCCCTGAGGCCCACGCAGCACTTCAACACGCTCAAGATCGACAAAGCCCAAAGTGGCTTGGGCGGCGCGCGACTGATAGACCCCGTCAATAAAGAAGCCGATGGTGGTATCGCCATTGACGCCAACATTTTCAGTGCGAACACCGCGTATGGCCGGACGCGCATCCACGCCCGAACGGCCGAAAGTCAAACCAGGGACCGCATTCTCCAGACGCGACATATCGGTCAAACCGCGCGACTGGATCTGAGCCGCGCTAAAGGCCGAAACCGACAGCGGGACATTCTGCAGGTTTTCTTCCCGACGCTGGGCAGTCACAACCACCGTCTCAATCCCGCGCTCGGGCTCGGCCGTGGCTTCAGATGTGCTTTGCTGGGCGAAGGCTGGGGTCGCGACCACAAATGCCAAGCCTGAAATGGTTGCTAAAAGAGTCTTTCTTGTCGCGTGAGTGACGAAATCATTAAGCATCGCAAGATCCCCCTCGGTTTTTCGTGCAAAGATATGATTGCATAATGACTTCGAATGCAAGCAGAATTTATCAGGCTGATCCCAACCCCAGACACAAAAATGGGCACTTACGCACGAGAATCAGACAAGTGTTGCAGAATTGTCGACACGGCCCGCGTCCATAGACGGTGGCGTACTGATTGCTGGATCGATTATACGCATGCGCATGCAAGCCTGATGAGATCAGACCATATGCTCAAACAGCGCAAGCCCCACCAAGGTTGCCGCCAGATAGGCCAAGAGCCAAAGGCTTTGCCGATCAATCGCGCCGGGCATGGTGTTCCAATTGCCATCCTTGAGCGGTCTGCCCTCGCGCGCAAAGCGGGCTTGCTGGCCCGGCACCGAGAAAGGTGACCATTCGGCTTGCTTGCCGTCGAGCAGGCGGCTGGCCGTCCAGCCCACAACAATGGTAGCTGTTCCTCCGATCAGGCAGAACCAGGGCCATGCAATCTCGGTCTGCGTGGCCACAAACGAAATGATGGCAAAGCCCGCCACCACACCTACCATGAGGCCACGTTCGGTGGTGTGTTTGGAAAAAAATCCCAAGCCATACATGCCGAGCTTGGCACCGACAAAATAGCTGCCAATCTTGCTTAAGACCTCAAGGATCGAGCCGCTGGACTGGGCATAGAGGATCGCCGGGCCAATGATGATGACAGCCCACAACACTGTCGCATACCGGGTCGCGCGCAAATAATGGGCATCATCGCCATCTTTCTTGAAGTAGCGTTGGTAGAAGTCGACGACACTGGCGGTTGCCATGGAGTTAAACGCCGAACTTAAAGTCGACATAGAGGCAGCAAGGACTGCCGCGGCCAAAATGCCCAGAAGGCCTGGAACGCCTGATTCAGCGGCAAATTGCAGAATGATCTGATTGGGCTGATCAAATGGCTTACCGTCATAATAGCCATAAGCCAGCACACCGATGAAAAAGAAGAGGAAATAGATTGGAAACGCGGCATAGCCCATCAACAGATAGGATTTCTTGGCATCGCCAATACTCTTGGCCCCCAGCGTGCGCTGAACCATCATTTGGTTGGCACCATAGACAGTGATGTGGAACAGCGTCATGCCCAAAAGGCCTGAATAGATCGTTGTGGCGACGGTTGGGTCCGGGGTTGTGTCAATCGCGCTGAGGCGTCCCAATTGCTTCAGATGCGCCAATACCTCACCGACCGGGGTGGGCATGGATACAAATAAAGCGATCAGAATGATGATCGCGCCACCAAACAATACAACGGCCTGAAAGACATCGGTCCAGATCACAGCAAGCATGCCGCCCATGGTTGTGTAAATCAGCGCCATAATGGTGATGATGACCACAGCCGCAGGAATGGAAATGCCGGTGATAAACTTCAACACAAGGGCCGTGGCAAACAGAATGGCTGCGGTGGAAAGTCCCTGCGTCACCAAAAAGATCGACGACATCACGGCCCGCGAAAGCTGACCAAACCGGCGCTCTTGATATTCATAGATCGAGGCGACGCCACTCATGTAAAAGAAGGGCAGGAAAAAGCCGGTTACAAGAATGATAACAATCGGATAGTTCAGATGTATGGCCAGAGCTGCCAGACCGTCCTTATAGGCCCAAGCCGGTGCACCCAGGAATGACAGCGCACTGATATAGGTTGCAATCACAGACAGGCCGATGGCCCACCAAGGTGTGTTGCCGCTGCCGAGATTAAATTCCTTCGCGGTGGTGACTTTGCGGCCAAGAATATAGCCAAGCACCAGATTGCCGATCAAAAAGGCGATAACGATTGCCCAATCCAGTGCTTCAAATTTCATTGTGTCCCCCGCGGCTCCGCCGATGCACCAAGGTCAGCAAACAGATCAATGCCAAATTGTTTGAGAAGATCGACCATGTCGATGAAGACCCAATTCTCGTCCAAGAAATCCCCGTCACGACGCCAGAAGTCCATCACCCGCATCGTGATACGCTTGCCCGTTGCGCTCAGCCCCAGCCAGCCGTCTCCGGCATGCGTGGCATTGATGCTGGGCCATCCCGAGGACGCGACATAAGTCCCCTCGCCAATCCGGCAGCGATGATTGCCGCCGATCCGGTCAGGGAAGGCGGTCAGAAATGGGCGCTGGTGGGTTTGTTCATAATTGTGGTGACCACGGGCGCTGCCAATGCCACCTGGGCCGTACCAATAAAATTCTGGCGTCCAAAACTGCGTCATCCCCATGCTTTTGAGGGATTTTCCATCATAACGCATCAGACCTGCAATCATGGCCTCGACCAGCTTCAAGCTCTTGTCACCCTCCGTAGGGTCGATGCCCACAAGCCCCAGCCCATCCTGCGTCCGCGGCACCGGCGACCACGTTTCGCCCAATTGCGCCCGCAGAGGCCAGGCACCACACTCAATCAGCAAGCGGGCGATATCAAGAAGGACAATGCTTTCAACCACCTGCCCCTGTTCAACCCGCTCAAACCAGCCAAAACGTAGCCAGTGGAATCGCGATGTCGGCTTAAGTCCGAAAAATGGCCTGTCGAAACGACCGACCAGCCAGCCATAACTGGCCAGCCAGTCACCGCCCTTAAACTGGCCCTGCAACAAAATGTCTGTTCGCCGCTCAAGACCTGAAAAGGAGGCCAGAAGAGGCGCGAAGAAATGCTGCTTGATGGCCTCGCGCCCCACCAGAGCATCTCCGGCACTGCGGTCGAACGGCGCACAGACAGATAGCGTTGCATTGGACGCATAAAGATGCCCCAGCAAGCGATCGACATGGGTCGCCATGTCGCTGTTGGTTTGCAAAATCTGCCAGTAATCGCGCTTCAGGTTTTTTGGATCGATCATCCAAAGCATATTGACTTCGAATGCAACGGTCGTAAACCCTTATTTTGAGGCCCGACGCTTTTGGGGTGTTGAAAATGTCTGTGGACTGGCAGGCTCAGCTGATTGGATGGTTTGGGTGACCCAAGATTTTGTCTCTACCGCCCCAGAATCGCAGGACTTAACGACACGGCGGGATTGGGAAGCGCGACTTGTCCGCTATGTTGATCTGCGTCCCTGCTACAACGCCTTTATCGACTGCAGAACACCTGGGTCTGAAGCCAAGGAAAATTTCACCATTATTGGGCCGGGCGTCTCGGAGAACCCAGAACAATATGTTCATATTGCCGAACCGCACGGCTTTAACATCGGTGGCGCACGCCAGCCGCCCGCCTGTGTCAATTCCCAACACAGCCATGACACCGCAGAAGTGTTTCTGGTGCATTCGGGGCACTGGCGTTTTGACCTTGGTGAGTATGGTCAAGATGCGCAGGTCAAACTGGGGCCTGGGGATGTCATTTCCATTCCCACCGGCATGTTCCGTGGCTTTACCAATATCGGAAGCGATACGGGGTTTCTTTGGGCCGTGTTGGGCGAAGATGATCCCGGTCGCGTCTTGTGGGCCCCGGAGGTCTTTCGGCTCGCCCGCGAACATGGGCTCGTGCTGTTGGAATCAGGCCAACTGATTGATACGATTGCCGGTCAAAAAGTTCCCCCAGACGCTGCCATCATGCCGGAAACCACTGCTGAGCAAGTTGCCGCTTTACACGTGCCAAGTGCTGCGGAGGCAGCAGGCTTTGTGGCCAAGGCCAAACCTGGCTCGCACCCGATCATCCATAAGGATGGCATATTGCGCGGCGAACATGGCTTCTCCCTGTCGCAAGTCAGCCTTAAGCCGGGTGATTTGCTGACCGATTGTGCCGGCAGCGTTATCTTCATTCATCAAGGTGCCGCCAAGCTGGTGTGCGATGATGGCGCCTTGGATCTTGCCGCGGGCGATACTTTGTCCATACCCCTGGGTCGCCAGCCTGCTATCATTGCCGCAGCCGACAGCCTCATTCATGTCGTGAAGAAAGTTTGAAGCCGCGATGACTGCTTTGGGCCTCTATGGCCGTGACATTTCTGACCTGTTAGGTCCCCAAGGACCCCGACGACAGCCCTTGCAAGGCTTTGATGATCTCTATGTCGATATTGTGGATTATATCATCCGCTGCACCCATCGGATCTGGGAAGAAAAAGATATAGGCCTGATCACCACCCATTATGGTGCCGATTGTCCGATCCATTTGATGAGTGGGGAAGTCGCCGGGGTCGATGGCGTGATTGCCGGGACGTTGAAGACGCTCAATAGTTTTCCCGACCGAACTCTGGTCGGTGAAGCGGTCATTTGGTCGGGGAACGAAACGGCGGGCTATCACTCATCCCATCGCATCACCAGTCATGCCACCCATCTTGGCGATGGCGAATTTGGGCCCCCAACTGGGCGGCAAGTCTGTTTTACCACCATCGCTGACTGCTTGTGCCGCGAAAATCGCATCATTGAAGAATGGCTCGTCCGGGACAATGCGAAGATCGCCCGTGACTTGGGCTTATGCGCGAAAACCTTAGGCCAGGCACAAGCCACGCTTTCGCCAGCTGCGCGTCTGGGTATTGCTGATTGGCGCCAGCGGCACATGGACGACATCCTATCCCAGAACATGCCGGCATTCTCCACGCCGACCTTCCCCAATCCTGCTGATAAGCCTGAAGAATTTGCGCATCTGGTCTTCGCGCAAATCTGGAATTTGAGGCGGTTGGCGCGGGTGCGGGAGGTTTATGCCCCCCATGCGCATTGGGCAGGCCCTGACGCGCGCTACTTGTTTGGGCATGGTGAGATTTCAGGATGGATTGGCGCGCTCCTCTCAATGTCCCAAGGTGCACGGATACGGGTGGATCACGTCGGCGCAGTCCAAGAAGGTCCCTATACCGACATTGCGGTCCGCTGGAGTCTGGCCGGACGCCACGACAGCACCGGACTCTATGGATCAGCAACCGGAGTGCCGCTTTATATCCTCGCGGTCAGTCACTGGCGCACATTGGACGGTGTGATTGTGGACGAGACAACGATTTTTGATGAGATCGCCCTGTGGCACCAGCTGAGTGGCGGGTCGTGACAGCCATGACTTTTGTTGACCTGCTCAGCGCACTTTATCTCGATCACGATGTTGCAGCCCTTGATCGGCTCTATCTGCACCGCGCCATTCGGCGGCAGCAGGGTGGGCGGCTGTTCGGGCGAAGCGCCATTCGTCAGGCAATTCTGTCAGACTTGGCCCGGTTTGAAGGCTGGGACGTGACCATACATGCCGGAACCGACACATTTGTCGATCTGGAATGGCTATCGCCCGATGGCGTCCGGGTTCGCCGACACCATTGGGCCTGGTACGAGAATGATCGCATCGCTGCCGATGTGGTGATTACGCAGGGAAAAGCCGAAACACCGCTTTCTACCCATCATGGCCTTTTGGGTGAGTTGGATTCTGGGCGCGGGCAAATCGGACCTGGGCCGCTATCGGGCTTTAGCGAGACAAGTTGTCAGCTTCACACACTCTGGAATGGCCGGTCCCTGGCAAGCCTCAAACAGCTTTATCACGACGGGCTGGTCTGGCAGGGCCCTGAGGATCGTGGCGGTCTCCGTGATCTGAAGGCATGGTGGTTGAAGCAGTTTTTGACCTATCCCCAGTCGCACATCATTTTTGAACGTGAAGTCGCCTTTGGGGGCCATATCGCCCTGCTCTGGCAATGGGGCCGCATTGATGGGCAAGGCGTACGAACCCGCGTGACCGGCAGCAGTCTTCTGAACAGTGTGGATGGCAGAATTGCCGTTGAGACCCTGCTCACCGACGAGGGCTAAACCCACCCTAACCGCGATCTAACGCGCCATGCATCCACCATCGACAGGCACAATCGTGCCAGTCAGGAAGGACGCTTGCTCTGAGATCAGAAAAGCAAAAACACTGGCGATCTCGTCGGGTTGGGCATAGCGGCCCATCGGTATACCTTGGGTGAAGATTGGCCGGGCGGCTTGAGGATTGTCGGGCATCACCGCGCGCTCTGCATAGGCCATCATGTCCGTGTCCGTTGGAGACGGACACACGGCTACAACCCGCACCCCAAGTGGCGCATAATGGACCGCAGCCGATTTCGTCATGCCAATGACCGCATGCTTGCTGGCGGTATAAGCAAAGATATTGCCGCCCCCACCGAGCCCGCTGATTGAAGCAACATTGACGATCACACCCCGGCCCTGCTGGCTTAGGTGCTGGCCGACATATTTGAGGCCGAGATAGACCCCCCGTGCATTGATCGCCATGACCCTGTCGAAGTCTGCTTCCTCATAGCGTGAGACCGGCTGTGCTGGCCCCGATATCCCGGCATTTGAGAACAAAAAGTCCAGCCGACCAAAATGATCGAGGGCGCTGGCCACGGCCTGTTGCCAAGCCAGACTTTCACAAACATCGCCAATAAAGGCACGGATTTGCACATGATCGGGTGTTGGAATGGTTTTGAGCTCTTCGGCCCATGCCGGATCGACGTCCCATGCCAGCACATGCACACCTTCGTCGATCATTCGGTGCAAGGCAGCCCGGCCGATGCCGCGGGCTGCCCCGGTGATCATGGCCACCCGCCCAAGCAATCCCAAATTAGTGTTCGCCATCATCGTGTCCTTGATCAAGAAAACCAGCCATAGCGGCCGCCACGCGGGCCGGTGCATCACGTAGGGGATTGTGCCCGATATCGGGCAGACATGCGACAGTCAGCTGGTTGAAATAACTGGCCATGGCCTCACGCGTTTTGGCTGTAAAGACAGGATCAGCCTCCCCCCAGATCAGAAGCGTGGGTGCCGTGACGTGCCAATCGCCTGCCTGCACCCAATCAGGCAGGTCAGGACCCACGTCAAGGTCAAATGGGCTGGCCCGATACCAGTCAATCGCCGCCCGCCAACGATCGGGGTCCGCCCAGGCCTTGGCATAAAGTGCGGCTTCATCGGCCGGCATACGACCATCACTGGCGGCTTGTTGGAACCAGGCTGTAAACGGATTGCTGCTGGGGTCGCGTTGCCAAGCAGCTTCCAACGCCCCAGACTTAAACCCAGCCATATAGGCTGAGGCCGCCCGCTGATCACCGTCTAGGATCAAGGCTTTCTGTAGGGCTGCAGGATGAACCGCATTTATCAAAATGAGTTGGTGTACGTGCTCAGGAAAGCGAGCCGCAAACCAAGCGGCCAAGACCCCACCCCAATCATGACCGGCCAGAACCACACGGCCTGTTTGGGAATGGACCATGATCAGTTCTTTGATATCCCCCAATAGGCGTTCGGGGGCGTAGGCGTCCAAGCCTTCAGGCTTGTCTGAAAGATGATAACCGCGCTGGTCAGGCATGATGTAGAGCCTGTCGGCTGGCAAGTGACGAACCGTTTCGCGCCAGATCGTCCAGATATCGGGAAATCCATGAAGACACAGGACAGGCAGGGCAGACCCATTTCCCCCGACCCTGCGCGCGACATGCAATCGCACCGAGTTGATGGACTGAAAGCCAGTCTGAAAAAGCTCCCCATCCGTCAGGCCGGGACCGATCATCCACCGACCCCGGTGTTATTGCGGCTGCGGTAATAGTGCGCAACCAGCTGATCAATCTGGGCAGGCAGATCCTTTCCGCTCACCCAATCAAGTGAGAGATGCTCATGGCCGGGGAGCACTTGGAGAAGCTCAAAAACATTGCCGTCCGGGTCTCGGCCATAAACAAAGCGAACGGCTCCATTGCTCATCGGCGGGCTGTGAAACGCCACCCCGGCCGCCATCAGGCGGTGGTAGTCAGCATCAAGATCATCGACTTCCAGCGCAAAATGGCTCCAGCCCAGGCCAGAGGCATCCGCTTTGGGTTTGGATAAAGTCGGTGGCTGATGATATTGCCAAAACTCAAGCGTCAAGGGGCCTGCTTTGACCCAAGCCCCGTCAAAGACAATATCATCCAAGCCAGCAACCACATCATATTTGCGATTTGGGCCAAAGTGGCCCGAAGCATGCACGGGTGCACCTGTCACCTCTGCGTAGAAATCTGAGAGGCGTTTGATATCAGGCGTGACCAAAGCCACATGGGCAAACCAAGGCGGGCTTTCGACGCCTTCAGCATAAGGCAGACCTTCAAGCTCGAGGATATTGTCCTCAGGGTCCCGCACGTAACAATAGAGATTGCCGGTGCCCAGTCCTGAAGGCCTCGCGTGGCTCTTGGCCCCGGCGGAGACTAGGTCATCATAGAGCTGGTTGCCGTCCACTGCTTGGATGCATATGTGGCGCAGGCCAGCCTCAAAAACATTGGGCCGCCCATGGCTCGGTGTGGGAAAGGCGAATTCAAATAATTCTAAAAACCCGGTCGGACCGCGCAAGAGCGCAATCTCGCACTGGGAATTGGCCACCCCCATCATCACCCGTAAATCGGTACGATCTGGCACGGCGAAGCGACTGATCAGCTCAAAGGCTTGCGCACTCTGATAGAAAGCCATCGCCGCTTCAAGATTTGCCACACTCAGACCTGCATGGTGCAATCCTTTGATCACGCTGAAGCTCCCTATCGGTCGCACGGGTTCGCCCGGCGGGTCTTTATGGTCCAGCGCGATGGTAACCGCCGTCCCAACTCGGTCAAGCACAAACGACCGGACACATTGAACGGCCTCTGTCCCAAGTCTGGGCCCAAGCCAGCGACGTGTCGTTTTTTTCAGGCTCAACGTGACATGCTTAGTGGGCAGCCTCTCTGAAGATACGTGCCGCAGCATGCAGGGCTGTTTAATGGCAGGATGAAGCCTTCAAGGAATAGGCGGCTTACGCCTGACGGACCTAGGCACCATAGCCCCGGCAAAGCTCTGCCGCGAGAAAGTCATAGACCCGCCGGACGCGGCGGCTCGTCCGTAACTCGGCGTGACACGTCAGCCAGATCGGCAAGTCGGCCAGGGATTGGTGTGGTAAAACCGCCACGATATCAGGTGCATAATCGCCGACCTCCCTTTGGATAAAGCCGATCCCAAATCCGGCCAACACCATCTGCCACTGAACATGGCGACTGTCACAGCGAAAGCGAAAGGTTTCAGGCCGTAGATCAACACCCGCCGCCTTGAAACCATCCTCAATCTCGGTGTTGCGATCGCCGCAGATTAAGACATGATTGTTCAAGTCCTCCGGGGACTGCGGTATGCCGTGACGGTCAAGATAATTCCGTGCAGCATACATACCGATTTTGACAGATCCCACCTTCCTCGTGATCAATTCTGCTTGGGTAGGGCGGAACATACGCACCGCAATATCGGCTTCGCGCATCAAAAGATTGGAAGATTGGTCCGAAGAGACCAACTCAATTGTTATCTCGGGCTCAAGCTGATTGAGTCTGGTCAAAAGAGGCGGCAAGACCCACGTCGCCATGATGTCGCTGGCTGAAATCCGGATGGTGCCAGCGATCGACTCAGCCTGACCAACGGCTGTTAGGGCAAAGCGTTTGGATGCCTCGCCCATGCGCCGGGCCTCTTCATACAGAGCAACGCCGGTTGGTGTCAGCACAAGGCCTGACCCGGTGCGGTCAAACAATTGAACACCAAGCTTGGCCTCCAACACCGCCATATGACGGCTCATTGTTGGTTGACTGCCACGTGCCAGGCGCGCGGCACCGGCCAGCGAGCCGGCTTCCACAACCGCCGTAAAGGATTGAATCAGGGACCAGTCGAGAGTCTGCATCGCGTCACCTTTCCACGGCAATTCATTCAAAAATGAATGCTGATTATTCAATTTAAGTCAATCGCATCCAGATTTGATTAGTGCGACGGTCGCACGACCCGCCAACCCAAGGCCAACCAGCAGATTTTGAGATGACACCTCGCTGTTGTTGCCTGAACGGAAAGACATGCTGATGACATCCCGACTCGCAGTTCGCGCCATTGGTCTTCTGGTGATTGCCGAAGCGCTCCTTATCTTTGCGCCTTTGATCATTCTGGGGGCTGCCATCGAATGGCCCGCCAGTCTGGATTTTCCTCCAGCCATGGTTCTGCCTATGATCTTGGAACATCTCGACCAGGTACGCCTAGGTTATGGCATTTACCTGCTTTATTCCCTGCTCTGGATTGTGGTTGGGGCCAGCATTGCTTGGCTTGCCAATGGCCAGAGCGAGCGGCCATCGGTTCTGGTCAGCTTGGCAGTATCACTGGGGGTCGCCTCTGCGCTCGCCCGCGCCATCGGCATCATTCGCTGGCTGACAGCATCCACCGACTTAGCAGAAACTTACGCCGCCCCACAGGACCCAGTCGCGCAGAGAGCCATTGAAATCACTCAAACCGCCGTCAATAGCTGGGGCGGGTCCATCGGGGAGGTTCTTGGTGTCGCCCTGTTGGCGTCTGCTTGGTTGTTCACCATTTCACTTCTGATTGTGACGAAAAAACACCTGCCACCGCTACTTGGCTATATCGGCTTTGTCACCGCAATCATTGTCGCCCTGCCCGCCTGCGAGTTGTTCGGCTTTGAAGGCATTAGTATCGCGATGACCACCACGGCGATGCATATCTGGCTTCTTGCTTTGGGCGTAATCATCATACGACAAACATGGACAAAGCCGAAAGTGCCTGCCTTGGTCGGCTAGCCACCCGCGCCCGATACCCGCGCGACATCCGGGCCAGCCTGGCTGCTCCAGCGCCTGACTGGCATTTGTAAAGAGGCCCTACCCCAGCCATAAATCCTTGAAGTCTTGTGCATAATCGGCAAAGCGACGCGGCTGTACGCCTGTAATTTGAGCAACAGCGGGAGTTACGGCTTCTGCATAGCCCGCCTTGAAAAAGCCGAGGATCACAATGAGGAAGCGCGCATAGTCTTCTGGCAAACCTGCGGCCCGCAATTGGCCCAGCATGTCCTCCTCTGAAATCTCCTCATAGACGATCCGGCGCCCGGTAGCCGCTGACAGAAGTGCTGCAGCCTCATCATGGTCAAGCGCCTCCCCACCAGTGAGGTCAAACGCCTGATTGTCGAATTTTGGTGTCGCCAGCAAGACCGCTGCCACCGACGCAATATCGCGGGCGTCAATAAAGCTGCCCTTCGCCTTGCCAACGGGCAACAGGATTTTGCCCTCCGTCAAAATCGGCTGAAGCCAGAAGGTATGGAAGTTCTGCATGAACCAATTTGGGCGGATGATGTTATAGGTCAGACCAGATTGCTCCAGATGGCGCTCGACTTGACGCAAGGGATTGGCCTCGTCCGCATTGGCCCCCATCGCCGTCATCAGAACGATCTTGCGGACACCCCTGGCAACAGCCTGATCAATCACCGGATTGAGCAGCACGTTCTGATTGGTGTGGCCCGGAGGTGAGAGCAAGAATGCAGCATCAACCCCAGCGACAGCATCGCCAAGACCTGCCCCCGTCACAAGATTGAGGTGAACGTCTCCAGCAGCTTCAGGGGGCCGACTGGTGGCCCGGCGAACATTATGGCCCATGTCGGCTAAATGGCCGACCAAATGTGTACCGACTGTACCATTGGCACCGATCACAAGAATTGTTGACATTGGGATTCTCCTTCAATTCGAAGGCTTGCATTTAAAGTCGTGAGGTGGGATGAAGAATGGCTAAAATCTCATTTTTCATGTCAATGAGTTCGGAATATAGATTGGCATGACAGCTAGCAGGCAGGGCAATGGATCTCCTAACTGACGTTTTGCATGAGGCGGGCTTGAAAAGGCGCGTATTGGACTTGCGCAATCTGGACGATTTGACGGCGTTGGAATTCCCCTGTGATCGCAGCATGGGCCTGCATGTCGTCACGCGCGGACAAATCCACATACATGCCCCCAGCCTCGCCGAGCCCTTGGAATTAGCGGCTGGTTCGGTCGCCTTGATGGCCCGTGGCTGCACACATGTGCTGAGCACATCGCGCAGCTATGATCCCATGCACAAGGTTTCTGTCGCCGGGGAATTTGCTCAACCCGGTCCGGATTTTGCGCCGTGCCCGGCGACGAGCAGTTTGATCAGCGGCGCTTATCAGTTTTGGAATAACCCAATCCATGCGCTCTTCCGTGAAATCCCCGATTGGTTTGTCCTCAACACCCAAAGCCTCGGGAGTTTCCACCCTTTGACCCTCACCATCGGGCTATTGGACGAGGAATTGCGTCGACCGTCACTGGGTGGACAGACGATCATCTACGGGCTTTTGGATGTGATTTTCACCTATCTGATACGTGAAATGGTCAATCGTATCGGCCATGCCAAGCCCGGCTGGAGCTATGCCATTGCCGACCTGCAAATCCGTAAGGCTGTTGCCGCGCTGCACGCAGACCCGACAGAGGCTTGGACGTTGGACGCGCTGGCCGGGCGGGCGGGCCTCTCACGCACAGTTTTTGCTGAACGGTTTCGTCGCGCCATGGGAGACACACCTTTAAGCTATCTGCGCAATCTGCGGGTCCAACGGGCGATGAACCTGTTGGCAGAGACCCCCCAAACATTGGAACATGTGGCCCGTGTGGCGGGTTTCAGTGATGCGTTTGCCTTCTCCAAAGCCTTTAAGAAGATTGTCGGCCAATCCCCCAAGGACTTCCGTCTTCAGGCAAAACTGGATCAGGCCTCGCCTTGGCGCTTGCATCGCTGACCCTGCCCGGACTATCGATGGGGTATGACGATACAACTTGCCATAGCCGGGGCGGCCGGTCGCATGGGGCGGGCTTTGATCGCCGCAGCCAGCGACGAACGGGGTCTGGCGATTGTCGGCGGTAGCGAGCGCGCGGACAATCCAGCTCTCGGGGCAGATTTGGGCATACTGGCTCAGGGGGACGCCTTGGGTGTGGTCTGTTTGGACAGTCCTGAAGCTGCCGCACATAAAGCTGAGGTCTGGGTTGATTTCACAACACCGTCGGCTTCCCTGTCGGCGCTTGATGCGCTCAGAGCCACACGCGTGCGTGCGATCGTGCTGGGCACGACTGGTTTTGATGTCGCACAAGAGGCCCAGATTGCTGAGGCCGCGCACCATTTCGCCATTGTCCGCAGTGGTAACTTCTCACTTGGGATCAATCTCTTGATGGGCTTGGTGAAGCAGGCTGCCGAAAGGCTGGGACCTGACTGGGACATTGAGATTTTTGAAGCGCATCACCGCCGAAAAGTCGATGCACCGTCCGGGACAGCCCTAATGTTGGGGCAGGCCGCAGCAGAGGGGCGGCATGTCAGCCACTCTGAGGTGGCCAGCTATGACCGCCATGGCGGCGCATCTGCGCGCAAGGCTGGCGAGATTGGCTATGCAAGTGCGCGTGGCGGCGGGATTATTGGTGAGCATGAGGTGATGTTTGCCAGCGATGACGAAGTGATCCGCTTCAGCCATTCGGCCCTTAACCGGACCATTTTCGCAAAAGGGGCACTGGCTGCCGCGCGCTGGGCTGTAGGCCAGAAACCCGGCCTCTATTCCATGGCTGACGTCCTGGGGCTTTAGGGTCAGGTCATTCCCGTCGGAGAGAGAGAACCTCTTTGCGCATGTGCGCCACAAGATCCCGGATCGGCTTCGCCGTCCGGGATGACAGCGGCCTATAGATTTCCACTTAGAACCGCTTTGGTGATCAGATTGGGCACCAAAGGGCTTCCAGACAAAAACCTTCTCTAAACGATGTCATCCCCGCCGGAGCGAAGCGCAGAGCGGGGACCCCCTCGCGCATGTGCGGCACAAGATCCCGGATCGGCTTCGCCGTCCGGGATGACAGCGAATCGGTGATCAAACCCCGTGCGAACCATCAAGTCAGCCTGGCACTAGCCGTCGACTTGAGACAATTGAACCCAATTGGCGCAGCGTCTTGCCATTGATTGGCACGGTCGTATGAGCCGCTCGGATGGCCTCAAATTCCTTTGCGATTCCCGTATAGCCATCCTGGTTAGGATAGCCGACCACCACAACCATATCCCAATCAGGCGCGTTGCCTGTTGAGACGAGGAGTCGATAGTCAACCATCAAACCGCGCTCAACCGCAATTTGGTCCATAGCAAACCAGTTTTGTCTGATGAAGCGCGCCAAGGAATCGTTTTCGCCATCATTGGCCTTTAAGAAGGTTAGTTCAACCGAGCCAACGTGCGACTGCCCACCAGTCTCCCCTGCGGCTGCGGAGGTGGTGGTGCCGAACATTCCCATCAATCCGAAGCCAAAATCCCGCTTTGAAAGGACAAACATCGCACACTCCAGACTTGTTTCGACTGCGAAGCAAAAGCGCTTCGCGATGGGCGAGCTTTGGCAACACCCGTCGCAGGGTTCAAGACAGGGTGGGATTAAAAAGGTTTCATCCGAGGCGTTCTGGCCGAGCGACGCGCCCTTAAGTCGTCACGCCACTCCCAAGAACGCCACCAGTGCGTCGCGGAAAGCAGGCTCTGCCACGGCGCTGAGGTGATTGCCGGGCACCAATTGGCATCGGGCATTGCCCAGACCAGCGGCAAGAGCCACAGGATCGCCATTGTCCTGATCCTGTTCGCCATTGACCACCACGACCGGGACGGTGATGCTGGCCAGCACGTCCGGCGGTGTGGAAAGCTGTGTGCCCAAGACATTCAAGGCTGCTTCCGGGCTCATGCCGCGGTCCTTGAGGATTGCATGCACATAGGTTCCGGCACGGGCGTCGCGGGCCTTGGGACCATTGCGGATCGCATCTTCAAAATAGGCCATACGTGTTCCGACCGTGGTGATACCCGCCAGCCCCATCCCGCCAAGAAACACGTTGCCCGGTCTGACATGGCCTCGGGCAAGCAGTCGAACCGCCATCCGAGCCCCCAGAGAATATCCCACCAAGTCGAAATCGGTGACTCCCAGCTGGGCCAACAGCGCCTCTTGGTCCTGTGCCAATACATCCTTGGGATAGAAGGCGGCATCCTTTGGGGCATCTGACCGGCCATGACCGCGAAAGTCGGGCAGGATCAAGCGGCGCCCTGTTTTGGCCATGGCAGCAACCAATCCGGGCTCAACCCAGTTCAACTGGGCGCTGGCCAGAAAGCCATGCAGGATCAATGTGGGTCGCCCACTGGGCGCACCAGCCTCAGTCCATGCGAGGTTTAGACCGTCAGACGTCTTGAAGCGGAAGGTTGTGTAGTCCATGTCCATGTGATGACCTCATCCTTACCGCCCCCCTTTATTCACGTTGACGGCGTCCGAAATTTCCGTGATTTCGGGGCCTATCCAACCCAATCTGGTCGCACGGTGCAAGCGGGCATTTTGTACCGCTCGGCCAATTATGCGCAATTGACCCAGCAGGGCCGTGAAGCCTTCGCCCAAACAGGGATCAAAGTGGTGGTGGATTTGCGCCGCGGTCAAGAACGAGACCTGCAACCCAACCAACTCGACGGCCTGGAGGTCGATATCTTGTCCTCCACACTGGGTGATGGCGATGGGGAGACCTTGCCGCCCCATTTGCAATTCATCCGCGACGGCGAGCTTAGTCCTGCAGCGACCCATGAGCACATGATATCATCCTATCGGCGCATCCCGTGGGAGCCCCAACATCTGGCGCTGTTTAACCAGACATTCGACCGGCTGGTTGCAGGCCATGGGCCGGTCGTCATCCATTGTGCCGCCGGCAAGGATCGGACAGGCATCTTATGTGGGCTGATCTTGCACGCGCTGGGCGTGGACCCCGACACTATTTTGCAAGATTATCTTCTGACCAATCACGTCGCCCAAGACCCGGCTCTGGTGCACGGCTATGCCCAAATGATGGGAAATCGCTTTAACCGGGTGATAGACCCCGAAGCCTTGCGACCCATGGTCGGGGTGCATCAGGACTTCCTGCAGGCGGCATGGGATGAGATGGTGGCCCGCGATGGCGGCATCGACGGCTATTTGCTGCGGATCGGGGTCGACGCCGCCAAACAGCGCGCGCTGGCCGACTATCTGCTGAGGTGACCTTGGGGCATCGGCTTGCACACCGGCCACGGGCGTCTAGACTGACCCCATGAGCTGGAAACCCGAAATCGACCACTTGCGCGCCCGTGAGGCGCTGGCTGAAAAAATGGGCGGCGACGAGCGCGTCTCCCGGCAAAAGTCGCAAGGCAAACTGACCGCGCGGGATCGTGTCGACGCCCTGCTTGATCCGGGATCGTTCCACGAGATTGGCAAGATTGCCGGGGTGGCCGATTATGCCGCCGATGGCAGCTTGGCCAGTTTCACCCCGTCAAACATGATCACGGGGCGCGGGCGGATCGAGGGGCGGCCTGTCGGTGTGATCGCCGATGACTTCACCGTGCGTGGCGGGGCCGCTGATGCGGCGATCTGGCAGAAAATGGTGCAGGCTGAGAAGTTTGCTGGTGAATATCGCATGCCGCTGATCCGCATGGTCGACGGCACCGGCGGGGGTGGCAGCGTCAAAATGCTGGAAAAGGACCCCCGCACCTATATTCCCGAAACCCCTGGCTGGGAGGTTGTGGTCGCCAATCTGGGTCAGATCCCGGTCGTCTCGCTGGCACTGGGTCCCTGCGCCGGATTGGGAGCTGGACGCGTGGCCGCCAGCCATTATTCAGTCATGGTGAAAGGGTTGAGCCAGGTCTTTGTTGCAGGTCCTCCTGTGGCGCGCGCCATCGGTGAGGATATCGATAAAGAAGGCTTGGGCGGTTGGGAGATCCAAGCCCGCAATGGGGTGGTGGACGACGCCGTCGATAGTGAATTGGAAGCCATGGCGATGGCGCGCCGGTTTTTGTCTTATGTGCCAGGTTCGGTTGATGATCTGCCCGCGCGTTTGCCCAGTCGCGATCCGATAGACCGCAAGGAAGAATTCCTTGTCTCCATCGTGCCGCGCGACCGCGTAACCCCCTACAAAAGCCGCAGGATTGTGGAAGCCTGTGTCGACGCAGGCTCATTTTTCGAAATGGGCAAGGCGTGGGGTCGGTCGATTATCACCGGCTTTGCCCGGCTGGATGGGTGGCCTGTCGCGATCATGGCAGGCGACCCTTATGTCTTGGACGGGGCGTGGACAGCCGATGCGGCCCGCAAGGTGGAGCGCTTTGTCGATCTGGCGAACACCTTCCATCTTCCCATCGTGCATTTTGTCGATTGCCCGGGTTTTGCTGTCGGTCGCAAGCATGAGCAGGCGGGCGTAACCCGCGCGGGCATTCGGGCAATGAGTGCCATCTATCAAGCCCGCGTGCCCTTCTGTGCGGTTGTAATGCGCAAAGCCTATGGGCTGGCGGGCTCGGCCATGTTCAACCCCTCGCGCGCCAAAGCCCGCTTCTGCTGGCCATCGGGAGATTGGGGCAGCCTGCCCATGGACGGCGGGGTGGAAGCTGCCTTCCGGCGCGAATTGGAGAGCCATCCAGACCCTGCAACCCGCTTGGCTGAGATCAAAGCCTGGATGGAAGGTCTGCGCAGCCCGTTCCGGACCGCTGAAAGCTTCTATGCTGAAGAAATCATCGACCCGCGCGATACCCGCCCCCTTCTGTGTGAGTGGGCAGGACTTGCCCGTCGCGTGTTACAAACCGGACCTGTCAGCACCCATATGCGGCCTTAGGCGGAAGCCGCATTCTGGGCGATCCGACATGGTGAACGTCAAACATCAACTCGGCTTGGAAGTGGCGCGGGGCTGGCCTAAAGTCGGGTCATGACTCATCCAATTGGCCCCGATTCCCGCGTCACTCTGGTGGATGGCTCCGGCTATATTTTCCGGGCCTTTCATGGCTTGCCGCCTTTGACGCGCAAAAGTGACGGAGCCCCGATTGGTGCAGTATCGGGCTTTTGCAACATGATTTTCAAGCTGTTGGCCGATGAGCGCGACGGCGACCAACCGACCCATCTTGCGGTCATTTTTGATGCGTCAGGCCCGACGTTCCGCAATGACATTTACCCCGCCTATAAGGCTAACCGCCCACCGGCCCCGGAAGATTTGGTGCCGCAATTTCCGATGATACGCGAGGCCACCCGCGCCTTTGGCCTGCCGTCTGTTGAATTGCCGGGCTATGAGGCTGACGATCTAATTGCCACCTATGCGCGCCAAGCGGCCGAAAAAGGTGCGAAGGTGCGCATCCTGTCCTCGGACAAGGATCTGATGCAGCTGATCACCGACAAGATTTTCCTGTATGATCCGATGAAGGACCGCCCGTTGGGGCCCGAAGCGGTGATGGATAAATTTGGCGTCGGCCCCGCCCAAGTCATTGATGTGCAGGCTTTGGCAGGCGACAGCACCGACAATGTGCCCGGTGCGCCGGGCATCGGGGTTAAGACGGCGGCAGAATTACTGGCAACATTTGGTACGCTGGAAGAATTGCTCGACCGTGCGCACGAGATCAAACAGCCCAAGCGGCGGGAGACGCTGATCCAGTTCCGCGAACAGATTGAGATTTCCAAGCGGCTGGTGACCCTGATGAATGATGTGCCCGTTCTGGAACATCTGGAACATTTTGGCGTTCGCGAACCCGAGCCGGAGGTGTTGCTGGAGTTTCTACGCCGCATGGAATTGCGCACCTTGACCGGGCGGGTGGAAGCCGGGCTGCGGCGTGATGGCTATGTGGCTGACAAGGCTGACCATGGCCCAGTCGGCATCGGCGCGCCCGTGACCCCTGCCCCTGCCCAGCCGGCTGGCCCTCAAGCACAACCAGGCCAAGCGGTCATCCCCCCGGCCGTTTATGCCCCGGTCAAGCATTCAGCTTATGAAACCATCACCGACTTGGCCCGTCTTGATGACTGGCTGGCGCGTGTGCGGACCCAAGGCCATGTCGCCTTTGATACGGAGACCGACGCCCTCAATAGCGTGTCGGGCAGTCTGGTGGGCCTATCTCTGGCCGTTGAGCCCGGCATTGCCTGCTATATCCCGGTCGGCCATCGTGGAGCGGGTGCACTGGGTGGCACTGGTGATCTCTTCGCCAGCCCAGAGGTCAGCCTCGCCCGCTTGCCCGGTCAATTGGGGTTGGGTGATGTTCTGGCCCGTCTCAAGCCGGTTTTAGAAGATGATGCCATCCTGAAGATCGGCCAGAACCTGAAATATGATCTGTCGGTCATGGCCCAGCACGGCATCGCCATCCATCCAATTGATGACACCATGCTGATGAGTTTTGCGGTTGATGCCGGACGCAATAGCCATGGGATGGATGATTTATCGCTGCGCCTGTTGGGCCATCAGCCCATCGCATTCAAGGATGTGTGTGGCACGGGCAAATCCCAGATCAGCTTTGATCAAGTGCCGATTGACCGGGCCACGGCCTATGCCGCCGAAGATGCCGACATCACCTTGCGCCTGTGGCACATCTTGAAACCGCGTCTGGTGCAGGAGCGTTGCACCACTGTCTATGAAACGCTGGAGCGCCCCTTGGTCCCTGTCATTGCGGCGATGGAGCAAGCTGGCGTCAAAGTCGATGTGGCGGAACTCTCGCGCCTGTCGCTCGATTTTGCCCAGCGCATGACTGGACTTGAAGCCCAAGCCCATGAGCAGGCCGGGGAAAACTTCAATCTGGGCAGTCCCAAGCAATTGGGCGACATTTTGTTTGGCAAAATGGCTTTGCCAGGCGGCAAGAAGACCGCAACCGGGCAATGGGCCACCGGGGCGGATGCGCTGGAGGACCTGGCCGCCCAAGGCCATGACTTGCCGCGCACCATTGTGGATTGGCGCACCTTGGCCAAGCTCAAGAGCACCTATACTGATAATCTCAAGGATGCCATCGACGCGCGGACTGGCCGGGTCCACACATCCTTCAACATGGTTGGGGCGGCCACGGGGCGGTTATCCTCCACCGACCCCAATCTGCAGAATATTCCGATCCGCACCGAAGAAGGTCGCCGCATCCGCAAGGCCTTTGTGGCAGAACCGGGCAATCTGCTGATCTCTGCTGATTATAGCCAGATTGAGTTACGGCTGTTGGCCCATGTCGGCGACATCCCCCAATTGAAGCGCGCCTTTATCGACGGCCATGACATTCACGCCATGACCGCATCAGAAATGTTTGGCGTGCCGTTGGACGGGATGGACCCGATGGTGCGCCGCAAAGCCAAAGCAATCAATTTCGGCATTATCTATGGCATCTCAGCCTTTGGTCTGGCCCGTCAGCTCTCGATCCCGCAGGGCGAGGCCCGCGACTATATCGCCATGTATAAGCAGCGCTTCCCCGGCATTCAGGCCTATATGGACGCGATGAAGACAATGGCGCGGGAAAAAACCTATGTCGAAACCATTTTTGGCCGCCGTTGCTGGGTCCCCGGCATTCATGCCAAGAGCCAAGCCGAACAGGCGTTTGCCGAACGTCAGGCCATCAACGCGCCATTGCAGGGGGCGGCAGCAGACATCATCAAGCGTGCGATGATCCGCCTGCCAGCGGCACTGAAAGAAGCCGGTTTGTCGGCCAGAATGCTGTTGCAAGTGCATGACGAGCTTGTATTTGAAGCGCCGGCAAGCCAAGCCGAAGCCACATGTGCGCTGGTTGCCAAGGTGATGGAGCGCGCCGCCCTGCCTGCTGTTGCCTTGACGGTGCCACTGGTGGTTGAGGCGCGTGCTGCCAGCACCTGGGCTGAGGCGCACTAAACCACTTACTTCTCTGGAATCTGCCACCATGAAATTCACCTTGTCTTGGCTTCGCGATCATCTGGCGACCGAAGCTGCTCTGCCGGAAGTGCTGGACGCCATGACGATGGCGGGCCTCGAAGTCGAGCATTGGGAGGATCCAGCCGACAAACTGAAAGCTTTTTCAGTCGCGCGTATTGTCGCGGCCGCGCGTCACCCCAATGCCGACCGCTTGCAAGTCTGCCAGGTTGAAACAATCGACGGCATGAAGGAAATCGTCTGCGGTGCGCCCAATGCACGGCCAGGCCTGACAACGGTTTATGCGCCTTTGGGTACTTTTATTCCCGGTAGCGGCATTACGTTGGAGCCGCGGGCCGTGCGCGGCGTGGTCTCCAACGGCATGTTGTGTTCGGCGGCTGAGCTGGAAACCGCCGAAGAGAGCGATGGCATCCTTGAGCTTGATGACGCTCTGGCCGTTGGCACGCCCGCCGCTGCCGCTTTAGGCCTTGCTGACGCGGTGATCGACTTTGAAGTGACGCCAAACCGCCCCGATTGGCTCGGCGTGGTGGGTATCGCGCGTGAATTGGCTGCAGCCGGTCTCGGCACACTGAAAGATCATTCAGTTAAACCAGTAGCTGGCAGCTTCCCCTGTCCGGTGACCGTGACCATCGACGCGCCTGAGGCCTGCCCCGCTTTCGCGGGCCGCTTGATTAAGGGCGTGAAAAATGGGCCAAGCCCTGCGTGGCTGGCGGATCGATTGCGCGCCATTGGCCTGCGCCCGATCAATGCACTGGTTGATATCACCAATTTCATTTCCTATGACCGCGCTCGGCCTCTGCATGTCTATGATGCGGCCAAACTGACCGGCGGCATTGTGGCGCGTATGGGTGAGGCAGGCGAAAGCTTTGTCGCCCTCGATGGCAAGACGTATGAGTTGACCTCCGCCATGTGTGTCATTGGCGATGAAGCCGGACCTCTGGGCTTGGGCGGCATTATGGGTGGCCTGTCGTCGGGTTGCTCTGAAGAGACCGTTGATGTCTTTGTCGAGAGTGCCTTGTTCGCGCCTTTGACGATCGCTCAAACCGCGCGCGCCTTAGGCCTCCAATCTGATGCCAAATACCGCTTTGAGCGGGGTGTTGATTCAGGTTTCATGGTGGATGGGCTAGAGCTTGCCACCGCAATGATCCTGGAGCTGTGCGGCGGCACCGCCTCAGACGTCATTATTGCCGGGGAAGTTCCTGCGGCCCCAGAAGCCGTGCCCTTTGCCACCAAGGAAGTGCATCGCTTGACGGGCCTAGACCTCAGCGATGGCGAAATTGACACCATCCTGACTGCTTTGGGCTTCTCACCGGACGTGACCGGGGCGGGAACCCGCAAAGTTGGCGTCCCCACGTGGCGGCGGGATGTGGCAGGCCCCGCTGATCTGGTCGAAGACATTGCGCGCATCGCTGGCTTTGACCGCTTGCCGACGGCCAAATTGCCAGAGCGCAAAGGCAGGAAAGAGCCCCTACTAACCGCGGCGCAAAACCGGGTCCGTTTAGGCCGACGCAGCCTCGCTGCCCGCGGCTGGATGGAAGCGGTGACGTGGAGCTTCGCCAGCCGCGCGACCTGTGAGTTATTTGGCGCTGCCCAGGGCGGCGGGGCTTTGGTTCTGGCCAACCCCATCGCCTCAGACCTCGATTGCATGCGACCCAGCGCCTTGATCCATCTGCTATTAGCAGCCCAACGCAATGCCGATCGCGGCTTTGGCGACCTCGCCTTGTTTGAAGCCGGTCCGGTCTATCGCGGCGATGGGCCGAAAGATCAGGAGATGGTTATTGCCGGTGTCACGCGGGGTCATGTTCGCCATTGGGATGGCGCGGCCAAACCAGATGTATTCAGCGTGAAAGCCGATGTGTTGGCCATGCTGGAGGCCATGGGGGCCGCCATGGGTGGCCTACAAACCGTACAAGGTGCGCGGGCGTGGTGGCATCCTGGCCGGTCTGGCACATTTAAGCTCGGCCCTAAGACCATACTGGCGGAGTTTGGCGAACTGCATCCGCGCGTCCTCAAAGCCATGGGGGTGGACGGACCGGTCTATGGTTTTGAGCTTTTCCTCGATGCCCTGCCACCGGCCAAGGTGAAGCCCACAAAGACCAAGGCCAAGCTGGATGCTTCAGCCTTACAACCTTTGTCACGTGACTTTGCCTTCTTGGCGAAAGCCGACATGGCAGCTGGCGACCTCCTGCGCGCAGTGGGCCAGGTCGACAAGACATTGATCTCCGACGTCAGTCTGTTTGACCGCTATCAGGGGCCCGGTGTGGCCGATGGCCATGTGTCGCTGGGGGTGCAAGTCACCTTGCAGCCGCGTGAGCATACGCTGACAGAGGCCGAAATTGAGGCCGTCAGCACCAAGATCATCGCAGCTGCCGACAAGTTGGGTGCTCGTCTGCGCTAGCGGACGCTGGGCGGGTCGGACTTGGGAAACTCGTAAAGCACGATCACATTCCCATCCCAATCCAGAAAGCCCTGTTCAACACCATCACCCTGCCCGAGCGAGGGCAAGACGCGCGGACCGAAAACCGTCAGACCCATCGCCTTGGCCTGCGCGATGATGTCAGCCAAGCGCCCATTGGCATTGATGACCGCCCCCGTGGTGCGAATCCCGGTCTTGGGCGGCAGCGCCACACCCTTAACCTCCAGCAAGGCGAGGGTTCTCACCTGATTGGGGCCCGCACTTAACGTGCAAAAGCGCATCTGGGCTTCTGCAGGAATATTGAATACTTCGCGCGAGTAGGAATTGGGGCCAGAAACCGTGATGGCACCGGGCTCCAGGCCCATCACGTCGCGCCACAATGTCAAAGCCCGCTCCATATCGGTCACCACATAGAGCTGACGCTTGTAATATGCGCCCTGATAAGGAGCCTCAGCAGGCTGAGAGGATGGCATTTGCGGGCCGGTCTGTGCCAGTGCCGGGGTGAGAGGGACTGTAGCCAGAGCCAGACCAGCACCCAGAGCACGAAGGCTAAACCATTGAGTCGTCATATGAAGTCTCCTGACATCCGAACCAATCTCATGAACCGGCGCGGTTTCGAATTGACGCCAGCCTATATCAGGTTAAATGTCCGGACAAATGAAAAGCTTTCGCTCACTTCTCTTCGTGCCAGGTTCACGCCCGGACCGCTTTGACAAGGCGCTGGCCGCCGGGGCCGATGCGGTGTGCATCGACTTGGAAGATGCTGTGCCACCGCAAGATAAAGCCGATGCGCGGGCCGGGGTGATGGCTTATCTGACCGGCCGTGAGCGGGGCCAAGCCTGCGCGATTGGGGTGCGGATGAATGGGCTTGATACGCTCGACGGGCTAAAGGACATTCTTGCCTTGGCCGAAGCGGGGGTAAAGCCTGATTATCTGATGGTGCCCAAAGCAGCCTCTGGGCCCGCCTTGGCCAATCTGGTGCATTTGCTCGATTTGGCAGGCTCTGGTCAGGAGCGGGTCGGCCTGTGGGCGGTTGTTGAATCCGTTGGTGGCCTCAAGAATGCAGCCGAGATTGCCGAGATTTGCGGCAGTTCTGGGGGAATCTTGTTTGGCGGTGCTGATTTTTCCCTCGCCATTGGCACCGGTATGGACTGGGAAGCCCTTTTCCATGCCCGCACCACTTTGGCCACTGAAGCCCGCGTTGCCAACGGATCCTTGATGGATGTGCCTTATTTGAACGTGAAAGATGAAGGAGGTCTTCGTGCAGAATGCGTGCGCGTGAAGGCGCTGGGCTTTGACGGCAAGGCCTGCATCCACCCCAGCCAAGTCGCCATCGTCAATGAAGTCTTCTCCCCGTCCGAGGCGGAGTTAGACTGGGCTAAGCGCGTGATTGACGCGGGCAAGTCCCAAGATGGCCGCGCCATTTTGCTCGACGGCAAACTCCTCGACATCCCCGTTTATCTGCGCGCAGAGCGCGTGTTGTCCAAAGCAGGAATTGAGTTCTAACCATGGTTCGAAACGTGAAAGAAGTGGGTCCCCAGCGATACCGCGAGACCTTTGGTCGCTATTTTGAGGACTTTGTGGTCGGCGATGTCTATGAGCACCGCCCGGGCAAGACCATCACTGAATATGACAATCACATGTTCACCTTGATGACCATGAACACCCACCCGATGCACTTCGATGCGCAATTTGCCGCCGCCAGCGAGTTCAAAAAGAATCTGGTTGTGTCACCCTATACTTTGGCACTGTGCATTGGCATGAGCGTGACCGATACCAGCCAAAAGGCGATCGCCAATCTGGGTATGGACGAGGTGAAGTTCACCGCACCGGTGTTTGCCGGTGATACGCTGTATGCCGAAAGCGAAGTGCTGGCCAAACGAGAGAGCGCCAGCCGCCCCGGGCAGGGCATTGTCACCATTATCACCAAGGGGTTCAACCAAGACGGCGTCATGGTGTGTACCTTCAAGCGCAACATGCTGATCCCTGCCCGCGGCCACGCGGTTGAGGACAAAGTGGGCAATTACTGATCGTGCAGGACAGCTAAGGCTGACGAGGAGACGCGACATGGCAGACGGACATTTCGGACATATCAGCGAGGCAGATGAGCGCCAGATGCTGGACGCGATCCAGAAATGGATTGAGAAGAAAGTCGCCCCTGTGGCGATGAAGCTAGAGCATGACAATGAATGGCCAGCCGACCTCGTCCAAGACATGGCAGAGCTTGGGCTGTTTGGCGCGATCATCCATCCCGATTATGGCGGCCTTGGCCTGTCGGCGACCACCTATTCGAAAATCGTCACCATGATCTCGCAGGAATGGATGAGCCTGACAGGCATCTTCAATTCCCATTTGATGATGGCAACCGTGGTGCAGCGCTTTGGCACCGATTATCAGAAAGACTATTGGCTGCCGAAGTTTGCCACCGGTGAAATGCGCGGTGGTTTGGGCCTCACAGAACCCGATGCTGGCACAGACTTGCAAGGCATCCGCACCGTCGCGCGCCGTCAAGGCGACAAATATATCGTCAATGGCACCAAGACCTGGATTTCCAACGCGATCGAAGGCCATTGCGTGGCCTTGTTGGTCAAGACCGACCCCGATGCCCAGCCCCGTCACAAAGGCATGAGCATGCTGATCGTACCCAAGATTGACCCCGAAACCAAAGTCCCGCTCAAAGGCATTAAGAATGGCAAGAAGCTGGAAAAGCTCGGCTATAAGGGCATTGATTCAGGCGAATTCATCTTTGAAGATTATGAAGTCGACGCCAAGAAGAGCTTGGTTGGTGGTGAAGAAGGTAAGGGCTTCATCATGGCCACGGGTGGCCTTGAGATTGGCCGCGTCAATATCGCTGCCCGCTCGGTCGGCATTGCCAAGCGTGCTTTGGCTGAGAGCGTGAAATATGCCCAGTTGCGCAAGACAATGGGCAAGCCGATTTGTGAGCATCAGGCCATTCAGCTGAAACTGGGCGAAATGGCCGCCAAAACGCGCGCCGCGGAACTTCTGACCCAGGATGCGGCAGCGGCCTTTGATCGCGGCGAGCGGATCGATATGGAAGCCGGCATGGCAAAATTCTTTGCCTCTGAAACCGCCGTGGAAGTGGCGTTCGAAGCCATGCGCATCCATGGCGGCTATGGCTATTCGAAGGAATATGTCATCGAACGGCTCTATCGCGATGCGCCGCTGATGTGCATTGGCGAAGGCACCAATGAGATGCAGCGCATCATCATCGCCAAGCAATTGGTGGCGCGCAATCCGGTCTAGGATGGGCGAGGATGATGCTCGAGACCGCCCGTCTCATCTTGCGCCCTCCCACTGAGGCAGATTTTGAGGCTTGGGCGGCCCTATTGGCCGACCCTAACTTGCTTGAAGCGGGCGAAAAGCCCGTAACTGGCCCTGAGGCTTGGCGGTCATTTGCGGCGGCGGCTGGGTCTTGGCAGTTGCGCGGCTATGGGGTTTTTGCGGTTTTCGAACGCGAAAGTGGCTCATTTGTCGGCCGTGTTGGGCCCCATAAGCCCTATGGCTGGCCCGACCGCGAGCTTGGATGGGTGATTGCAACGCGCTTCCAAGGTCTGGGCTATGCTGTGGAGGCCGCAAGTGCGTGTCGTGACTGGATTTTTGAGGTGCTGAAATGGCCCCGCATTATCCATACCATTCGCCCTCAAAATCGCGCCTCCTGCGCCATCGCGACGAAAATCGGCTCCAGAAACTTAGGCCCCATTCAATTGCCGCCGCCTTATGACCACATTGTCAATGACGAATGGGGCCAAACCCGCGAGGAATATTTGGCAAGGAGCCAACAGGCTTGATGGCTTATCCCAATCAGACTTCTTACCCCTAGCCCCTCATCCGGCAATCATGTATATACGTGTATATACAATCAATCGAGGACAGGACGATGGCGACGCACAAAACCAAGACGTTCAAAAGTGGCAATAGCCAAGCGGTGCGCTTGCCAAAAGCGCTGGCCTTTCCTGAAGGCACGGAATTGGAGATGGTACGCGAGGGAGATGTTATTACCCTGCGTCCAACCCCGCGGTCCGGCAAAATTAGCTTCCAACAAATGTTAGCAGAGCTCCGAAACCTGCCTGACGTCGCCGACATTGAAGCGCGCGATCCCGATATCTTTCCTGAGCGCGAGGGGTTATGAGCCCGCTTTACCTGCTCGATACCAGCGTTGCCATTGAAGTTCGCGATCGCAGTCGGGACATTCTAGAGAAGCTGCAAAATCTCAGCGGGCGGCTCGCGATTTCTGTCATCACGCGTGTTGAGCTGGAGGGCGGCGTTCACCGAGAGCCATCGTCCGCTGCACTGAGGCGACAGCGACTTGATGTTTTCCTTTCCTTCATGCCTGTGCTCCCCTTCGAGGAGAAGGATGCAGACCGGTATGGATTGATCTTGCAATCCTGTGGGTTTTCACGCCGCAAAATCCTCGACCGGATGATTGCTGCCCAGGCTTTGAATGCACAGGCGACATTGGTGACGCTCAATCCGCAAGACTTTGACGACATCACAGACTTAGAGGTGTTGGGATGGTGAAGACATGGCGCACCGGCTCGTGCCATTGTGGGGATGTGCGGTTTGAGGTGCTGTGCGCCGACACAGCCGAGGTGGAGGCCTGCAATTGCTCCATGTGTGCGCGGACGGGGTTTGTGCACCTGATTGTGCCACAAGATCATTTCCGGCTCTTGGCGGGGGCCGAGTGCCTGACCTCCTACCGTTTCAATACAGGCGTGGCCAACCATACCTTCTGCTCGCGCTGCGGGGTCAAGCCATTCTACACGCCGCGCTCCAATCCCGATGGGATTAGTGTGAATGCGAACTGCTTTGATCCGGGTAAGGCCCCAGACCTGACCATTGTTCCGTTTGACGGACAGAATTGGGAAGCCAATGCCGCCAAACTGGCGCATAAATCTGTTTCACCTTTGAAAGGCAAACACCCATGAGACCGCATTTTTGTGCTTTGTTGCTGACCGCCAGTTTGGCCCTAAGCGCGTGTGTGGCAGGCACGATGGGCCGGGCCAAGGACGCCCCACCGCCGCAGACAGTCGCCGCTGTCGATCTCAATCGCTATGCTGGAACGTGGTATGAGATTGCCCGCTATCCCAATAGCTTCCAGAAAAAGTGCGAGGGTGTCACGGCCCAATATGCCCTGCGCCCTGATGGTCGGGTTGGCGTCACCAATACGTGTGCGACCGGGACCAAGGATGGCAAACCGCGCAGTGTTCAAGGCGTGGCCTCGGTGATTGCAGGCTCCAACAACACCAAATTGGCGGTCAATTTCGCCCCCATTCCCTTGCCAAAGGGCGATGGCAATTATTGGGTGCTGTATCTTGATCCCGATTATCAGACAGCCTTGGTGGGAAGCCCTAATGGCTCTTATTTGTGGCTCTTGGCGCGCACCAAAACCATCAGCGCCGAGCAACGCGCCGCGCTGAATGCAGCCGCCGAGCGCAATGGCTTTCGCACCGACCTTCTCAAAGACACGGTGCAGAAGTGATGTCGGTGGCTGAGCTTCCCCTTGCGGGCATCAAAATCCTGTCGATTGAGCAATATGGTGCGGGGCCTTATGGCACGATGTTGCTGGCGGATCTGGGTGCTGAGGTCATCAAAATCGAAGCACCCAGCATGGGTGGCGATGTCAGCCGCGCGACGGGCCCCTACTTCCTGGGCGAGCAGGACAGCCAATTCTTCCAGACATTTTCGCGTGGCAAATCCTCGGTGGCACTCGAGATTAAGACTGCTGAAGGCCGGGCTGCCTTTGAGGCCATGGTGCGGGAAGCCGATGCGGTGGCCAATAATCTGCGCGGCGATCAGCCGGCCAAGATGGCCATCACCTATGAGGATTTGAAAGCGATCAACCCCAAGATCGTCTGCGCCCATCTTTCCGCCTACGGACGCGATAATGAGCGGGCGTCTTGGCCGGGCTATGATTATCTGATGCAGGCCGAAGCAGGTCTGATGTCCATGAGTGGCGAGCCCGATGGCCCGCCGGTTCGATGCGGCCTGTCGATCATTGATTTTCACACCGGAAGCCAGTTGGCTGTCGCCCTTTTGGCGGGCATCCTCGGTGCGCACCGGACGGGAAAGGGTTGTGATGTGGATGTCGCCTTGTTTGATACCGCCTTGCACCAACTGTCATATCCAGCCACGTGGTACCTCAATGAGGGGGTGCAAGTCGGCCGCCTGCCACGCGGGGCACATCCTTCCATCGCGCCCAGTCAGGCCTTCAAGACCCAAGACGGCTGGCTCATGCTCATGTGCCAAACGCCAAAATTCTGGGAGATTTTTTGCACCAAGATGGGCCGCTCAGACCTGTTGACCGATCCCCGCTTTGCCAGCATCCCAGCCCGACGGGCCAATCTGGCTGATTTGACCGACGTGCTTGATACCTTGCTCTCAACCCAGCCCACATCTGCTTGGATTGCGCTTTTGGGCGGGCAGGTTCCCGTCGCCCCCATTTATGACATCGCCCAAGCCCTCGACAGCACCCATGTGAAGGCCATCGGCATGACCGACGTGGTTGACCATCCCGATGCCAAGGATGGCCGCTTGCGCATGTTGGCCAGCCCGATCAAGGTCAATGGCAAGCGGCCCGCTGGAAAGCGCGCGCCAAAAATGGGAGAGCACGCTGTAGCGCAAAGTTGAAATTTCGCTAGATCCACCATATCGATCTTAAACTTATTTGGTTGGATTTTGATGATGAACGACAAACGTGCGACTATGGAAGATCAACTTACCATTATGGTCTATGGAGCTTTTTTCTTCTTTTTGGGAGCAAAGTGGCTTTGCGGCGTGTTCATTGTTGATGCACCTCTGCTGCTGACCCTTGCGTCCGCTGCTTGCACAATACCTTTCTGGATTGTTGTCTTCTCTGCAAAGCTCCCGCCCAATTTGCCGAAGTCAAAACTGCTTTGGGGTCTTGGATTTTTAAGCAAATGCTATGTTTTCGGATTAGCAGCAATGATGTTTGCCGCCGAAATCTACCGGAGCGCAGGTACAGAAATATCTCGCCAAGAGCCCAATGCGAACGCCCAGTTGCTTTTGGATGCTTGGACGCATCAGGCCGCGATGTTGTCGCAGCTGGCCATGTATGGGTTTGTCGTGGGGCTGGCCATGGTGGGCATTATGCTGATAGCAGCACCCATTCTGCTGACGCGCCGGGCTCGGCCACTGGTTGAAGGCAACCAAGCCTAAAACAATGAGCGCACTTTTCTCGCATTAGGTTGGATCGCTTTCGCACTGGGCATCGGGTTGCCTGCCTTTGTAGTGGTCTTGGTTACGTAGATCAGCCACATTCCCTTGGACCTACTGGGCAAGATAATGGACCCGGAAACCATTCCCTTACCTCGCACGAACGAAATCTCGATTGTGGGTGATTACAGCTTCTGATGTTTTGACAATAACGAGCGCTGGACGAATTGGCTGGTGTGTGGCGCAGCCGAGATGGGCTTTGAAATCACCGATGCTCTTATGGCATAGAGGCTGTGTCGCAAGAGAAAAGTAACATCATGAAACTCCAAGGCCTAAAAGTTCTCGACCTCTCTGCTTTTTTGCCGGGGCCGCATATGACCATGATGATGGCCGATCATGGGGCCGATGTCGTGATGGTTGAGCCTGCCAATGGTGTGGGTGAGCCCACCCGCGTGATTGGCTATAAGACCGAAGACGGTGTGTCGGTGTGGTTTCGCAACATTGCGCGCGGCAAGCGCAGCCTGAAGATCAATCTGAAAGACCCAGAAGCGCGTGAACTGTTCCTGAAGCTCGCCGCAGAGGCGGATGTGATTGTCGAAGCTTTCCGACCAGGCGTCGTGAAACGCTTGGGCGTGGACTATGACACCATCGCCGCGATCAACCCGCGGATCGTCTATTGTTCCATCGCGGGCTTTGGTCAGGACGGCAAATATGTGAACAAGCCCGGCCATGATCTGACGATGGAAGCCATGGCAGGTCTGGTCGATCTCAACCGGGGCTTAACCGATGATAAGCCCGCCAGCCCCTCCATCCCCGCAGCGGATATGGCTGCCAGCCTGATGGCTTTTGCCGCGATCATGATGGCCCTTTATCGCCGCGCAGAGACGGGCAAGGGCGATTATATCGATCTTTCCATGTATGATGCGCTTCTGGCTTGGACGCCCAACGTTCTGGGCCCCGTCTTTGCCGACAATGCCCATCCGGTGGCCAAACAAATGCGGCCCTTTGGCGGGGCGGCCATGTATCGCCCCTATGAGACCAAGGATGGAAAGTTCCTGGTCTTGGGTGGGTCAGAGCATCATTTCGCCAAGAATTTGCTCGACGCTTTGGGACGGCCCGACCTCTTTGACTATGCCAAGCTGGAACCCGGTCCCGGCCAAGACCCGCTCAAGCGCTATTTCGAAGAAACCTTTGCCAGCAAGACCTTGGAGGAATGGAGCGCCTTTCTCAAAGACGTCGATCTGTGCTGGGCGCCCGTGCGCAGCCTAAAGGATGCGATGGAAGACCCCTATACCATCTCGCGCGGCATGGTGCTGACCGATGCGGATGGCAATAAGCATTTGGGCATCCCCATCCGCTTCCGGGATGAACCGGGTCGGGCCACGCTCAGCCTACCCGCCTATGGCGCGGATTCTGAGGCATTGGCTGGAGAGGCAGGCCTTGATCCTGCCGCCATTGCCGCGCTGAAAGCGCGTGGTGCAATCTGATGGTGGATGTCACAATCCCAGAGGCCCTGCGACAACAGGCCATTTGGTGCACAACCTTCGACTCCCCCTTCACGGCTGCCTTATGCGAAACCATGGCCAATGATTTTGAGGCCGGTGGGGTCATTGCAGATCTGACCGGGGGTTGGCCTACGCAGCCTATCCAAGATGCTTTAGCGCTGCGCTTGGCGGGTGCCCTGCATGCCATTGTCCTGACCGATCCAGACGGCAGCTTGGCCAAAGTCTGGCCGCAGCAAGGCCGTGCTTGGTCTATGGCGGAGGCTTGGCCAGTGGCGCGTGTGACCTTGCGCGAACGTGAGTCTTGGGCACGCGCGTTTCTAAAGTCCCCACCCCAGACCAATGAGGTGCGCCGCGCTATGGGCCTATGGCCCGGCCTGTGTGCTGCTGCTGAGGCCTTTGATGGGCCGATGGATGTGTTGGAGCTTGGGGCGTCGGCCGGACTCAATCTCAGCATGGACCGCTTCCACTATGATGGTGGCAGTTGGCAGTGGCACAGCCCCATCGCGGGACCGCGCGTGGCGCTTTCCACACAATGGATGGGTCCTGCGCCGCGCTTTCCAGACCATGTTGCCATCCGCAACCGCGCGGCCTGTGATCAGAATCCCTTGAATACGGCTCTGGCAGAAGATCGGCTTCGGCTGCGCGCCTATATCTGGCCAGACCAGCCCGAGCGTCTCGAGCGCGTCAATGCGGCCATGGAAATTGCCCAAGCCCAATCCATCACGCCCGAAAAAGGCGATGCAGCCGACTGGATTAAGGCCAAGCTTGCGGCCCGCGCGAAAGATGCGCTGACTGTCGTGTATCATTCCGTCTTTTTCCAATATCCGCCGCAAGCCGTGCGCGATGTCATCACACACGCCATCGAAACCGAAGGCGCACGCGCCACGCCCGCGGCCCCGCTGGCTTGGCTGCGGTTTGAACCGGGTGGAATTTTGGGCCATGCCCAGCAGGGGGCCAATATGGTGTTGGAATTGATCGAATGGCCTTCAGGTCGGCGTCGGGTTCTAGCCGAACTTGACCCCCATGGTCGCTTTGTTCATTGGCACGGGGCTTGAGCCCGCACGGCCTCAATAATGGGGTGGCTTCTGGTCAGCCGGTGGCAGCTCGGCTTGTTCATGCTGGCGCTGGGCTTCGCGCTCCAACAAATGATCAACCCGGCGAGTCAGACGGGTGATTTCGCGGGCCTGCGCATTGGAAAGGTCTGAGAGTTCTTCCACCGTCCGCATCAAATGCATGACGTGAATTTCCAAGGCTTCAAGACGCGATTCCATGATGTGCTCCGATGTGTGACAGCCTCTTTAGCGGATCACGGCGCGGGAGTGACAGAAATGTCAGCACCTAAGAGCTTGCTTTACCACAAGGCGCCGACCATCTTGGGTCAAACATCATGTGCTTTCACCTCTTTCACCGCAGGACACCCATGCGCTTTTCCCTCACCACCACAGCCGCTTTGATCGCCCTGACTGTCGGCTGCATAGCCGCACCCGCCATGGCCCAAACCGCCAGCCCAAACAGCGCACCTGCGACGGCCCCCGCGGCGACGCCTGCCTTTGTGCAAGCCGCTTTGCCCTATGGTTTTGAGGCTTTGGAGCCTGTGATTGATACCGCCACCATGCGCCTGCATTATGAGCGCCATCACGGTGCCCAAGTGGCCGGCCTGAATACCGCGGTGGCCGCCAACCCGACCTATGCGGGTAAGAGCCTGGAGGCGCTTTTGGCGGGCGCATCGACAGCCCCTGCGGCGATTCGCAACAATGCAGGCGGGCATTGGAACCACAGCTTCTATTGGCAGATCATGGCCCCGGTCGGTACGGGCGGCGCGCCTTCACCCGAACTGGCCGCCGCCATCACCCGGGATTTTGGCTCGCTTGATGCTTTCAAGGCGCAATTCCGCGCCGCCTCCATGGGCCGTTTCGGGTCTGGCTGGGCCTGGGTCGTTGTGGGCAAGGATGGCAAGCTGGCCATTGGCTCCACCCCCAATCAGGACAACCCTTTGATGGATGTCGGCGATTTTCGCGGCAAGCCCATCCTTGGCAATGATGTGTGGGAACACGCCTATTATCTGAAATATCAGAACAAACGCGCCGATTATGTCGATGCTTGGTGGAGCCTGATCAATTGGAACAAGGTCTCCAGCCTTTATGCCGAAGCCATAAAGCCCTAGGGTGCGTGAACGTCGGGCGGCAGCACGATCACATAATGCTTTTCCATGGCGTCCAGGACCTCCCACACGCCTTCAAAGCCATTGGGAATCACGAAACCGTCGCCTTGTGACACGTCCAGAACCGTGCCGTCTGACCCGGTCAGACGCGCCCGGCCTTGGGTGATGTGGCAATATTCCATCTCATCATATTTGACCCGCCACGCACCGGGACTGGCGCGCCAAACCCCGGCGAACACACGCCCATCTACGCTCTCATAGAGATTTTGGGTGCCACCGGTGGCCCCGGCGACCACCACACGATCTGGGTCAGGTTGCCAGGGCTCAAACGGCGCGAGGCTATCTCGAAAGCTGATCAGACGCATCAGGACGCGGTTTTGGCCGTATCGGTCGGCGCTGGCGTCTGCGGTGCCGGGGGGATCACGCGGCTGGCCAAATTGGCGCGCACATCGCGGGCGTCAAAGGCATCAACACGATCAGCCGGTTTTGACCCTTTTCCGAGAATAATCTCTGCTGTCGCTTGGAAGCGGGTCACCTCTTCATCGTCGAACGGGTCATAGAAGGGGTCGAATGGGCCGCGCGGCCAGAATGGATCATAGACATTGATCCAGCCATAACGGGGATGAAAAGTCGAATAAGAGCTTGCGACCGACCAACGCGATCCCAAACGTGGCCGCGTAAATGTTTTAGGGTCGGTGGCGCGTTGGGCTATCTGGAACCAGTCATAGCCATTCTCGATTGTCACATCCGCTGCCCGCAGCAAGAGACGATCTTCGACTTGCTCACGCGTGGTGCGCGTATTGCCTTCGAAAATGATGCGGAAGCGATTGGATTCGATGCGCTGATCGGTAAAGCCAAACTTGCCGGCGCTTGCTGCCTGGTAAGGCGTCGCGCCGTTTGTGGGGCTGGTGGTGGTGGCGCAAGCCGTCAGACAGAAGGTTGCGCAAAGGGCCGTCAAAGTTACAAGCGTCTTCATCTTTTGTCTCCACTTGCCCGTCCCGAGTGGATAAAATGCGCGCTCCGCCATCTTTCGGCAAGGGTCAAGACTGGTGAATTCCAGCTTTGTGATGACTGATCCCACCAGAAGTTCTGGCCCCCGCGCCTTTGCCTGGTCTGCAGCGTGGTTGGACGTCACACTTCCTAATGCGCTTCCCGGGCACGGGGGTCGTCACCGAACAACGTATCGAGGATTTGGCCCTCAAGGGCGGCAAATTCGGGCGTGCCGCGACGGCGTGGCCTTGGCAGGTCAATGGTCAGATCAAGCGCCACGCGACCCTGGTCAATCAGAATGACCCGATCACCCAAGGCCACAGCCTCGCCGACATCATGGGTCACCAACAAAGCCGTAAAGCCCAGGTCCTGCCACACACCTTCCAACAACGCCTGCATATCAATCCGGGTCAGGGCATCGAGTGCGCCTAAGGGTTCATCCAGCGCCAATAGCGTCGGGCGAGAGACCAGAGCGCGCGCCAAAGCCACGCGCTGACGCATGCCGCCAGACAATTGCGACGGCCACAAGCCTTCGCGGCCCTTCAACCCGACTTCGTCCAGAATGGCTTCAGCCTGTTTGTTGGCCTCCGGGCCGGTTTGGCTGGCTCCCAATCCGACCGCGACATTGGCCTGCACGCTGGCCCACGGCAACAGGCGCGGTTCTTGGAACACAATACGGGCAGCTTGGGCCTTCAAAGCCGGAGCATCAAGCGTACCACCGGTTGGGGCATCCAGCCCAATCATCAGGCGCAGCAGTGTGGATTTGCCGCAGCCAGACTTACCAACGATGGATACGAACTGGCCTTCAGGGATTTCCAGATCAATGCCTTGCAACACGATATTGCTGCCAAAGGCCTTTTGGACTTGTTTCAGGCTGATGCGGGAGCCGCCGGTAGGTTGAGCACTCATGGCTTATACCTTTGCATAGGCTGGGTTCCAGGCTAGGAACCGGCGCTCCAGCGCCCGGGTGGCACTATCAGCCAGCTTGCCCAGAATGGCATAAATAACAATGGACAACACAACGATGTCAGTCTGCATGAATTCACGCGCTGCCATCGCCATGTGACCAATACCGGAATTGGCAGCAATGGTTTCTGCCACGATCAGGGTTAGCCACATTACCCCCAGGGCAAAGCGCAGTCCGACAAAGATCGACGGCAAAGCGCCCGGCAGGATGACCTTGATGAACAAGGTCCGATTGTTCATGCCATAGATGCGGCCCATTTCGATCAATTGCGGGTCGACATTGCGCACACCATGCAAGGTGTTGAGATAGATCGGGAAAAATACACCAAGCGCCACCAAGAACAGGCGTGCATTTTCGCCAATGCCAAACCAGATGATGACAAGGGGAATCAGTGCGAGGTGCGGAATGTTGCGGATCATCTGCAGGGTAGGATCCAGCAACATCTCGCCGGTCTTGCTGAGGCCATTCAGCAAGCCCAGACCAAAGCCAATCGCCCCGCCAATGATCAGCCCGCTCATGGCGCGGGCGAAGCTGACGCCCAGATTATCCAGCAGGCTGCCATCAACCAGCTTGTCCCACGCCACCTGGAGCACCGCACTGGGGGCGGGCAGAATATTGGGCGGGAGCCAACCAAGGCTGGCGGCAACTTGCCAGAGGATAACCAAACCAACCGGCACCATCCAGGGAAGTGCCTTATTGAGAGGACCGTCAGAGGCCGTTGTTGCCATGATTTACCCTGTCCAGCCGCGCCAAGCGGCATCACTGATGCTCACACGTTTGGGTATGATCCCCAATTGTGCGAACCGGTCAACCGTTGCTTGCTGGGCAGACAGCACATCATCACTCAGTGGCTCTACCTTGAAGTCTGTTCGCTTCATGGTGTCCTTGAGCAAGTCAAGCTCAAGGCCGGATGCCTTGGCGGTAATCTCAGCCACTGCATCGGTATTGGCGGCGCACCAATCGCCTTCCTTGGCGATAGCGGTTAGCAGGGCCTTGAGGTCTTCACCACGGGCGTCGGCGAATTTCGCATTGGCCAAAAGGAAGCTGGCACCGCCGCCCAATTGATCCAGCCCCGTCAACACGCGCGCACCCTGATCACGGATTGCCAGTGTGAAATAAGGGTCCCAAATCACCCAGCCGTCAATGCCACCTTGGGCAAAAGCAGCTGCAGCATCGGCCGGGCCCAGATTGATGGATTCAACGTCATTCAGGCTCAAACCAACACTCTGCAACGCCACCACGGCGCTGTTATGCGCTGACGAGCCACGGGTGAAGCATAATTTCTTGCCCTTCAGGTCCTTAAGCGACTGTAAGGACGACCCTTTGGGGGTGATAATGCCCCCGGCTTTGCCCGACAAACGGACTTGGGCGACATATTTGATCGGTGCCCCAGCCACTTGGGCGAAGATTGGCGGCGTGTCCCCAGTCAGGCCTAAGTCAACCGATCCGACGGCCATGGCCTCCAAGAGCGGAGGTCCAGAGGGAAATTCAACCCAGTTCACGGGATCAATTCCCGCAACCTTCAAAGGTTCGACCAGCGAACCGCGTGTTTGGGCCACCAGCATGACCCCGTTCTTTTGAAAGGCGAGATTGACGCCCTTGCCTGTGGTTTTGCTGGCCTGGCCACAGGCGGCAAGGGCAGCCGAAGCTGCCCCTGCGACCAAGAGACCACGACGCGAGAACCTATCGGCCATCGCAGCCATGTGATTAGCCCCCGAACTTCGCGCGCAGGGTCAGACCGAAATAGCGGTCTGCTTCACGCGGGATCAGATAGCGCAATGACCCGCCTGGGCCGCCCGGCGTGACCAGCGATGCATATTGCTGGTCGGTCAGGTTCTTGATGTTCAGAGTCAGGCGATAGCGATCTTCCTTGTCGCTGAACCCGATCGACGCATCAACGATGGTTGTCTCAGGAATGCGCAACAAGGGATTTTCACCCAGATCCGAGAATTGATCGCTGGTGTAGGAGACCTGACCATTGAAATAGATGATCCCTGGGAGAGAAGCAGGCTCCCACTGATAATCTGCACCCAGTGAGGCCTTCAGGCGTGGCGACAAGGCCAGACGCTCACCCCGACGCGCCGGGGACAGCACCAGATTGGCGTCCCGGAACTCTTCGATTTGGGCATCCGTAACAGCCAGACCACCATTGATCGTCAGACCATTGTCGGCTCGGATCAACCAGTCCAGCTCCAGACCGGTCGTCGAGACATTACCTGCATTGGTCAAACGCGTGATGACAACACCATTGAGGGTGTCGAAATTATTGGCCTGGAAATTCTTGTACTCGGCCCGGAACACGGCGAGGTTCAGCAGGATGCGGTTGTCGAGGAATGCGGTTTTCACCCCACCTTCGGTCGAATCCACTGTCTCAGGTGAAATAGCATTCAGGCCGGTCGGGTTCATATTGAAGAACACGTTGTAGGCAGGGCCCTTATAACCACGCGACTGGGTGACATAAAAATTGATGTCGTCGGTAGCCTGATACTTCAGACCCAGCTTGCCTGAAACATTGTCCTCACGTGTGCTGCCCTTGAAGCCGCTCAAATCGTTGCGCAAGCCGGGCAGGCCGCCCACAGGAGCAGGAACGCGGTTGTGATAATAGCTCAGCTTGTCTTGGGTGAGGCGAACCCCGCCGACAACCGACAATTTGTCGGAGAATTTGTAAGAGCCATCCGCAAACACAGCGGCGTTGCGCGACTCAGAGCCGAAATTGGCGCTTGAGAAGGCGGTGACAAAGGTCGAAACCCCGCTCGCGGTCGAGCATGGACGTTGGCCGGTCGTGTCGATAGCCAGAGTCGAGGCGGTACAGACGATGACGTCCCGACGGAAGTCGCGCTCGGTTTCAGCATTGGCGTAATAGGCACCCAACACATATTCCAACTTCTCGCCGCTGGGCGAGGTCAGGCGCAATTCCTGGCTGAACGTGGTGGAGGTTTGTGGACCATCATCGTGCAATTGGGCAAAGCCGTTGCCAACATAGGCTGCTGGCCGATCAAGCCAGTCGCCTTCGCGGACTTCCCGATTGTCCCAACCGCGATAGGCGGTGATCGAGGTGACCGTAAAGTCGCCCGCCGTCCAATCTGCCTGGGCTGAAACGCCCCATGCTTCTTCTTCGGTCCGGGTCACCAGATTGTGGCGCACGGTGCGGGTCTTGTCGCCAGCGAAGGTAATGCCAGGCAACAGAGAAACGAGGGCGGGGCCATTGGCACCGGTTGGGGCAGTCCCAATCACTTCGCCGCAGCAATTATCATCAGCTTTGCGATAGTCGCCGATCAAGCGCACTTTCAACGCGTCGGAGGCATCAATGTCCAAAATGCCGCGAACGCCGTAACGCTCATAGCCATTAATCTTGCCGCCGGTGGTCAGATTGGTGATATTGCCATCATATGAGCCACCAAACACGGTGACGCGCGAGCGAACCGAGTCAGAAAATGGCATGTCGACCGACGCGCGCAGCTTGTATTCATTGCCATCATTGGCGGTCAGTTGAATGTCGCCGCTGTGGACCCGTCCGGGGGCCTTCGAAACAATATTGACCACACCAGCCGAGGAATTCTTGCCAAACAGCGTGCCTTGTGGCCCACGCAGCACTTCAATGCGCTGAATGTCGGAGAGATCGCCAAAGGCTTCCCCTGCGCGCGCCAAAACAACCCCGTCAAGCACCACAGCCACGCTGGGCTCGGCAGCGATGGAGAAATTGATGGTGCCAACGCCACGCAGGAACAGCGACGAGTTCAGATTGGTGCCGCCTTTGCGGAAGTTCAAAGTCGGGATCTGGGCTTGCACGCTTTCGATATTGTAACCACCAGCGCGTTCGACCTGTTCGCCACCGACGACGGTCACGGCGGCTGCAACTTCCTGCACGTTTTGAACGCGCTTTTGAGCTGTCACGATGATGACTTCAGCTCCGGAGTCGGATTTGGCTTCAGGTGCTGCCTGCGCAAAGGCGCTTGTGCCCATGGCAACGAACAAAGTGGCCGCCGCAGCGGACCCAAGTAAAAGATGACGCATATTTTCCCCTCAGTAGTACTCGATCTCTCAGGACCGTCTTGATGCAGGTCAAGATCACGTTCCTGAGCTAAAATGCAAGCGTTGTTGTCTTTGATGAAGCCATTTTGAAAATGGGGTGCCATTCAAGCAACACATGACATCTCTTCGACAGTTTATGATGCTCGCGGCCCGGAGGCCAAGCAGCAGACCTCATTGTAGACCTTAGCAGGGCTTGTGCTTTATTCTGCAAGGGTCCGGCTCAAGCCGGATGCCAAACCAAGGGATGGGGTTGATGACAAGCATTGAAATCGTCGAGGTCGGAGCCCGAGACGGTCTGCAGAACGAGCCTGATATCCTGCCAACCGCCACCAAACTGCAAATGATCAATTTCGCCATTGCAGCAGGTGTTCGCCGCATTGAGACAGCCAGTTTCGTCAATCCGCGGCGGGTGCCGCAAATGGCCGACGCTGAAGACGTGATGGCGGGTCTGCCCGACACCGATGCGGTCACTTATATTGGCTTGGTCCTGAATGAACGCGGTGCAGAGCGCGCTTTGGCTACCAAAGTGCATGAATTGGGCGCGGTCGCCGTGGCGAGCGACAGCTTTGCCATGCGCAATCAAGGCCAAACCAGCGCAGAAAGTGTTGAGGTTGCCAAACGGATCGTTGACATGGCCAAGGCGGCAGGACGGTCCGGCCAGATCACAATATCTGCGGCTTTTGGTTGTCCGTTCGACGGCGAAGTCGACCCAGACCATGTGGTTGCGATGGCTGCAGCATTGGCCGAGGCAAACCCGCGCGAGATCGCATTGGCAGATACGATTGGCGTGGCCGTTCCCAGCCAAGTTAAGGCGCTGATCGGCCGGGTACGCGCGGCCATTGGCACCATCCCCATCCGCGCCCACTTCCACAATACACGCAACACGGGCCTCGCAAATGCCTGGGCGGCGCTGGAAGCGGGGGCTGCGACGCTGGATTCAAGCTTGGGTGGGCTTGGTGGCTGTCCGTTTGCACCCAAGGCCACCGGCAATATCCCCACCGAGGATTTACTCTATCTGTTGCACCGCTCAGGTGTGGCAACGGGTATTGATCTTGATGCCATGATCGGGACTGGCCAATGGCTGAGCAATGTCATGGGCCGACCTTTGCCTGCCATGCTGAGCCGGGCCGGCAATTTTCCGCCGTCGCCTGCCCATAGCGGAGCAGGCGCATGACAGAGGCGACCGGACCCCTGCAAGGGCTGCGGGTGATAGAGCTTGGCGTCCTGCTGGCAGGTCCATTTTGCGGGCAGATTTTGGGCGACCTCGGCGCTGAGGTGATTAAGGTCGAGCCACCGGGCCAAGGCGACCCGCTGCGCCAATGGGGTACGGTGAAGAAAGATGGTCATGGCCTGTGGTTTCCCATCGTCGGGCGAAACAAGACGTGTGTAACGATTGACCTTCGTCAGGCCGAAGGTCAGGCCATTGTGAAGGACCTCGTCCGCGAAGCCGATTTTCTGCTGGAGAACTTTCGGCCCGGCACCCTGGAGAAATGGGGCTTGGATTATGAGACGTTGGCGGCAATCAACCCGCGTCTCATCATGATCCGGGTGTCCGGCTATGGTCAGACTGGCCCCAACAGCCCCAAAGCAGGCTATGCCAGCGTGGGAGAAGCTATGGGGGGCATGCGCTATGTCATGGGTGAGCCAGACCGCATGCCGTCACGCGCTGGAATCTCCATTGGTGATAGTTTGGCTGCCACATATGCCGCCATTGGGGCCTTGGCTGCCCTTGAGCACCGTCACCGCACGGGCAAAGGCCAGATCGTCGATTCAGCCATTTATGAAGCCTGCTTTGCCATGATGGAAAGCCTGATTCCCGATTATCATTTTGGCGGCTATATACGTGAACGGACAGGCTCATTCCTGCCCAAAATCGCCCCCTCCAACATTTATCCAGCCAGCGATGGCATGGTCATCATTGCTGCCAACCAAGACACGGTGTGGCGGCGGCTGGCCGAGGCCATGGGCCGGGCTGAGTTAGCCGATGATCCCCGCTTTCTCACCCATGTCGCGCGGGGGGAGCATCAAGGCGAGCTTGATGGCCTGATCAGCGCCTGGAGCAGCCAGATGACCATTGCGGAGCTGGAGGCCTGTTGCGAGGACCATGGTGTGCCGTGCGGACGGATTTATCGCGCGCCTGATATGTTGGCTGATCCCCACTTTGCAGCCCGGCAAGCCATTGTTGAAGTGGATCATCCCCAGCTTGGCCCGTTCCCAATGCCAGCAGTCTTCCCAAAACTGTCTGCCACACCCGGGAATGTGCGCTGGACCGGACCGGAATTGGGCAGCCATACAGAAGCGGTGTTGCGTGACCTCTTGGGCTATTCGCCCGACAAGATTGCACACCTACGGACAAGCGGGGTCATCTAGCGACTGCTGTCGTCAAAAAGGCCCGGTTGAGGGGGGGCTTTCGGTTCAGGCAGGCCAAACAATTGATAGGCCCGGGCCGCGGCAACCCGCCCACGTGGGGTGCGCATGATGAAACCCTGCTGCATGAGATAGGGTTCAATCACATCCTCCACACCGTCGCGGGCTTCTGAAATGGCGGCCGCCAAAGTCTCCACGCCCACGGGCCCGCCGCCATAAGTCTCCACCAATGCGCGCAGATAGCGGCGGTCGAGCATATCGAGGCCATCAGGATCAATGTCGAGGCGGGCCAGACCATGGGCAGCCGTCTGCGCATCAAGTTGGCTGCCAAATGCGTCTGCAAAATCGCGCACGCGCCGAAGCAGGCGCACGGCAATGCGCGGAGTTCCCCGTGCCCGCCGGGCAATCTCCTTTGCCCCGTCATCGGTCAGAGGCGCACCCAATTTGGCGGCAGCACGCTTGAGAATAACCTCCAAATCAGCGACGCTGTAAAAGTCCAAACGGGAAACAATCCCGAACCGGTCCCGCAAGGGGGTGGACAATAACCCCGCCCGTGTGGTCGCCCCCACCAATGTGAAGGGAGATAGATCGATCCGGATCGACCGCGCCGACGGGCCTTCGCCAATCACAAGATCGAGCGCATAATCTTCCATGGCTGGATAGAGAATTTCCTCCACCGCCGCCGGAAGGCGATGGATTTCATCGATGAAAAGGACGTCGCGGGGCTCCAGATTGGTCAAAAGGGCGGCCAGATCCCCTGCTTTGGCAATCACCGGCCCAGAGGTGGTTTTCAGATTGACGCCCAACTCACGCGCCGTGATCTGGGCCAAAGTGGTCTTGCCCAAACCCGGTGGACCAAACAGCAACACATGGTCCATCGCATCCCCGCGGCCCTTGGCAGCTTGGACGAAGATTTCAAGATTGGCCTTCAACTCATTCTGGCCAACAAACTCGTGGAAGCCAGAGGGACGAAGCGCGCGATCAAGCGTATCACCGGCGCGCAGGTCAGCCGACACCAAACGGTCGGCAGATGGCGAACCATCCACCCCAGGGCCTGTCTGACTCATCGGCCTATCTCCTTCAGAGCAGCCTTAACCAGGCCGCCGACATCGGCTGTCTCACCCAATGCACGGCTGGCTTGGGCAACTGCCCGCGAGGCTTCAGCCTGCCCGATGCCCAAATTGACCAAGGCAGAAATCGCCTGATTGCGATCGGCTTCGATCGGGGCTGTTGGCACGGGCGCATGGGTCGTTTCCGCCGCCACAGGTAAAGCGCTGCCGCCCTCGCTAAAGCCGGTGCTGGCTGATTGGCCCATCAGACTGGGCGGCGGTGGACGGCCTTTCAGCTCAGTGGCAATGCGGGCAGCCAGCTTCGGACCGACACCATTGGCGCGCGCAATGCTGGCCTTATCCTCCAAAGCTGCCGCTTCCATCAATTGGGTGGGGCCCAGAACATCAAGGATGGCCAAGGCCACCTTGGCGCCCACGCCGCTAATGTCCTGCAGGCGGGCAAACCACGCCCGTTCAGCGTCGGACAAAAATCCATAAAGCTTGAGGGAATCCTCACGCAGCTGGGTCTCGATGAACACATGCACAGCAGCACCTGGTCCCAGCCGCGCCAAGGTACGGGTGCCAGCAAAGACGAGATAGCCAACGCCTTGAACCTCAATCAAGGCGCGGTCTTCACCAACCGCCGCGACCAGACCCTTTAAAGACCCAATCATGCTTTGACAGCCATCAGACGGGGATTGCTGCGCCGCTCTGCGGCATGACAGATGGCTGCAGCCAGCGCATCGGCGGCATCGGCACTGACTGTACCTGATTGGGGCAGCAAGCGACGGACCATGAAGGCAACTTGATCCTTCTCTGCCCCGCCTGTTCCCACCAAGGCTTTCTTGATGTGGCGCGTCGCATATTCGCTGACATGCACCTGGTGGCGCGCCAGAATGGACAGAGCAGCCCCGCGCGCATGGCCCAAAAGCAAGGCTGATTGTGCGTTCTTGGCCATAAATACCTCTTCAACCGCGGCTTCGGTTGGATTGTAGAACTCAAGCACGTCTATCAGGCCGCTGGCAAGCAAACCCAGTCGTTCCGGCAAAGCCAGTTTGGGCGGTGGCGCGATGACACCATGGGCGATCCAGCTGATCCGCGCGCCCTCGCAGGCGATCACGCCCCAGCCTGTGCGCTGCAGACCTGGGTCCAAACCCAAAAGGATCGTTTGAAGTGCCATGCTTTGCATCCCATAAAGCGAATCACTGCCTTGGTGCACGCAGGAGTTTAACAGAACATAACCAGAACGACAAAGCCGTGCTATTTTTTGACCAAAAGGGCAGCTGTGACCCATCCATCGCTCGAGTGCCAATGCGCGACCAGTTGGAAATCATGACAAGCGGCGGTGAGATCGTCGAGGTCAAGCTGACGGGCGGCACCGAAGCGCAAAAGCTGGCCTGCAGCCAGCCGACCCAGTTGATCTGGTCGGCCAGCTGGCGTCCCTGATCCACTCACCAACGCGGCAAAATGGACCTGACGCGCGCAGGCATCATAATAGATACGGGGTTCCAATCCCTGAGCCTTGCCCAGCCGTGCCAGGGCATTGCGCACCAAAGCCTGACCGAAATCGAGATAGGTGGCCTCCATCAATGCCCCGTCCCGGCTCTTCTCAAGGCTCACCAGCAAGAAGTCCCCGGCCTTTAGAGCATCATGGGCACCTGTGAGCCAAGCCTGGCGCGCCGATGGGCTCAATAGACCAAGGCAGCCAGCTGATAGAACAGCCAAGCTTGCGCCCGTGCCAACGGCCGGCAAGTCCCATTGACTGGCCTGCGCGCCAGGCGGTGCCACACTGATTTGCGCTGTGCTCGCGCGGTCTTGCACCGAATCCAGCACGCGGGGATCAATGTCAGGATTGACCAAGACCACGGCTTTCGGCCGCTCAAGCTGGCCGAGGATCAGGGCAGCCCGCAATCCAGCAAAAGGACCGGCATCAATCAGGCGCGCGGCTGGCCCGATGCGATCAACCAGCTCAGGCAGAATGCGATCAAGGATTTCCCGCTCACCCCGCTCCACATGCGGCGGCGGTCCATCAAGACCCAATTCGATCGGAAAGTCTGTCTGACCTGCCTGTAGGTCGGCTTGTGCCAGCTGGATCAGGTCCACGCCACATCCATCCTCTGATCCACGCGCAACATCTGCAATCCACTCAATCAATCGTCAATCCTGCACCGGCATTGCGCAGCGCGGTGGACGATAGAGGATTCCACCGGGCGGGTATATAGACCCAAGCGGGCGGGACTGCGCCGGGACAAAGTGCTGCCTTCTCCAACTTCAGGCGCGCGTGCGGGAAACGGCTGGCCAATCGGCCAAGCCGGGCTTTGGGTCCTGCACCTGGCCGCGAAACGACACAGATGGGGATGAGGCGGGCAATCTCTTGCCAGCCACGCCAGCGTTCAAAGCCAGCCAGATTGTCCGCACCCATCAGCCAGACAAAATGCACGCCGGGAAACCGCCGCTTCAGCGCGCGCAACGTGTCGATGGTGAATTGGGTCTTCAAGCGGGTTTCAATGTCGGTGACCACCATATGGGGACCGCGTGCGACACTGCGGGCCGATGCGAGACGGTGCTGCAGCGGGCTCGACTTTGGCTTGAGGGGGTTCTGCGGCGACACCAGCCACCACACACATTGCAATCCCAGCCGCGCGCGCGCAGTCTCGGCCACATGGGCGTGGCCAGAATGGGCAGGATCAAAAGAACCACCGAGGAGCCCGACCTTCATCCCTCGCGGCGCTTGGAGCGCGTGTCGCATGTCTTCCGATTACGGGAGAGTGAGGCTGAGGGGAAGGGGTTATGCTCACCTTGAGGATTGTTTGCCAATCAATTGCTGCCCCACAGACCCAGTTTATCCCACCATCATCGAGTCAGACTGGGCAAAGAGACGGGTTGGGTTGGATTGGGCTCGGTCCGCCGATAGGCCAAAGCCTCGGCAATATGAATCCGGCGCACCCCATCCACACCATCCAAATCCGCGATGGTACGTGCGACCTTCAATGTGCGGTGGTAGGCACGTGCTGATAGGCGCAAGGCATCCGCTGCTTTGCCCAACAAGTCCCGGCCAGGTCCGTCAGGCGTTGCCACCCGATCGAGCACAGCCCCGCTGGCAATGGCATTGGTCGCAATGGCCAAACCGTCGCCGCGGTAGCGTTCGGCTTGGGCGGCGCGGGCTTGGGCGACGCGCTCAGCTGCCTCAATTGTCCCCTCAAGACTCGCGGGAAGGGCAAGATCGGCTGCGGTAACGGCAGGAATATCAATCTGCAAATCGATGCGGTCAAGGAAGGGACCAGAAATCCGCGATTGATAAGACACCATGCACCGCGGAGCCTTGCCACACGTACGTCCGGCAGCCGCCCCGCAACGACAGGGATTCATCGCCGCCACCAATTGGAAGCGCGCCGGATAGGTTACATGGCGATTGGCACGCGCGACGACGACTTCACCAGTCTCCAAGGGTTGGCGCAGGGCATCAAGTGCTTGGGCTGAAAACTCAGGCAATTCATCAAGAAACAAGACGCCATGGTGCGCAAGCGAAACCTCCCCTGGTTTGGCCCGAAGACCCCCGCCCGTGAGGGCAGCCATGCTGGCCGAATGATGCGGCGCGCGGAAGGGGCGGACGCGGGTCAAGCTGCCACGTTCGAGCATGCCAGCCACCGAATGCACCATGGATACTTCCAGCAATTCGCGTGCATTCAGGGGCGGCAATAGTCCGGGCAGGCGCTGGGCCAGCATAGACTTACCGGCCCCCGGCGGGCCGACCAGCAGAAGATTGTGACCACCTGCTGCCGTGATCTCCAAGGCCCGTTTGGCCTGTTCCTGCCCGCGCACATCCTTGAGGTCTGCCACCGGCGCTGCGTCGAGCAATGGGCCGGGTTGGGCCAGTTCCAAAGGTCGCGCCCCTCGCACATGGTTGATGAAGGCCATCAGACTCGACACACCGATCACCCGCCCGCCTGACCAAGCCGCCTCAGCTGCCGATGCCTCTGGGCACACAAGGGTTAAGTCTTCGCCATGTGAGGCCATGGCAGCGGGAAGGGCCCCGGCAATTGGCTGCCAGTCACCGTCCAAGCCCAATTCCCCCAACACCGCCAGGCCATCGACCGCGTCAGATGGCAGCACGCCCATCGCGGTCAGCAAGGCAACCGCAATCGGGGCGTCATAATGGGAGCCTTCCTTCGGCAAGTCCGCTGGTGCCAAATTGACCAGCACACGCTTTGACGGGATCGACAGGCCGATGGCGGCAAAGGCTGACCTCACCCGCTCACGGCTCTCGGCAACCGCTTTATCAGCCAAGCCGACGATGGAAAAATAGGGATTAGCCCCGGCATCGGTGATTTGAACCTGAACATCGACGCGGCGTGCCTCTGCCCCGTCAAACGCCCAGGTTACCAGTCGCGCGACCATGTTGTTGATTCCGATCTATTGTTTCGCTTCCGAACTATCCACACGCCAACTACAAAATGGAACATACATCGAACATAAAACGAACAAAAGACTATTTATGGCGTCGGGCAGTACAAATTTACTTACAACGCTTGTGAACAAATCTCCTACCACAAAGTAAGGTCTAGCTCAATTTGCGTGCAATCGCGTCCCACATCAGGGCGACGGCATTCACGCCTGAGAACGCCTTCATCGCCAGGGCACCGGTTGGCGAGGTGACATTGATCTCAGTTAAGCGACCCGCAATCACATCAATGCCGACAAACATCAGACCGCGTTCCTTCAAGGTTGGCCCAATCGCCTTGCAGATCGCCAGATCAGCATCGCTTAGGCTGACTGGATGGGCTGTGCCGCCGACGGCAAGGTTGGACCGAATATCATTGCCCTTGGGCACGCGGTTGATCGCGCCAACCGGCTCGCCATCGACCAGAATGATCCGCTTGTCGCCCTCAAATACCCCCGGCACAAAGGCCTGCACCATCAACGGGTCCCGACTGGTGGTAAAGAACAGGTCCAGGAGCGCACCGAGATTGCCGTCATCGGGCTTGATACGGAAAACCGCGGCCCCTGCATTGCCAAACAAGGGCTTGACCACAATGTCCTTATGGGTGGCCTGAAAGGCCTTGATCGCGGCGATATCGCGCGACACCAAGGTTGGCGGCATGAGATCGGGGAACATCAAGGGGATGATTTTTTCCGGGCTGGAGCGAACCCAGAACGGATCATTCACAACCAAGGTCCGGCCTTTGAGAAACTCCAACAGATGGGCAGCAGTGATATAGGACATGTCAAACGGCGGATCCTGACGCATCAGCACCACATCCACATCGTCGGCGAGATCAAGTAGCGTTTCTGCGCCCAGGGTCACATGATCGCCCTTGACGCGCTGAACCTGCGCCGGTCGGGCACGCGCCAGCACTTTGCCTTCCTGCCAGCTTAAATGCTCAACCTGATAAACAAACAGCTGATAGCCGCGGGCCTGCGCCTCTTCGGCCATGGCAAAAGTGGTATCGCCATCAATATTGACGTGCTCGATCGGGTCCATCTGGATGGCGACACGCAGGGGTCGAGATTGGGTGGGGGCTTGGCTGGCAGACACGGATGAAAACTCGCTAGTTGAGTTTGTGGCGTAGAGACATAAGCCGGTCATCACTGTCCGGACTTGGCCCCTGTAGGTGGCTTGCCCGCTGCGCCCATTCAAGGGCAACACGGATTTGACCGGCAGCTTCGGCGGCGGCTGACGCATCAAGCAAAATGCCGGGATGGTCTGGGGCCAGAAACGCGCGACGTTGGGCCGCGCGCAGCCAAGCGTCCGCCCGACTCCCCGCTTTGGCACGCGCGGCCAAATTGGTTTGCAAGCGGATTGCCATAACCCGGTCTGATACCGGGGTCAGCATGGCGCTGCTCAATTGATCCAGTCCCATACGGCTGGCGATCTCGGTCAAACCGTCCTGATCCAGAATCGCCCCACCCGCCAGTGGATCAAGGAAAACCGGCCCATCTGGATTGTCCAGTCGCAACAGGAAATGACCGGGCGAATCCACGCCCGCCAAGGCCGCCTCGCTCAAGCGTGCTACATGGCGCCACACAATGCCAAGCCCGACGGGCAGGCCCTTACGTGTCGTCAAAATGCTGATGAGATCGGCATTTTCGGGTGCATCATAAGGCAAGCCCACCCCGGCAAATCCCATTTCGCCAAAAATCAATTGAGACAAAGCCAAAGCAGATTGCGGTCGCCGCGACAGAGCCAGCCGGGTTAGGTCATCCAACACCGCAAGCGCTTCACCAACATCCCGATTGGGGTTTTCATGCAGGGCACAGGCCAAGGCACAGGCTGTTAGGTCAAACCGCTCGACCGGCATGGCTGCGCAGGCCTTGATGGCAGCCTCGGCCTCTGCTCGGGTGGTCGGTATCATCTGCGGCGAGCCCGGAACGAAATCACATTATTGGCGTTGGCATAGGGCGGGATCATAGGATCGTGCTGAGGCCGCCAGGCATCGCGCACATGCAATGGCCAGCGCCAAGGTTGCACCACAATCAGGTCATAGCGCCAGCTGAAATGGCGGGTCCAGTCGCGCCGGGCAGTCCAGCCTGTCGCTGCCCGCACGATACGCGCCATTTGTTCAGAACGCAGAATGTCGGCTGGATCAATGCCTCGTTGGCGCATCTTTACTTCAATGAAGACAAGGGAATCACCGCGCCGAGCAATCAGATCAATCTCGCCGCTTGGGGTCTGGACGCGTCGGCCCAGAATGGCATAGCCCTTCACGTGCAACATGAGGGCGGCCAGATGCTCCGCCCAGCGGCCCGATTTTTCGGCATGGGCACGCTGGCGACGGGTCATGGGACTGCCTGCCTCATCTCAGCAATGAGCTCAAGGGCCCGGCGATAGACATCCTTGCGCGGCAGGCCGGTCTCCAACGCAATAGCCGCAGCGGCATCTTTCACGCTGTGCTGGGTCAGAGCAGCTGAAAGGATCGCATCAAGATCAGCGGTTTCCCGTGTCGGGGCTTGCGCACTATGCCCGCCCACCACAACCACGATCTCCCCACGCGGGGCCCCGCTTTGAGCATAAAAATCTGCCAATTCAGACAAGCGACCACGTCGGGTCTCTTCATAGAGTTTGGTCAATTCGCGGGCGACACACGCCGGCCGATCACCGAGAACCTTGACCATGGCTGCCAGACTATCGGCCAAACGCGGTCCTGATTCATAAAAGATCAGTGTCGCGGCAATCCCTGCCACCTCTTGCAAAAAGCTGGCGCGTGCACCGGCTTTGGCGGGGGCAAAGCCGGCAAAGAAGAATTGTGCCGACGGCAGGCCCGAGACGGTCAAGGCTGCTAGGGCCGCCGAAGCGCCTGGCACCGCCAGAACCCGATGACCAGCCGCGATCACGCCTTGGGCCAGACGCTCCCCCGGATCGCTAACGCCCGGTGTCCCCGCATCGGAACAAAAAGCCACGGCCCCACCGGCATCCAGCACAGCCAAAGCAGCCGCGAGGCCCGATGCGGTGGCGGCCTCGTCACAGCGCACGACCCTTCCTGTTACCCCATGCAGGCCCATCAAACGCTTGGTCACACGTGTGTCTTCAGCCAAGATCAGGTCACACGCGCTTAAAGTCCGAACCCCACGGGGGGAAAAGTCCCCCAGATTGCCAATCGGGGTGGCCACCAAATAAAGCCCGGATTCCAGCAGCAATTTCATCGGCGCATCCAGCAGATGTGATTGCGCCAAATCGGTCTGCCGCCTAGACTTAGGCCCGTTGTTCAAGCTTGAGTTGGCCATGTCATCCGTTTCTCTGTCGTCAGGATTATGCTTTCCGTCCCGGATGGCAAGCCTAAAACCCGCTCTAGGTGTCAGTGCGGCTGTGGTGATGGCCGTTACATTGGCCTCGTGTGCGTCGACTCCCGCACCGCCACCCCCGCCACCGCCGCCGCCACCGCCCGTGGTCCAAGCGCCGGTCAATCCTTATGTCATCAAGGCAACAGCCAAACTGACCCCGCCGCATATGAGCGGCCGCAAGATTGTGCGCGTGGCGTTGCTGGCACCGTTCAGCAGCGACAATCCGGCTATTCGCAACGAAGCCCAAACGCTGCAAAGTGCCGCTGAGCTTGCATTATTTGAGCATGGCGACGCCTCCATGCTGCTGATCCCAAAGGATTCTGGTGACACAGCCGATTCTGCGCGTGAAGCCGGTGTGGACGCCATTCGATCGGGTGCTGATTTCATTTTGGGCCCTTTATTTGCCAGCGGCGTCAGCGCCATTGCGCCCTATGCGCGGGCCAATGATGTGCCGATGTTTTCTTTCTCCACCGATACCAGTGAAGCCGGGAAGGACATTTATGTCCTGACCTTCCTGCCAGAGGATGAGGCCCGCCAGATTGTAAGCTATGCCGCAAGCCAGGGCATCAAGCGCTTAATCGTCTTGGCGCCGGAGGGCCGATTTGGTGACCGGGTGGCCGGGGCTGCGCGCGAGGCGGCCCAAAGAGCTGGGCTCGAATTTATCAGTGATGAGCGTTATGATCCTCGGGCGGCTTCCATGAGCGGGGCGATTGAGGCTGCCCGCCGGGTGGCGTCGCGGGTCGGCGGCAGCACTGCGACACGTGATACCGCGATCCTGATGCCCGAACGCAGCGCCATGTTGCGCAGCTTGGTCCAGACCTTGGGTCAGGGCGGCGCCACAGCGCGGCGGGTGCGCTATTTGGGGACAGGGCTGTGGAATGAGCCCGAGACATTAAATGACAGCCGCATGGCCGGGGCTTGGTTCGTGACCCAAGATGTTGCGGCCCGCAGCGTTTTCGAACAGCGTTTCAATACGGCCTATCAGCGCCGCCCAACCCGCTTGGCCGGTATGGGCTATGATGCAACAGCCATGCTGGCGCGGATGACGCGCGATGGCAATCGGGCAGGCGCGTCGGCGCGCGCCATTGAAGCACCCGACGGCTTTACCGGCGTGGATGGCCTGTTCCGTTTCCGCAATCATGTGGTCGAGCGCGGCATGGCCGTGCATGAGGTTGTCAATCGCGGCAGCAAAGTGGTTCAGCCTGCCCCCAAGACATTTTCCAATTAATCCAATTGCAGGAGTTGTTTGATGGGACAGATTCAGGTGCGGCCCTTGGCACACACAGATCGGGCTGTCTGGGAACAATTATGGCAAGGCTATTTGAGCTTCTACAAGGTTGAAAGTTTCTCCCCGGAGGTGACTGAAGCGACCTGGCAACGCCTATTGGATCCCCATGGGCCTTTGCATGGTTTGGTGGCCGAGGAGTCTGGCGAGGTCCTAGGCTTGGTCCATTTCCTCTACCACCCCTCAACCTGGACGATCGGACCTTATTGTTATCTGCAGGACTTGTTCACCTTCCCCGCCGCCCGGCGTCGGGGCGTTGGCGAGGCTTTGATTGAGGCGGTCGCCGATGCCGCCCGGGCTCAAAACGCAGCGCGCGTCTATTGGCTGACGCAGGAATCCAATGCCGCCGGGCGCAGCCTTTATGACAAGGTGGCCCGCCATCTGGGCTTCATTCACTATCTAAAGACGTTGTAAGCGGTCACAGAGCGGATCACAGGCTCTGAATCTTCCGGCCTACCTTATTGGCATACATGGCCTCATCGGCGCGCGAGAGCGCCCGTTCACCGGTATCATCACGCTCGAAGCAATAGGATCCATAGGCCGCCGCAATCTTGAGCCGGTGTCCTAAATAGTTGATTTCGCACCGCGAAATTGCATCCGCCAGCTGGGCAGCTTTGCGCCGCGCATCCTCAGGACCTGCCTTGGCCAAAATAACGGCAAACTCATCGCCCCCAACCCGGCCCACCAAATCGCTTTCGCGGATATTGGCGGTCAGCGTCTCACCCACAGCCAGCAGGACGGCATCACCTGCCGGGTGACCAAAGCGGTCGTTGATTTGTTTAAAGCCATCGAGATCAAAATAGACCAAACTGGCTTGAACCTCGTAGCGATTGGCAAAGCTGATAATGCGGTTGAGTTCACGCTCGAAGGCGCGCCGGTTAAACACCGGCACCAATGTATCACGATCTGCCAATTCTTCTGCTTGGCGCAAACGGTCCATCAAGCGCGCGCGATCTGCCTGAAGACTGGCGACCTGATCCGACAAATGCTTCAAGGCCCGGCGCACATGCGGGGTCAATTCAGCTGCTGGAATTCCAAGCACTGCTGGCCGGTCGGCCTGAGCCGGAGCAGCAACATCACGGGTTGATCCCTCTGGCGAATGATCAGCATGAGACGGGCGCTGCGTCCGGGTCTTCTTGGCCGCGACAGCGGCTTGGGTTGCCCGCTCCAGGGCCAGCTTGGGCTGCAGTGACGACACGGCCGCCGCTGGTCTGCCTTCGCCCTGATGCTGTGCAAACGACAATCCTGACGCTCCCAAGCCTGAACAAACCCGACGCCTGCGCACAGGCACAGACCCGTTGTAAAGCACATGAACGCGGCCGCAAGCCACCTGACTCATGTCTCATTGGGTCTGCGCTTGAATGGTTAACAAGATATTTACATCCGGCTGAATTCCAGCTGCTCTTCCCTTTCGCCCGCATTCAGCCTAGAAGCCCCGCTTTCAAAGGCTGCGGCGGGCAGGTTTGTTCGCCAACCAGCCCCATCCAATGATGGTGGCCAGATGGTGGAAAGCAAAACTTATGGCTGAATCCCGTCGTGAAATCCCCGCTGTCGGATTGATCATGGGTTCGCGCTCGGACTGGGAAACCATGATCGAGGCTGCCAAGATTCTGGATCTGCTTGAGGTCCCCTACGAGGCCCGCGTGGTGTCGGCCCATCGGACCCCCGACAAAATGACCCAATATGCCAAGGACGCCAAAGGCCGCGGCCTTCAAGTCATTATCGCTGGTGCGGGTGGGGCTGCGCATTTGCCGGGCATGGTTGCGGCCATGACCACATTGCCGGTTCTGGGTGTGCCGGTTCGATCTGCCGCTTTATCAGGGCAAGATAGCCTCTTATCCATCGTCCAAATGCCCAAAGGCATTCCAGTTGGGACTTTGGCGATTGGCCCGGCAGGCGCTGCCAATGCCGCTTTGCTCGCGGCTTCTATTCTGGCCTTGCGTGACGAGGCGCTGGCCACCCGCTTGACTGCCTGGCGCGATGCCCAGACAGAGGCGGTTGAGGATGATCCACGCGGATGAGCCAAGCTGTAACCAGTCTGCCACCTCTGTCCCGCATTGGCATTCTGGGCGGGGGGCAATTGGGCCGCATGTTGGCGCTGGCCGCGGCTGAATTGGGTTTAGATTGTGTGGTGTATGAACCAGAGGCCGATTGCCCTGCGGGCCGTGTAGCAACACGCTGCATCACCGCGCCTTGGGATGATCAAGCAAGTCTGGCTGCCTTTGCCCAAGCGGTGGATGTCATCACGTTTGAGTTTGAAAATGTCCCTGCTGCTTCTTTGACGTTCCTGGCCAGTTGCAAGCCGATCCGACCCGGCCTTGCATCCTTGACCCAGACACAGGACCGGCTTGTGGAAAAAACATTCATCCAATCACTTGGCTTGGCGACCGCCCCATTCGCGGCTTGCGACAGTCTTGCCGACCTGGAAGCTGCGGCCGCGCAGATCGGCCTCCCCGCCATTCTGAAGACCCGCACCCTCGGCTATGACGGCAAGGGTCAAATTCGCCTGCGCGCGGCTGATCACTTGGCACAAGCTTGGCAGGACTTGGGTGGTCAATCAGCCATTCTGGAAGGCTTTATCGATTTTGACCGCGAGGTCTCTGTCATTCTGGCTCGGGCGCACACGGGCCAGATTGCTGCTTTTGATGTGCCGGAGAATGTCCACAAAGCCGGTATTCTGCACACCTCAACTGTCCCGGCGCGCATATCAGCCGATCTGGCTGCCAAGGCGGTCGCTCAAGCCAGCAGCATTGCAGATGCGCTCGACCATATCGGTGTTCTCGCGGTTGAGTTTTTCGTCGTCGGCGCCGATCAGCTCATCGTCAACGAGATTGCGCCGCGTGTGCACAATTCAGGCCATTGGACACAGGATGGTTGTGCTGCCGACCAGTTCCAACAACATATACGCGCCATTGCTGGCTGGCCACTGGCTTCACCCCGCCGCCACACCAACCAGATTATCATGACCAATCTGATCGGTTCTGATATTGAGGCTTGGCAAGGCCTGTCGGCAGAGCCCGACACCTATGTCCATCTTTATGGCAAGCGTCAGTCCCGCGAGGGACGCAAAATGGGCCATGTCAATCGCTTGAAGCCTTAAGGCCGAGGCTGGGGCCCATAGCGCAGACGGGTAATCAACCCCAATGGATCAGGCAAACGATCCACCAATTGATTGACTTGGGCTTTCACCTTTTCAAACTGCATCACCCCACTCAACTGGCGGTCGAGAAATGCCCAGGTCGGGGCATTGTCATCGCTATCGTCCTGCAACCAGAAAGCCAGAGTGGCAAGATGGACGCCTAACAGGATGGTGCGCTTGGAATAATAGTTAAAGTCGGTCGACCAATCCCCCATAGAGGTCCAAGCCCTGTCAGCCGCGCGCCAGCCGATCCGCAAAGCATCGGCGGCATTATTGGGCATGGCCAGATAAATCGCAGCCCGACGCAGGCTTTCCTTGTGCGTGGCCAGCGCCTCCAACCGGACACGCACCGCCAATCGTGCCTTGTCACGAATTTTGGTCCCCGGCTCACACGCCTCGATCGCCCGCTCCATCGCCCGCTCAGCACGGTCAAACCAAGCATCGATAAGGTCAATCGCCCCGCGCGGGGCCGCCAGCATGGCTTCGCCCTCGCTCAGACCTGCGGCCAAACGCGCACGATCCAAGCTCGCCGGGAACCAGCCCGAAAAGCCCGCCTCATCCAGGGCGGCGTCCAAAAAACGGTCCCGCAAGGCCGAAACTGGGTCGTGGCGAGAGATCGGGTGCGTGAGATCGGCAGAAGGTGTCATGGGCATAAAATAGGTCAAGCGCGTGGCTTGGTCCATGGCTGTTTTCGCAACTGACATGATTCAGCGTCATGAGGTGGACAATGGGGCCTGATTTTTGTATGTCCCGCGCTCAACTTTCACTTGGCTGGTTTTCCAGTCGTTCGTTCAATTCATAGGGGGCTCCCCTGGTTCAGATCCTTGTGCGCGACAACAACGTCGATCAGGCGTTGAAAGCACTGAAAAAGAAGATGCAGCGGGAAGGTACTTTCCGCGAAATGAAGCGTCGCAATCACTTTGAAAAGCCTTCCGAGAAGCGTGCTCGTGAAGATGCAGAGGCCGTGCGTCGCATGCGCAAGCTGCAGCGCAAGCGTGCACAGCGCGAAGGCTTGGTTCTGAAGCGCTAATTCACCGGCTTTGTCGGGCAAAGGACCGCCGTCAGGATAACCTGGCGGCGGTTTTTGTGCGTTTGTGCCTGCTTGACGTCATTGGCCAGCCCCGCCATGGGGAAAGAACACAAAGGGCATTTTGATGCAGGACCTTCCAACCGCTGGCCGCTTTGACGGTCGCACCCATTATCTGCCGGTGCGCATCTATTACGAAGATACCGATATGTCGGGTATCGTCTATCATGCGAATTATCTGCGCTATTTTGAGCGCGCGCGTTCCGACTTTTTGCGGCTGGCCGGTATCCATCATTCGCTTTTGCTGGCGCGCGACCCACCTCTGGCCTTTGCCATTACCAGCATGGACATCAAGTTTAAGAAGGCAGCCCGCATTGATGATGCGCTGGTGGTGCGCACCCATTATGATGCCATCCAAGGGGTACGCCTGATCATATCCCAAACGATTTTTCGCGGCGCGGAAGTCATTGCGACCGCAGCAGTTGAGGCCGTCACCATTGATTTGGACGGCAGGCCACGGCGACCCTTTAAGGAATTGGCCGAACAATTGGGGCCCTATTTGAAGCCCGCAGACAGTCAGGCAGGCTGACTTTACGCGGGCTTGCGCCGCCGCCGCAACGCATTCTTGACCCGGTTCCACGTTTTATAGCGTTCCATGGCCGGCAGGGGATCAAGATTGGTGAGGAATTGTTCTGCGCATGCCCGCCAGGAAAAGCCCTCTGCATACTGCCGGACCGCAGCGCGATCGAGGGTCAGGCACGTCTTGATACTGGCGGTCAAATCTGGACCAATAGCCCCGGCACCCGAGCCCGGGATAATGTCTTTCGGGCCGGGCGCAACAAAGGCTGCCACTGGGGTCCCTGTCGCCATAGCCTCAAGGATCACGAGGCCAAAAGTGTCGGTAAAGCTGGGGAAGACAAATACGTCTGCATTGGCATAACAGCTTGCCAGCTCAGTCCCGAATTTGGCACCCAGAAACTTGGCTTCAGGAAAACGGGTTTCCAGATCGGCGCGGGCCGGTCCGTCCCCCACCACGACTTTGGTGCCTTCCAGATTGCAGGCCAAAAATGCCTCGACATTCTTCTCAACCGATACCCGACCAACATAGAGATGGATGGGGCCTTGAAATCCAGAAAAAGGGCCCCTGTCGGGCTGACGCAAGGCCGGATTAAAGAGGTCGGTATCCACGCCCCGGCTCCACATGGCCAGATTTTTGAATCCACGAGAGACCAAGAGCTCCATCATGGTCGGGGTCGCCACCATGACGCGGCCAGCCATATTGTGGAACCAGCGCACATAGGCATAGCCCCAGCTCACTGGGATTGGGAAACGCGCCGAGACATATTCGGGATATTGGGTGTGGTAAGAGGTGGAGAACGGAAATCGATGCTGGATGCAAATGCGGCGCGCTGTTAGGCCCAAGGTGCCTTCGGTCGCAATATGGACCGCTTCGGGTTCAAACGCTTCAAACCGCTCTTCAATATCATCCTTGGCAAACAGGGCCATTTTGATTTCAGGATAGGTCGGCAGCGGAATGGTTTTATAGCCGTCATTGGGCGTAACCATCATCACATCATGGCCCATCTCGCGCAATTCCTGGACCGTGCGGGACAATGTCCGCACGACGCCATTGACTTGAGGTTCCCACGCGTCGGTTACCAGCATGATGCGCATGTTCAGGCCCTTGTTTTTTCCGTGGTCTCCTTACAGTGTGCCGCCACAAAAGGCCAATCTGGCCTGCACCTTGTGATTTTGACCCCGGATGTCGCCATGCTGACCGAAACTGAACTTCATGCCATCGATTCGCACAAATATATGGATGAAGTTGCCTGGGTTCAGCATCTGATCGACCAGAGCCCCTTGCGGGCGCATGTGCGCACCCAAGCCTTGAGCGACGCACAATTGATCGTGCGCAAGGCCCGCGAGCGGGCCAAGCCGGTGGGTGTGCTGGAAACATTTTTGGAAGAATTTGGGCTGACAACGCCTGAAGGCCTTGCCCTGATGTGTCTGGCCGAAGCCCTGTTGCGTGTGCCTGACCAAGAAACCGCAGACCGATTGATTGCGGAAAAGATTTCCAGCGGCGACTGGGGTGGCCGGGCTGGTAAGTCTGACAGCACCTTGGTCAATGCGTCGGTTTGGGGCCTGATGCTGACAGGCAAAGTGGTCGATGTCGGGGCCGAGGCGCGCAAGGACCTCGGAGCCTTCATGCACAAATTGACGCGCAAGGCTGGTGAACCCGTGATCCGCGCGGCGGTCGGCCAAGCCATGCGCATCATGGGTGAGCAATTCGTTCTGGGCCGCAGCATTGAAGCCGCCATCAAGCGGGGGCAGAGTGCGGTCCGCAAGCAAAGCGCCAGCCATTTTTCCTTCGATATGTTAGGAGAAGGGGCACGAACTGACGCCGATGCCGCCCGTTATGCCAAGGCCTATGCCGAAGCGATTGAGGTGGTCGGCAAAGCATCGGCGGGACTGGGCCCGATTAAGGCTTCTGGCATTTCAGTGAAGCTCAGTGCGCTATCGCCCCGTTATGAAGCCCGGCAAGCCGAACAAGTCCACCGCGCACTTTATCCAGTGGTGTTGGATCTGGCGATGATCGCCAAACGCCATGACATCGGCTTTTGCTTGGATGCGGAAGAGGCTGATCGGCTGGTGCTGTCGTTGGAACTGCTCAATCGTTTGGCCCATGCCCCGGAACTGGCTGGATGGAATGGTCTGGGTTTGGCCGTCCAAGCCTATCAGAAGCGTGCGCCTTTGACCGTCAACACGGTGATCGCAATTGCCCGATCAGCCAAGCGGCGCATCATGGTCCGGCTGGTCAAAGGGGCCTATTGGGATGCCGAGATCAAGCGCGCTCAAACCGCCGGGCGACCCGATTTTCCCGTCTTCACCACCAAGCCCGCCACGGATGTGTCTTATCTGGCCTGTGCCGACACCATGTTGCGCGCATCAGATGCCATTTACTGCCAATTTGCCACCCATAATGCCCATACATTGGCAGCTGTCCGGGCACTGGCCCAAGCAGCGGGGCAAATGGAATATGAATTCCAGCGCCTGCACGGCATGGGCGAGACCCTGTATGCGACCGCGCGCGATCTGTTTGGTGACCTAACCGTGCGGGTCTATGCGCCGGTCGGTGCGCATGAAGATCTGCTGCCCTATCTTGTGCGGCGACTTTTGGAAAACGGTGCCAATACCAGCTTTGTCCACGCCTTTTTGGATGAAGATGTGCCCGTGGAGCGGGTGGCGCGCGATCCCCTCACGGCGCTGGAAGCCGGTGCGCGTCGCCATCCCAAAGTGCCTGCCCCGCCTGCCCTCTATGGTCTGGAGCGCGCCAATTCCAAAGGCTTTGATCTCACGTTGGCCCCCGATGTCGCCCAACTCCACGAGGCTTTAGGCGCGCAAAGTGCGGCAAGCCCGGGCGCACAGCATTTGGATGCTGGCAGTCTCGCCATCACCGCCCCGCAGGACCGCCAGTTTCTGGTCGGGATGGTGGAAGAAACCCTGCCCGAGGATTTAGACAAGGCCTGTGACGTGGCCCATGCGGCCCAACCTGCATGGGACCGACTGGGTGGACGCTCACGGGCGCACATCCTGCAAAAGGCCGCCGACCTGATTGAAGCGGACCGGGCCCGCCTCATCAGCCTCTGCACATTGGAAGCTGGCAAGACGTTGCAGGATGGCATTGATGAGGTCCGCGAGGCTGTGGATTTCCTGCGCTATTATGCGGCCCAAGCAGCACGTGAATTCGATACGCCGCAGGAGCTGCCCAGTCCGGCTGGAGAAACCAATGAGCTCTCGCTGCATGGCCGAGGCGTGTTTGGCTGCATCAGCCCGTGGAATTTCCCGCTGGCGATTTTCATGGGCCAAGTCGCTGCTGCCTTGGCCGCCGGCAATAGTGTGGTGGCCAAGCCAGCCGAACAAACACCGCTGATCGCCCAAGCTGCGTGTGCAGCCCTGCATCAAGCCGGTGTGCCAGCCGATGTGCTGCATCTGGTTCTGGGGGATGGGCGGATCGGTGCTCATCTGGTCAGCAATCCACGGATCGCCGGAATTGCCTTTACCGGCTCCACAAGTGTCGCCCGCCTCATTGCCCGCACACTGGCCCATAAGGATGGCCCAATCGTGCCTCTGATCGCAGAGACCGGTGGCCTTAATGCCATGTTCGTTGATACCACTGCGTTGAAAGAGCAGGTGGTGGATGATGTGATCATTTCAGCCTTTGGCTCGGCGGGCCAACGCTGCTCGGCCTTGCGTCTTTTGTTCTTGCCGCATGAAACCGCTGATGCCGTGATTGACTGCCTGATGGGGGCGATGGACCAATTGGTCATTGGTGATCCGGCCCAGATCGCAACCGATATTGGCCCGGTAATTGATGGCGATGCCCACCGCCTTCTGGTTGAGCATGAAGCCCGTATGGCGCGCGAGGCCCGCATCTTGAAGAAAATCGACGTTGGGACACTGGCCGAGCGCGGGCATTTCTTCGGGCCGTGCTTGGTGGAGATCGACAGTCTGGAGGTGCTGGAGGGGGAGATTTTTGGCCCCATTCTTCATGTCATCCGCTACCACCCCGACCAGATCGCCCAAGTTGGCGCGGCCCTCGCTGCCAAGGGTTATGGGCTGACACTGGGCTGCCATACCCGGCTCGACAGTTTTGTTGAGGAGGTACAGGCCGCTGTGCCTGCGGGCAATTATTACGTCAATCGCACGATGATTGGTGCTGTTGTCGGGGTGCAGCCATTTGGCGGGGAAGGTCTGTCTGGAACCGGCCCAAAGGCCGGTGGGCCCCATTATCTCCATCGCTTTGCCACAGAACGGACCCGCACCATCAACCGTGCCGCCCAAGGCGGCGATCCGCGTCTGTTCAATTTGTAAGGTGGCCTCGGCTCAAGCGGGTGGGTAAGTTTGGGATGTTGGTTTTGCGCGGAACCGGACAACCCAAACCCACCCAGATCCCCGATCCGGCGGGGGGTGACAGCTTCAGAATAGTCTTCTTGCCGAGAGCCGCTGTCAGCCCGAACAGCAGAGCCGATGTTAGAGCTTCAGTTGGGCGTGTTCCAACCGCGGCAGGACATAGCGGCCAAACAGATCGCATTCTGTGGCATGGGGATAGCCTGACAGGATGAAGGCATCAAAGCCGACGTCGCGATAGGCATTGATCTTGGCGAGCACCTGATCTGGGTCGCCCACAATTGCCGCACCACAGCCAGAGCGTGCCCGGCCAATCCCGGTCCACAGATTTTCTTCGACATAGCCGTCATTGGCGCTGGCAGCCTCGCGCAATTCGGCCTGACGACGCACGCCTACCGACGTGGCATCGAGCGAGCGGGCGCGGATGGCATCGCCGGTTGCTGCATCAAGCTTGCTCAGCAGGCGATTGGCAGCCTCGCGGGCTTCGGCCTCTGTCTCGCGCACCACGACATGGACGCGGAACCCGTGTTTCAATGTCCGGCCATATGTGGCTGCACGTGCATTCATATCGTCCAAGACGGCCTTTGAATTGGCCACAGTATCGGGCCACATCAAATAGACATCAGCCTCTTGGGCGGCCACATCGCGGGCCTCTTCCGACAGGCCACCGAAATAGAAATAGGGCGATTGGCCCGAGACCGTGCTGATCCGAGGCGGTGCGAGATCAAATTGAAAGAACTCACCTTGATGCTTGACGTGCTGGCCATTCATCCAAGCGCGCAGGATTTTCATGGCCTCCAATGTGCGTGCATAGCGGGGAGCGGAGGCCATGGTTTCGCCGGGCATTTCAGATGAAATGAAGTTCACAGCCAGGCGACCATTCATCATCCGGTCGAGCGTGGCCAATTGTCGCACAATCTGTGGCGGCCACATCTCGCCCACCCGAATCGCCAGCAAAAGCCGGATTTTGCTGGTCAGTCCGGCAATCCCCGCAGCAAAGGCTGTGTTGTCGATTCCCAATTGATAGCCCGATGGCAGCAGGATGTTGTCGAAGCCATTTTTCTCCGCAGTCAGGGCAATATTGCGACAATGCTCCCAACTTGACTGCAAAGACGGCTCAATCTGGCCCAAAAACTCATAATCATCGTCGCAAAGGGCGGAGAACCAGCTGACTTCTACAGGGGTGCGGGCCATGATTATTTCCTCATACTGCCAAGAGGGCGTGTGTCGCCCGCTGTTATGCTTATGATGTTTTATAACGAGTCAAATACGCTTCGGGGAGAGGTCATGAGCGGCAAAATACGGGTTGGCGTCATCGGCACAGGGATGATGGGTTATGAGCATATCAATAATCTGAAACTGATGCCTGAGGTGGAAATCACCGCCTTGGCCGATCCAACCGACCACATGTTGGGGCTTGGCAAAAGCATGCTGGGCCCAGCAGGAAGCAATGTGGCAACCTTCTCAACCGGAGAGGCCTTGCTTGATGCCAATCTGGTTGATGCTGTGGTGATCGCCTCGCCGAATTTCACCCATCATGACGTGCTCCAGCCTGTGTTCAAAAAGGGCGTGCATGTCCTGTGCGAAAAGCCTTTATGTACCACCCCGGAGGATGCCGCCCGCATTCGCGATCAGGCCGCAAGCCATTCAGGCGTGTTCTGGGTGGGCATGGAATATCGCTTTATGCCGCCTGCCACTGAATTCGTCACCCGCGTGCACCGGGGCGATGTCGGCCGCCTTGTCATGGTTTCCATCCGTGAGCATCGCTTCCCCTTCCTGCAGAAGGTCAATGACTGGAACCGGTTCTCGGCCAATACCGGCGGCACCATGGTGGAAAAGTGCTGCCACTTCTTCGATTTGATGCGCCACATCATCCAGTCAGAGCCGACGCGGGTTTATTGTTCGGGCAATATGGATGTGAACCATCAAGACGAACGCTATGATGGCCGTAAGCCTGACATTATCGACAATAGTTTCACCGTGGTCGACTTTGCCAATGGCACCCGCGCCATGCTGGATTTGTGCATGTTTGCCGAAGGGGCGGAACATCAGGAAGAGATCTCTGCCACCGGCGATAAGGCCCGCCTGGATGTGCTGATCCCGCCCGGTGACATGGTGATGAGCCCGCGCGTTGGGTTCCGCAATCCCAAGCAGGTTACACGCGAAACCATCCCAGTCGATCCGGTGGCGCTGGAGGCTGGTTCGCATTTCGGGGCCACTTATTACCAGCAGCGTGCATGGATCGACGCCATCTTGACGGGCGCACCTGTGCAGGTGACCGCACAAGACGGTCTGCAAGCCGTGCGCATGGGGGCAGCGGCCGAATTATCTGCCGCCACTGGTCGGGCCATCGACATGGCAGAGATTGCCGGAGGCTAGGATCGGCACGCCCCCGATCCGTCTTGTGTATAGGTGGCTTAGCTGGGCCGCGTGAGTGGGGGAAACAATGCGGCAAGTGCCAGCGCCAGATCATCGCGCCCCGGTGCTGTCATGGCATGAAAGCCAACCGGCAGACCATCGACCAGGCCCATGGGTGCGCTGATGGCGGGCAGATCCGCGACATTGGCATATTGGGTGGCAAAGGCTTGATCCGGCGGCGGGCCGATATCATGGTCGAAGGCAACATGGGACACGGTTGGGCTGATGATGCCGGCAAGACCATGTTCTGCCAGCCGGGCGCGCAGCTTTTCCTTCACATCGGCCAGAATGCCATAGGCCTGATCAATCCGCTCGGACGACAGCTGGCGTCCATAGTCCAGCATGGCCCGGAAATGGGGATCAAGACCTGAGTCTGGGTCTGCCAATTCGCCCGCCCATTCACGCGCGCCTTCGACTTCGCACACATAGAGGCAGGCGCGCAGAAGCTGGGCATCGGTTAGGCCCAAATCCAGATCAAGTTCCATCACCTCGGCTCCGGCACCGCGCAACCGACCGCAGGCCTGATCAAACAGAAATGCCAATTCACCAGAGGGTGCAGGCCGGTCGCGGGCAATGGCAAAGCAAAGGCCTGAAAGGCTGGCTGAAGGCATAGGTCCGCCCATAGCTTTGGCGACGGCCCACAAGGTGGCCGGATCCTTGGCCAAAGGCCCGACCTGGTCGAGTGTCGGTGACAGCGGGATGACGCCGGTTTGGGGAATGAGGCGGCCCGCTGGCTTCCAGCCATAGACACCACAATAGGCCGCTGGCAGCCGGATAGAGCCCATGGTGTCGGTTCCCAAAGCAGCATCAACCAGCCCTGCGGCAATGGCAGCACCTGATCCACCAGACGATCCACCCGGCGATAGGTTCTGCCCCCACGGGTTGAGACAGCGGCCATAGGCCTTATTGTCGGTGGTGGCCCCCAAGGCACCTTCATGCATGTTAAGCGTGCCCAGGATCTGAGCCCCGGCTTGGCGCAGTCGGGCAACAACCGGGGCGTCTTGGGATGCAACTGCATGGCGCCGGGCGGCGGATCCGCCCGTATTGGCAAGACCGGCCACCGCAATATTGCCTTTCACGCCCAAGCTGAGCCCCGCCAAAGGGCCGGAGAGGGCAGTCCCAGCATCATCGGCGGGGGCGAACTCAATAAAGGCGTGCAACGCCTGATTGGCGGCCTGAAGCCCAGCCCGGTCCATCAGCGATGATCCAATAGGCGGATTGGCTTTTGCCGCGCCTCAATCTGGGTCAGGCTGGCCGTGCCACCGGGGGGGACAAGCTCGATCTGCACCTCAATCCCCAATTTGCGTTTCAACACGTCGCGATACGTATCTGGATGGCCACCGCGATCTTCGCATATGACGATCAAGTCCTCCCGGCCTTGCGCATCGCGTATCGCCTTGCAAATCCACTCTCCAGCAAAGGCAGGCACGTCAGCCAGCATGGGTCCAACAGCCTGCGGGAAGATGTTAATTCCGCGCAGCTTGACCATATTGTCCGACCGGCCGAGGAATCCCTCAATCCGCTTAAAATTGACCCCGATGGCGCTGGCGTCGGTGCGGAAGGCACTGACATCATGGGTATTGAAGCGGATGATCGGATACACATCATCCTTGAACAAACAGGTGACAACCAGATCGCCGGTTTGCCCATCGGGGACAGGCTGACCCGTTTCAAGATCACAAATCTCAACCCAATGGGCATCTTCCATCACATAATGGCCGTCTTGGTCGGGACCTTCCCCGGCAATCATGCCGGTGTCGCCAACGCCATACCAGTCATAGCACGCCGCCCCACCCCACAGCGCCGACACCGCCGCCTTATCTTCGCGCCCGAACTGGCCCGAAATCATGCGGATGGGAATGTCCACCCCCGGCTCCAGCCCTTCGGCACGGGCGACCTCGGCGAGCTTTTTGATGTAGTCAGTGAAGCCCAGAATGACATTGGCTCCAAAGTCGCGCATCAGGCCGATTTGGGCGACACTGCGCGTTTCAATCCCGGTCCCGGCTGACATGAAGGTCGCGCTCGTCCAGCGTGTGACAGCCTCGCGGATATAATGGCCACCATTGATCATGCCATGGCCATAGACGGAGTGGACGACATCTTCTGGCCGCAGGCCTTGCCAACGGAACAGGCGCGCCAACAGCAAATTCTGGACTTCACGTGTCTTGGCCCCAAAGAACAAGGGCTGTGGCTTGCCGGTGGTGCCGCTGGTTGTGTGAAAAATCATCGGCGGCCGCTGCCCATTCGGATAGGAATCCAGCCCGGCAAAATCGCCAAAAGGCGGGGCAAGCCCGATGCTTTCGACGATCTCCTGCTTGCCGAAAGTCGGCAGTTTGGGCAGATCGTCGAGGGACTTAATGTCACCAGCCTCAATCCCATGACGACCCCATAGGCGCTGATAGAAGGCGGTCTTGGCGGCCCGCGCCACCAATTTCTGGAACAATCTTTCCTGATGGGCGCGCAGGCGATCCCGCGTGATGGTGGTTGCCATCGTGATGAAGTCATCACCAATCGGATGGTCAGCCAGTAGGGCGGCATAATCGAGGCTTTGGGCAAAGCTGGTATGGCGGTCGGTCACGACATTAGTCCTGCTGCAAGACGGCCAATCAGGCCGACATCTTCTAACGCCACCAATCGGTCGACCGCGGCGATCAAGGCGTCCTCCAGTTTGGGCTTCGACCCACCAAAACCATAGGCGCTGCAGGCGCGGAACTTCGCCAAATGGGCCTCCCGGCTGAGTGGGCGTTGGGGTGTTCCCAAGAGCACATCCGTGGCTACAGACACTATGCGGCCGTCTTTCAAGCGTGCTTCTGCCGATTGAGGCACAAAGGCCGATGCCGCTTGTACCTGATTGACCACAACCTCGATCCGACGCGCCACGGCATGGACTTCGGGGTCATTCAAACGCTCGGACGTAAAATCGGTCAAGCCGACACCCCCGGTCAGCAAGGCAATTGCGCCAACATAGGGCAGGCACAATCTGGCGTAATTGACCTCCAGCGGCGGCGGGGCGATCGGGCGGCCCACCAGATGGTGGATCAAGGGTGGGGCCGAAATGACAAGCCTGTCGAGATTGTCGGCCGTCATGCCCTGTCGGGCCAGTTCCAAAATCATGTCGATGCCGCCATGTGAGGCCCGACCACTTGGAAATGGCTTCCAACTGACCTCACAAGCGCGCCACACCTGTCCCAGACTGGCCAGAACGGGCTCCAGTGCGCTGTCGCGCTCAAACAGGGTCAGATACCCAAACGGCCCGTCAACAGAACCGAGCGGGCCGGGCAGTCCGGCTTGGACCAGATCCACCGCAACAAAGGCTGATCGTGCCGCCCCGGCGACGCTGGCGGCCAATGCCGGGGTGCCCTCGACATGGGCCTGCATGGTGCCAGAGGCAAAAGCCAAAGCATAGCCAAAGGCGTGGGCGGTCGCCTCTGCCGTCAAACCCCGCGCATGGCTCAAGGCAGCCACGGCCCCAAACAGGCCGCAGGTCGCCGGTCTGAAAAACTGGATCTGCGACCGGGCCGCAACGCCAAGGCCTGCTGCGACATCCACCCCGAGGGCTGCAGCTGTGACATAGGTTTGCCCAGACAGGCCGCGCGCTTCTGCTTCTGCCAGCAAGACCGGCACAACCACGGTGAATGGATGCAAGACCGCGGCTTCATGCACGCAGTCAAACTCCAACGCATGGGCCTGAAACGCGTTAATGAAGGCCGCGTGGGGGGCAGGCAAAGCCTCGCCAGTGGCAAAGACATGGGCGTCGGAGCCCGCGCCCCAGCCTTGGGTGGCCTGACGCACCCCAGCCGCATAGGGCGAACGCGTGCCTGCGATCCCGACACCCACCAGATCGAGCGTAAAATTGCGCACGGCTTGGATGGCGGCTGGTGGCAGATCGGCAAAGGACGTGCCTGCGACATGGCGGGCCAAACGCTGGGCTGCTGTCAGCTGCGCGGCTGGGTGCACCGTGTGGGGTGCCGCCTGGGGGCTAGACTCTCGGCTTTGTCCGGACATATTGGGCACATAGCATGCCAGTGACGAAGCGCAATCATGCGCGGCGCATTTCTTGGTCACCGCACGGAAAATGGTGGCGGCATGCGCCACAAAAGGGCAATGACCACACCATGATCCTGTCGCCACGCCGATTGTCTTCTCTGGCCGAAGCCGCTGCCCTTCTCGCCGATCGGGCCAAGGGTGGTCGCATCTTCATCCCGGCAGGCCCGGTGGAGCCTTTGGCCCTGGCCGACGCGTTTAGAGCTGAACCCGGCTTGGCCGACGACCTGACGTTCTGCGGCCTGTTCATACCCGGACTGAACCGGCTTGATTGGGCCGCCCTGTCGGCCAAAGCCGCGGCCAATATCTTTCTGCCCTCTCCTGATTTTGCCACAACGATAAGCGACGGGCGCACCCATGTGATCCCCTGCCATTATTCCGCCGCGTGGCGCTTTTTGCGGGATCAAGATTTCAAAGCCGCCGTGTTCCACCTCGCCCCGCCGGACGCCCAAGGCCAGTGTTCAGTGTCGCTATCAGCTGACGCCAGTCCCGCCTTTTTTGACCGTGATGTGTTCAAACTGGGTCTGATCAACCCCGCCCTGCCGGTCGTCACCGGGGCCCCCACCGTCCCGCTGGCGGCATTGGATGCTTGGGTCGAGGCAGAAGCCATCCCGCCAGAATTGATCACACCAGCCCCAACAGGCGACATTGACGGCCTTGTCGCGCATGTCTCAAACCTGATTGAGGATGGCTCTTGCCTGCAGGCCGGGATTGGCAGATTGCCCGGTGCGATCATGGCAAGCCTGGTCGCACGCCGCGACCTCAGCATACACTCCGGGCTAATCGGGGACTGGATTTTGCCACTTTTGGACGCAGGCTGCGTGCGCGATCAGCCTCGGGCGCTCACTTCTGGCGTCATTCTGGGCAGCCATAATATGCAGGCCCGTTTGGCGGGTGAGTCGCGGCTGTCTTTGGTGCCGATTGCGCAGACCCACGGCGCGGCCCATCTTGGTGCCATAACGCGCTTTGTCAGCCTGAATGCGGCGCTGGAGGTGGATTTGGCTGGACAGATTAATTGCGAATTTGCCGGCGACCGTGTGCTGGCAGGGGTCGGAGGGGCGGTGGATTTTCTGCGCGGCGCCCGCCTCAGCCCCGGCGGCAAGCCGATTGTGATGGTTCAAGCTGTCGGCAAGGATGGCCGGTCGCGCATCATTCCCCGCCTGTCAGCACCCAGTGTATCGATTGCGCGCAGCGACGCGCCGATCCTTGTCAGCGAATTTGGTGCCATTGATCTTGAGCCTTTGGACGCAAAGGCCCGGGCGCTTGCCATTATCAGCCTTGCCGCGCCCGAACATCGTGACATGCTGAAAGCGGCATGGGCACACCCATCAGAGGCACGAAAGTGAGCGATACCACCCCCCTTTATCGCCGACTGGCCCAGGACTTGCGCAAGGCGATCAGTCAAGGCCACTATCCCACAGGCAGCTTGCTCCCAACCGAACAGGACCTCTGCGCCCAGCACAAAGTCTCCCGCCATACGGCGCGCGACGCCTTGCGCATCCTGACCGATGAAGGCCTGATCGAGCGGCGTCGCGGGGCTGGCTCTGTCGTCATTGCGGCCAAGCCAGTCGGTCCGTTTTCCCAAGGCTGGGGCGAGATTGGCGATATTTTGCAATATGCGCGCGACACCCGTCTTGTTATCCTCACATATGGTCCGGCTACAGCCGAAGATGTCCTCGCCATGGGGCTGGATGCAAACCAGCCCTGGATTGGCATCAAAGGTCTGCGGATGCGCGCTGGATCGAGTAAGCCCTTGGCCCATACCAGCATTTGTGTTCGCAAGGACCTTGCACCGCCCCATGCCGCACTGACAGACTGGCCCCATGCGATTGCTGAATTCATTGCCCGGCACAATGGTGTGCTGGCAGCCCGGATTGAGCAGGATATTTCTGCCGTGAAACTTGGTCGAGAGCTTGCCAAGGCGCTGCATGAGCATGCGGGAGAGCCTGCCCTGCGCACCCGCCGCCGCTATCTCGATTCTGAGGGGGTTGTTTTCCAGGCCAGCATCAGCGTGCATCCGGGTGAACATTTCACCTATGCCATGTCGGTCAGTCGCTGATTCCGCCGGAGCCGCCCTCAGCCCATCGCCATCATCAAGGCCACGCCGCCTGCAGAGATCGCAGCGATGATGGCGGTCTGGATCATCAAAGCCCCGACCGCGCGCGGGCCGAGCAACATCACCCCTTTGATCGAGGTATTGGCCCCCAGCGCCACCATGGAGATGATCAGGCAGAGGCTGGACATTTTGGTCAATGCTGCAATCCCTGCTGGTGTGAGCCAGCCGGTATTGGCCACCACAATGGCGGCCACAAAGCCCAAGAGAAACACTGGCACCGTGGCTTCAGTCTCAGAATCGGGGCCATCCTTGCGGTCGAGCCACGACAGGATCATCAGAAGCGAAAAAATCACCACCGGCAGCATGGCAACCCGGATCATTTTCACCGTGGTGGCTGCAGGCGTTGCCGCTTCGCCATAGACATCTGAAGCCGCGACCACTTGGGCAACTTCATGGATGGAGGACCCCAAAAACACCGCAGATGGGATCATCGGCAGGTTTAACAGATGGCAGATGGCCGGATAGACGACCACGGCAATGGTGCCGATGATGGTGATGCTGGCCACGGTCGCCACCACATCGCGTTCAACATTGGAATTGGGGCGGCGGGCCAGAACTGTGGCAATGGCCAAGGCAGCAGACGCCCCGCAGATCGCCACCGATGTGGCCGTCAAAAAGGCGGTCGGGCGGGGCAATTGAAGCGCGCGGCCCACCAGATAGCCCAGACATAAGGTGCCAAAGGCGGCCGCTACCGCGATCAAAGCCGGTTGCCAGCCCAGGGCCTGCAAATCCGAAATCGTGATGCGGAAGCCCATCAAAGCCACCCCAATGCGCAACAGCGGCTTGGCCAGCACATCATTGCCGGGCTTGAAGGCAGGCTTGGTCAAAATGCCCGCGGCGGCCATGCCCAGCAACAAAGCAATCAGCAAGGTGGGGACGCGGGTGCCTTGGGTTGGAAAATAGGCTGCGGCAGCCAGAATGAGGCCGAGACCGACACCGGGCCCGAACTTGGTCACGGACTTAAACATACTCCCCCCAGGTGTCGACAGATGCTGTGTCTGACCACGAGGCCAAGCCGCACCATTGAGACGATTGCCGACAGCTTAGCTTAGGGCGGTTTCACCAGACTGTGCAATTGGGGCGCTGGCCTGTTTGCGCTGCCGGTTGAGGACCATGCGGTCGTGCAGACAACAAATGGTCTGGCTGCCCGTACTTTTGAACAGGCCTGGAATCAGCCCGTGGATCATGCAGGCCAAGGCGGCACCGAGCATCTGGAACCCAAAACTGAATGCCACACCCAAATGCTCAAAATAGCTCTCGCCTACGCTTTTGGGATGATCGACAAACAATTTTCTGAACATCGGGGTGCACCTCCATGCTGGTGCAGAAGGTTCTCACAGAATTCATGGTAAATTTTCACTCATTTATTGAAAAATGGTCTAATGATGATATATTTATACGATCATGAAGCCATCTGACCAAAAAATCGACGAAGCAGACATTAAGCTTTTGTCAATTCTTCAAACCGATGCGGCGGTCTCGTTGGAGGAATTGGCCACCCGAACGGCCATGTCGGCCAATACGGCTTGGCGGCGAATCCGCCGGATGGAAGAGGCCGGCATCATCGCCAAGCGTGTCGCGCTGATCGATCCTGAGACTGTTGGGCTGGGCATGACGGTATTTGTCGCCATCAAGACCTCCGACCATTCGGATGAGTGGCTGGAGAATTTTGCCCGCTCGGTCTCGTCCATCCCCGAAGTGGTGGAGTTTTACCGCATGAGCGGGGATACCGACTATCTGCTCAAATTGCTGGTCGCTTCCATTGCCGATTATGATCGGGTCTATAAGAAACTGATCCGTAGCGCGAAATTAAGTGACGTCAGTTCCAGCTTTGCCATGGAGACGATCAAATTCACCACCGCTGTGCCTTTGCGAATTTAGCTTTTGGCACAAGCCATTATCGGCTAAAGGGCTGTCATGAGCCAAAAGCGCGTTCTCTTGATCATTGGCGGGGGCATCTCGGCCTATAAGACCCCGGAACTGGTGCGCGCGCTGGAGCGGCGCGGCATTGGCTGCCGTGTCATTCTAACCCACGCCGGCAGCCAATTCGTCACGCCCTTGGCATTGGCCAGCCTCACGCGGGACGAGGTGCATCAGGAATTGTTCAACCTGACCCAGGAAGCGCGCATGGGTCACATTGAATTGTCACGCAGCGCGGATTTGGTTGTGGTGGCACCGGCAACCGCGGATTTGATCGGCAAGCTGGCCAATGGCCTTGCCAATGATCTGGCCTCAACCGCCCTTCTTGCAACCGACAAGCCGGTGATGATGGCCCCGGCCATGAATGTGCGCATGTGGCATCATCCCGCCGTTCAGCGCAATGTGGCGACTTTGGCGGGCGATGGGGTAAGTTTCATCGGCCCCGATGAAGGCGCGATGGCGTGCGGGGAATATGGTTTGGGCCGGATGGCAGAGCCTGAGGCGATTGCAACCGCCATTGAGGCGCGATTGAACGCTGCCAGCTCCAAAAGCCAAAGTTTGCATGGCAAAAGGGCACTCGTGACGGCGGGGCCGACGCTGGAACCCCTCGATCCAGTCCGCTTTCTGTCCAACCGCTCGTCGGGCAAACAGGGCTATGCCATCGCCGCCGCTTTGGCCGAGGCGGGTGCTGAGGTGACCTTGGTGTCCGGCCCCACCGCACTGAATGACGTGGCGGGCGTCACCATGGTGCGGGTGGAAAGTGCGCGCGACATGCTGGCGGCGTGTCGCAATGCGCTGCCGGCCGACATTTTTGTGGCCGTGGCCGCGGTCGCCGATTGGCGTCCAGAAGTTGCAGCCCCCGTCAAGCTCAAGCTGAAAGAGCCTGATGCGGCACCGATTCTAAAACTGGCCGAAAATCCCGACATTTTGTCAGAAATCGCCAAGCCCGGTCCAAACAGGCCGGATCTGGTGATCGGCTTTGCGGCTGAAACCCATGATGTGCTGGCCTATGCCGCCGCCAAGCGCAGCAGGAAGAAGTGTGATTGGGTGGTCGCCAATGATGTGTCGGGCGATGTGATGGGCGGAGAAACCAATCGGGTCATCTTGGTTACACAAGACGGTCATCAGGATTGGCCATTGGCCCATAAGTCTGACGTGGCGCGACGCTTGACCGCCGAAATTGCCAGCCATTTTTCCAGCTGATGTTCAGGCAGGCCAGAAGATGGCCAGCATGATCAGCCCCACCACAATCCGGTAATAGGCGAAGGGGGCAAAGCCCATGCGCTGGACGATGCCGATGAACAGCTTGATCACAAAAATGGCGGTGATGAAGGCGACGATAAAGCCAATCGCCACCAGGATAAGATCCTGGCTGCCTTGGGCCAAAAGCGCGTCCCGATTGCTCCAACCCTCATAGGCAAATACCCCGATCATGGTCGGGATGGACAGGAAGAAGCTGAACTCTGCAGCCGGCTTGCGGTCCACGCCGAGCATCATGGCCCCGATGATGGTCGCCCCAGAGCGGGACATGCCGGGGATCAACGCCAAGCATTGGCACAGCCCGATTTTAAGACCAAGTCCGACTGAAATATCGTCGACATCCAGCACACGCGGAGCCGGGCGGAAACGCTCGGCCAGCAGAATCAAGACCCCGCCCACCACCAACGTGACCGAGACCACAACCGGGCTGAACAACACGCCCTTGATAAAATCATGCAGCAATGCCCCCAAGGCCATGGAAGGGAAAAAGGCCAATATGACGGCGGCGGCAAACTGGCGCGACGCCGCACTGCTGGGCAGGGTGACAAAAGCCCCCCACAGCTTTTCGAAATAGAGGACAACAACCGCCAAAACCGCGCCCAATTGGATCATGGTCTCGAACATGTCGGGGACCTGTCCGGGCAATAAATGCTCAGCCAGGATGAGGTGCCCGGTCGAGGAAATCGGCAGAAATTCGGTCAGGCCTTCCAAAATGCCCAACAGGATCGCAAGGAGATGGTCGCTCATAACATCCGACAAAATCTGGCCGACAAAATCTGGCCGGCAAAGGCTGGCACGGGAGATTGGCCTCTTCGCATGGCTTCGGGGACAAGACCAGACCAAGCTGCAGAATTGCGTTAGGTATTAAAATCAACCTAAATAATCAGCCTTATTGTCACGCAATCGCGACATTTTGCGGCACCCAGATCGATATAGAGCTTATTTTGGTATCATTATATACCTAATCATGCAGTTTCAACTTGCCAGCGACGTGATTGTCTGCTTGAGACGGGCATCTGGCCCTGTTGGTATGGCCTCGCCCCGATATGATGAGAGATTCCCATGGCCGAACGGCTCCTCAAATTTGTCAGCATTGACCCTCAGACGCCCGAAAAACGTCCGGCTGACCAACGTACCGCCGACTTCCATGAGATTTATGGCGAGTTCATCACGCAAAAGGCCAATGAACAGGCGTCGCGTTGTTCCCAATGCGGTGTGCCCTTCTGCCAATCCGGCTGTCCGTTGCAAAACAACATCCCCGACTGGCTGAAAATGACTGCCGAGGGGCGGCTGGAAGAAGCCTATGCTTTGTCCTCGGCCACCAATTCCATGCCGGAAATCTGTGGCCGCATCTGTCCGCAAGACCGCTTGTGCGAGGGCGCTTGCGTGATCGAGCAATCAGGTCATGGGGCCGTCACGATTGGCGCGGTGGAACGCTATATCACTGAAAATGCTTGGCAGAATGGCTGGATCAAGCCGATTGTGCCCCCAGTCGAGCGGCAAGAACATGTCGGAATTGTCGGGGCCGGTCCTGCAGGGCTGGCCGCAGCTGAGGCTTTGCGCAATAAGGGCTATCAGGTCACGATCTACGACCGCTATGACCGCGCGGGCGGCCTGTTGATCTATGGCATCCCAGGCTTCAAGCTGGAAAAGGATGTGGTTGGCCGCCGGATTGCGCATCTGGAGGCTTCCGGCGTGAGATTCGTACTCAATTATGAGATTGGCCGCGATGGCAAGCTGGCCGATCTGCGGGCAGCCCATGACAGCGTGTTGATCGCCATTGGCGTGTATCAAGCCCGCGCACTTCCCTGTCCGGGTTCATCCGGGCCGGGTGTCGTTGAGGCCCTCGATTATCTGACCGCGTCCAATCGCGTCGGTTTGGGCGATACGGTGGCTGCGTTTGCTGCAGGCACCCTCAATGCTGCAGGCAAGCGCGTGGTGGTGATTGGCGGGGGAGATACCGCGATGGACTGTGTGCGCACGGCTGTGCGCCAAGGTGCCGCGAAAGTGACCTGCCTCTATCGCCGCGACCGCGCCAACATGCCCGGCAGCGCGCGTGAAGTTGCCAATGCCGAAGATGAAGGCGTGGTGTTTGAGTGGCTGGCCGCCCCCAAAGCGGTGCGCAGCAATGATCAGGGCGTGACCGCGGTTGTCGCCGCGCGCATGCGCTTGGGTGAGGCAGACGCCTCGGGCCGGCAGTCGCCTGAGGAAGTTGCCGGGGCCGATTTTGATGTGCCGGCTGATCTGGTCATCAAAGCGTTGGGCTTTGATCCAGAACCCGTCCCCACCTTGTTTGGCGAGCCTGAATTGAAGGTCAGCCGCTGGGGAACCATTCGGGCCGATGCCATCACCGGGGAAACCTCCATCCCCAATGTCTATGCAGCCGGGGACATTGTGCGTGGTGCCTCGCTGGTCGTGTGGGCCATTAAGGATGGCCGTGAAGCCGCCGAGCATATTCACACCTCCCTGCGCAAACAGGCGCGCCTGCGCGCCCAAGCCGCCAAGGTGGCCGCTCAATAGAGCACTGCCGCCGCTGCCAGATGATACAGACCGGGCACGCGCCCGCCAAAGGTGAATGATCATGACCCACTTGCCCCCCACCACCGGTTCCCGCGACATCGACCTCTATCTGGCCAATCGCGACAAGCTGACCCAAGCGCATGCCTATAATCCCGGTGATGAAAAGGATTCCTGCGGGGTCGGCCTGGTGTGTGCGCTCGATGGCAAACCCCGCCGCGACATTGTGGCCATGGCGCTGAAAGCGCTGAAGAACGTCTGGCACCGGGGGGCAGTCGATGCCGATGGCAAAACCGGCGACGGGGCTGGGGTGCGGGTTGATGTGCCGCAAGACTTTTTCCGCGAGCAGGTAGCCCGGACGGGCCACAGCCCGACCGATGATCCGATTTGTGTGGGGATGATTTTCCTGCCCCGCACCGATTTTGGGGCTCAAGAGACCGCGCGCACCATTGTGGAGCGCGAAATCCTCAATTTTGGCTTCTACATTTATGGCTGGCGTCAGGTGCCGGTGGATATTTCGGTCATTGGCGAAAAGGCCAATGCCACCCGTCCCGAAATCGAACAAATCCTGTTTTACGACCCGCGCGGGCGCAGCGCCGAAGAGTTGGAACGCACCCTTTTCATCTGCCGCCGCCGCATCGAAAAGCGCGCTTTGGCCTCGAATGTGAACGGCTTCTATGTCTGTTCGTTTTCGTCCAAGTCGGTCATTTATAAGGGGATGTTCCTGGCCGAAGCCATCGACAGCTTCTTCCCGGACCTGCGCAATGAGAAATTCGTCTCCGCCGTGGCGATTTATCACCAGCGCTATTCCACCAATACGTTCCCGCAATGGCATCTGGCCCAGCCCTTCCGCATGCTGGCCCATAATGGCGAAATCAACACGGTTAAGGGCAATATCAATTGGATGAAGAGCCACGAAATCCCGATGGCGTCAGAGGCCTTTGGTGATTATCAGGAAGACGTGAAGCCGATTGTGCAAGCAGGAGGCTCAGACTCTGCGGCGCTGGACAATGTGTGCGAAGTGCTGGTCCGCGCCGGACGTTCGGCCCCGATGGCCAAGGCGCTCTTGGTGCCCGAAGCCTGGGCCAAGCAAGAAAACATCATGAAGCCCAGCCATATGGCGCTTTATGCCTATTGCAATGCGGTGATGGAACCTTGGGACGGCCCGGCCGCTTTGGCCATTTATGACGGGCGTTGGGCGGTGGCCGGAATGGACCGCAATGGTCTGCGCCCGATGCGCTATTCAGTGACAGCCGATGGTATTCTGGCCGTCGGCTCTGAAACCGGTATGTGCCCACTCGATGGCCGCACCATCGTCAAAAAGGGCCGCGTTGGGCGCGGCGAAATGCTGGCCGTGGATATGGAGAAGGGCAAACTCTATGATCATGAAGCCATTATCGACAAATTGGCGAACGCCCACCCCTATGTGAAGTGGAATTCCAATGTGGTGGATCTGGAAGCCCGCATCGGTCCAGGGCCGGAGCCACGGCTTTATTCGCGCGAAGACTTGTTGCGCCGTCAGGTCGCTGCCGGTCTGACCTTGGAAGAATTGGAAGTCGTGCTGGCCCCGATGGCCGAAGAGGGCAAGGAAGCGCTTGGCTCAATGGGCGATGATTCCCCGCTGGCCGTGTTGTCATCGCGCTATCGGCCTTTGTCGCACTTCTTCAAGCAGAACTTCAGCCAGGTCACCAATCCGCCCATCGACCCCCTGCGGGAAGAGCGCGTGATGAGCCTGAAAACCCGCTTCAAGAACCTCGGCAATATCCTGGCGCAAGATGAAACCCAGCAGGATGTGTTCGTCCTCGACAGCCCGATGCTGACCACGGGCATGTATGAGCGGATGATGACCATGCTGGGCAGTGGCGTGGCCTTTATCGACTGCAGCTATGATGTGCCCGAGGACCCGGACCTTGCAGGCACAGCCCTGCGCGAGGCGCTTGATCGCATCAAGGCCCAAGCCGAAGATGCCGTGCGCGCGGGCCAAAGCCAATTGATCCTCAGCGATGAAAACCAAGGGCCAGGCCGGATTGCCGCCCCGATGATTCTGGCTACTGGTGGGGTGCATGCCCATCTGGTTGCCAAGGGCCTGCGCTCTTATTGCTCGATCATTGTCCGGGCTGCTGAATGTGTCGACACCCATTATTTTGCTGTTCTGGTGGGTGTGGGGGCGACCTGTGTCAATGCTTATCTCGCCCAAGAGGCGATTGCAGACCGGCATGCGCGGGGCCTTCTGGGCGCACTCAGCCTGAATCAGGCAGTGGTGAATTACAAAAAGGCCGTTGAAGCGGGCCTGTTGAAAATCCTCTCCAAGATGGGGATTTCGGTGATTTCGTCCTATCGCGGCGGCTATAATTTCGAGGCGCTCGGCCTGTCGCGCGCCTTGGTGGCCGACTTCTTCCCCGGCATGAGTTCGCGCATTTCCGGGATTGGCCTGCAGGGTATCGCCCTCAAGACCCAGGCCATTCATGCCAAGGCTTGGGAAGAGGCCGTGGTCAGCCTGCCTATTGGCGGGCTTTATAAGGCCCGTGCTTCGGGTGAGCCCCACGCGCTGGAGGCCGCCCAGATCCACCAATTGCAGACCGCCTGTAACACGGGCTCTTATGCGGCTTATCAGAAATATGTCGGCCTGTTGGGGGGTCGCCCACCCATCCAATTGCGCGATTTGCTCGACTTCCAGTCGACCGCCAAGCCCGTGTCGCTGGATGAAGTCGAAAGCCTGAATGAAATCCGCAAACGCTTTAATACGCCCGGCATGTCGCTGGGGGCCTTGAGCCCAGAGGCCCATGGCACGCTGAATGTGGCGATGAATCGCATTGGGGCTAAGTCTGTGTCAGGCGAGGGCGGGGAAGATCGCGACCGCTACAAGCCCTTACCCAATGGCGACAATCCCAATTCGGCGGTCAAGCAAGTTGCCTCCGGCCGCTTTGGTGTGACAGCGGAATATCTCAACCAGTGCCGTGAAATTGAAATCAAAGTGGCCCAAGGGGCCAAGCCCGGTGAAGGGGGCCAATTGCCCGGCTTCAAAGTGACCGAGATGATTGCCCGTCTGCGCCATGCAACGCCGGGCGTCACCCTGATCAGCCCACCACCCCATCATGACATCTATTCGATCGAAGACCTCGCACAGCTGATCTATGACCTCAAGCAGATCAATCCTGACGCCAAAGTCTGCGTCAAACTGGTGGCCCAATCGGGCATTGGGGCGGTTGCAGCAGGCGTAGCCAAGGCCAAGGCCGACATCATCTTGATCGCTGGCAATGTCGGCGGGACCGGGGCCTCACCCCAGACCTCGATCAAATTTGCCGGGATTCCGTGGGAATTGGGTCTGGCCGAAGCCCATCAGGTGCTGACGCTCAATAATCTGCGTGACCATGTGGTGCTGCGCACCGATGGCGGGCTGCGCACTGGCCGCGACATTGTGATGGCTGCCATGCTGGGGGCCGAAGAGTTTGGCATCGGCACAGCTTCGCTGGTCGCTATGGGCTGTATCATGGTGCGCCAATGCCATTCAAACACCTGTCCTGTCGGCGTGTGCGTGCAGGATGAAGCCCTGCGTCAGCGCTTTACCGGCACGCCGGAAAAAGTCGTCAATCTGATGAGCTTTATTGCCGAAGATGTGCGCCAGATTCTGGCCAGCCTCGGCTTCCGCACGTTGAATGATGTGGTAGGCCGCACGGACCTGCTGCGGCAAGTCAGCCGTGGTGCTGCCAATCTCGATGACCTTGACCTCAATCCCCTCTTGGTTCGGGTAGAAGGGGCGCGTCCGCCGCGCTTCGGGACGGACAAACCACGCGTCGAAGTCCCCGATACATTGGATGCCCAAATCCTGCGCGATGCAGCGCCCTTCTTTGAGCGGGGCGAAAAGATGCAACTGGCCTATAGTGTGCGCAATGTTCAGCGCGCCATTGGCACCCGCTCATCCAGTGCGATTGTGCGCAATTTCGGCATGGCCAGCCTGCCTGACGGCCGTCTGACGGTCCGGCTGGAGGGGTCGTGTGGGCAATCCCTCGGCGCTTTTGGCGTTCAAGGATTGACGCTGGATGTGGTGGGTGATGCCAATGATTATGTCGGCAAAGGATTGTCTGGGGCCACCATCATCCTGCGCCCCCCTGCTGGTTCTGGCTTGAAGCCGGAAGAAAACGCCATCATCGGCAACACCTGCCTCTATGGTGCTACGTCGGGCACTTTGCTCGCCTCTGGTCAAGCCGGCGAGCGGTTTGCGGTGCGCAATTCGGGCGCTTCTGCCGTCGTGGAAGGTATGGAGGCCAATGGCTGTGAATATATGACCGGTGGCCTCGTGATCTCGCTGGGGCCAGTCGGCGATAATTTCGCGGCGGGCATGACGGGCGGAATGGCCTTTGTCTGGGATCCGCCCAATCGCCTGCCAAAGCTGATCAATCCCGACAGCGTTGTGTGGCGGCGCATTGGTAGCCCCTATTGGGCCGAGCAATTCACCAGCCTGCTGGAGCGCCATGTCCAAGCCACAGGCTCACCCCTTGGCCGACGGATTTTGGAGGATCTTGAGACCGAAATCGGCCATGTCTGGCAAGTCGTGCCAAAGGAAATGCTGACCCGTCTGGCACAGCCTTTGGACGCAGAAGCTGCCCTCGCCTCCGCTTAATCGACCCAAACTGCGCGTAAACGCTCTGCGGCGGCCTCTGGTGTGAGGTCGCGCTGGGCCATGGCCAGCATTTCAAACCCGACCATGAATTTCCGCACTGTGGCAGAGCGCAAGAGCGGGGGGTAGAAATGCATATGGAACACAAATCCCGGTGCTGGGGCCTGCGTCGGGCGCTGGTGCAGCCCCATTGTATAGGGGAAGGGGGCCGAAAATACCCGGTCATAACGTGCCGTCAGGCGCGACATTAAACGGGCCAGATCGGCCTGCTCGTCCCTCGTCAGCTCATCAAGGGCAGCGACTGGCCGTCGCGGCAGGATCAAGGTCTCAAACGGCCAAGCCGCCCAGAACGGCACCAGCGCGACAAAATGATCCTGTGCACAGACGATGCGCGTCGCCTCGGCCAGCTCGCGGGCCAGATAATCGGTCAAGAGTGGGCTGCCATGCAGAGCCATCCAATCGGCCTGACGCGTGACTTCACGGGCCAATTCGTTGGGCACGCTGGCGGTCGCCCAGATCTGGCCATGCGGGTGGGGGTTGCTTGCCCCCATCATCGCGCCGCGATTCTCAAAAATGGTCACCGCGCCAATGTCGGGCCGGGCGGATAATTCCTGCCATTGGTCTGTCCACAGACGCACCACCGCCTCGATTTCGTCCGGCCGCATCCGCGCCATGGTGCGGGCATGGTCCGGGCTGTAGCAGATCACCCGACAGAGGCCGGTTTCAGCCTCCTGAACCAACAATGGGTCCCTATGGGCGGCGGTGGTCGCCTCTGCCAGCAAGGCGGGAAAATCATTGTCGAACACCCAGGGGCCGTCATAGGCGGGATTGACCACCCCGCCGACACGCGCATTGCCGGGGCAGAGATAGCAATGAGGGTCATAGCTTGGCGCATCATCGGCCACAGGGGCCCCAGCCTCGCCCTGCCACGGCCTGCCCATGCGGTGGGGCGACACCAGCACCCAGTCCCCGGTTAACAGATTGAGGCGGCGGTGGGGGCGCTCGGCGCTCATAATACTTCCCCCGCCCCGGCTGCTGCGCGCACCACAAAGGCCCCCGGACGATGGCCCAGATCCTGCGCATAGGTGGTCAAGATCGCGTCGAGGGCGGCCTCTGCTGCCGACGGTGCAGCCAGCGCGATGATCGAGCCGCCAAAGCCGCCCCCCATCATGCGTGCACCATAAACCCCTGGCGTGGCTTGAGCTATTGCCGTCAGGCGGTCCACTTCGGGCGTCGAGACTTCCATATCCGATGACAGACTGGCGTGACTTTGATTAAGCAATTGGCCCAAATGGGCCAGATCTGATGTGGCAAGGGCCTGTTCGGCGGCACTGGTGCGGGCGATTTCGCTCACCACATGACGGGCACGCTTGAGGGGATTGCCTGACAAGCCCGCCAGCGCGTCAACGCTGGCAATCTCTGCCAAGAGCGATACGCCGAGGGCTTTGGCCGCAGTCTCACAATCGGCTCGGCGACTGGCATAGCCGCCACTGGTGTGGCGATGCTTGACCCCTGAATCGACAATCAGGAAGCAGGCTGTGTCTGGCATGGCGATCGGGCGGGCGTGCAGACTTGAACAATCAAGGACCAGGGCGTGGCCCTCCACACCGCAGGCGCTGGCAAACTGATCCATAATGCCACAGGCCATGCCGACATAATGGTTCTCAGCGGCTTGGGCGACCACTGCAAGCTGTTTGCCGGTGACAGCGCCGCCCGTCAAAGCCAGCCCCACAGCGACTTCCAGCGCCGCAGATGAGGATACACCCGCCCCCATCGGCACATCGGATGCGATTGCCAAATCATGGCCCACCACAGGATGGCCAGCATCGCGCAAGGCAAAGGCCATTCCGGCCACATAGTCGCGCCAATCGCCGTGGCGCTCAAACATATCAAGCGGCAATTCCCCATCACCAAGGTCGCTGATCACGCGAAGCCGATTCTGACCGTTCGGACGGGCGGCAACCCAGCAGGCAAAGTCGATGGCCGCCGGCATCACCTTGCCCCCGGCATAATCCACATGCTCGCCAATGATATTGATCCGACCAGGCGCACGAAACAGCCTTGGCGTTCCGGCAAAAGCATCCTTAAAGCGGGTCTGGACAATGTTGGATGGGCTTGGCGTCGTCATGGCGCTATCGCTAGGTTCATTTGAACGCGCTGCCAAGATGGGAAACCGCCATGAAACTGGGTGTCTGCTATTATCCTGAACATTGGCCCGAAGCCCAATGGGCCGAGGATGCCCGTCACATGGCTGAAATCGGCATCACACAGGTGCGGATTGGCGAGTTTGCGTGGAGCCGGATCGAACCAGAGCCCGGTGTCTTGACGTTTGAGTGGCTCGACCGGGCGATTGACACGTTACACCGTGCCGGCCTGCACATCGTGCTGGGAACACCGACGGCCACCCCGCCCAAATGGCTGATTGATGCCCATCCAGATGTTTTGGCGGTCGATGCCCATGGCAGGCCGCGCCGGTTTGGGTCGCGCCGACATTATTGTTTTTCCAGTCAGACCTACCGGGCCCAATGTGCGCGCATTGTCGCGGCTTTGGCCCGCCGCTATGGCCAGCATCCCGCCGTGCAGGCGTGGCAGACCGACAATGAATATGGCTGCCATGACACCATCATCTCCTATTCCGATGCCGCGCGCGCAGGCTTTCGGCGCTGGTTAGCTGACAAATATGGCCAAATCGACGCCCTGAACAAGGCTTGGGGCAATGTGTTTTGGAGCATGGAATACCGCCATTTTGACGAGATTGATCCCCCGGTCGAGACCGTCACCGAAGCCAATCCCGCCCACCGGCAGGATTGGGCGCGCTTTGCCAGTGATGAGGTTACAGCCTTTGACAAGGTGCAGACCGACATCATCCGTGCCCACAGTCCGGGCCGCGATGTGCTGCACAATTATATGGGCATGTTCACGGCCTTTGATCATTTCAAACTGGGCAAGCAATTGGATGTGGCGGCGTGGGATTCCTATCCACTGGGCTTTCTGGAATGGGCTTGGTGGCCGGAAGCCACCAAACTGCGCTTTCTGCGGCAGGGCCACCCCGACTTCACCGCCTTCCATCACGATCTCTATCGCGGGGTGGGCAAGGGCCGCTGGCAGGTGATCGAGCAACAGCCCGGTCCGGTCAATTGGTCGGCATGGAACCCCGCTCCTTTGCCCGGCATGGTGCGCGCCTGGACGTGGGAGGCCTTGGCCCATGGCGCAGAATGTGTGTCCTATTTCCGCTGGCGTCAGGCCCCATTCGCCCAAGAACAAATGCATGCAGGCCTGTTGCGGCCTGATTCTTCTGAAGCCGAAGCGGCCTATGAGGCCCGCCAAGTCGCCACAGAGATAAAGGCCCTCACCCCCGGATCCCATCGTCAGGCCCCGGTCGCGCTGGTGTTTGACTATGAAGCGGTCTGGGCAACCCAAATCCAACCACAAGGGCGCGATTACCGCCCATTGGAACTTGTGATCCATTTTTATGCCGCGGCCCGTCGCCTGGGGCTGTCGGTCGATGTCGTGCATCCTTCGGCAGATTTGACCGGCTATCAGATCGTGTTGTGCCCACTGCAGATTTTCTGGCCGGTGGATTTGGCCCTGCGCCTTAAGGCCAGCGGGGCGGCGTGTGTGCTGGGGCCGCGCACGGGGTCCAAGACGGATGATTTTCAGATCCCGGCTGATCTGCCTCCGGGAGGTGCGCGCACCTTAATCCCGATCACGGTCAATCGGGTTGAAAGCCTGAGGCCAGGCCATATCGAACAGGCCGGACCTTTTCAGGTCACCCGCTGGCTTGAACATATCGCTTCCCCGCTGACCCCGGAGGCCAGCACGGACAGTGGGCACGGGATTTGGTATCGCACCGAAGCGGTCGATTATCTGGCCTGCTGGCCTGATGCACAGCTTCTGGAGACCGTTTTGGCCAAAAGATGTGCTGAACGCGGATTGGCGGTTCTGGCTCTGCCCGACGGGCTTCGGTTGCGCCAGCGCGGCAACATCCAATTTGCCATCAATTATGAGGCAACCCCGGTCAATCTGGCAGATTATGTGCCCGGGGCGACAAGCCTTGATTTTGTGATCGGTGGGGTCGAGTTGCCGCCCGCAGGCGTAGCAGCTTGGAAGCTCAGATAAGCGCAGGTCCGTCTGCCAGAATGTCGCCTGCCAGATAGAGCGACCCACAGATCAGGATGCGCGCCGGCCCGCCTTCCTGTTCCAAGGCCTGTCGAAACCCGTCGAGCGGGCTGTCACTGGACAGCGCCACAAAGCCCAGACCTCGGGCAAGCGCGGCCAGGTCCGCGGGTGGCCGCCCGGCATCGGAACTCCGCACCGGTACGGCAATGACCTGAGGCCTCAAGCCCTCGAACGCTTGAAAAAAGCCTGTTGGGTCTTTGGTGTTCAATTGGCCGGTGATCAAGACAAGTCGGCGTGGATCCTTGGCTTGCAGGCTCGCCATATGAGCGGCAGCGGCGGCTGCCCCATGCGGATTATGCCCACCATCGAGCCACAATTCCGCCCCTGCCGCAGCGGCCAAGTCAGCGTAGGGGCCTGCCTGCAAGCGTTGCATCCGCGCGGGCCAGCTGACGTGGTGAACACCTGTGGCGATCGCGGCCTCATCAAGGCCATAGAGCAGCATCGCCACGGCTGCGGCACCGGCGTTTTCAAGCTGATGGGCCCCGGCAAGGCCCGGCAGAGGCAGGTCGATCAGCCGATCCAGCGTCTGAACGATCAGGCGATCGCGTTCGCGATAGCAGTCCCAGTCGCGGCCAAACACATGCAGAGGGGCAGCAAGTGCCTCGGCCCGACGCTCGATCACCGCTAAGGCCTCATCCGCCTGACGGCTGACCACACAGGGCACATGAGGTTTCAAAATGCCGGCTTTTTCCCCGGCAATCTTGGCCAATGTATCCCCCAGCATCTCCTTGTGATCGAAGTCGACCGGGGTGATGATGGTCAGCTTTGGCTTGGTGACGATATTGGTCGCATCGAGCCTGCCGCCCAAGCCGACTTCCAGCAAGGTGAGATCGGCCATGGTTTCGCTGAAAGCGACAAAGGCGGCCACAGTTTCTGCTTCAAAGACGGTCAGCGGGATCTGATTGCTCAAAGCCTGCACCCGATGGGCAATGTCGAGGAGGTCAGCCTCGCCGATCAGGCTGCCTGCGACACGCCACCGCTCGTGGATCGACACCAAATGGGGCGAGGTATAGGCGTGAACCGTCTGGCCCGCAGCTTCGGCCATGGCGCGCAAGAAGGCGACAGTTGAGCCTTTGCCATTGGTACCCGCGACATGGATAACAGGTGGGATCAAATCTTGCGGGCGGCCCAGCGCCTCAAGGGCGGCGGCAACTCTGGCAAGCCCCAGATCAATCTTGCGGGGAAAACTGTAGAAAATGTCTGCGGCAGTCATCAGCTCAAAACCGGCTCAACAGGCGCATGAGATTGGCCTCAGCCTTCTGTAGCGTCAGGCGGACCAGCGGATCAACCTGCGGCATCTGCGCCAGATGGGCGCGGACTTGGGCCAAGTCGAACATGGCCTCGCGCGCTTCAGCACTGACAATGCGACTTTCAATCCAGCCCACAATGGCCAATCGTTCGCCCCGCGTAACGGCTTCGACCTCGTGCACTGTGGTCGTTGGATACAGAACAAGGCTTCCCGCGGGCAGTTTGATGCTTTGCCGACCTGCGGCCTGCTCAATGCACAAAGCCCCGCCATCATAAGTATCGGGCGGGTTGAGAAACAAGGTGAAAGACAAATCCGCCCGAACCCCCGCCATGAAGGCATTGTCGACATGCAGGCCATAGGCTTGGCCCACCTGGTAGCGGGAAATCAGGATCGGCCCGAAAGTCTTGATCTGTGCGGCGGCGGCAAACACATCGTGGCGCTCTAAGGCCCGCTGCACGAATTCCACAACGGTCTGAGCGGCGGTTCCGGTAGCTTGCTGGTTATTCTTCACCGCCTTGGCATGGGCGCCCGCAGTTGCCTTGCCATCGACAAAGACAAGCTCAGCCACCTCGGCCCTCACGCGGGTGAGGTCCTCTTCGTCCAATATCTGGTCGATTGTTATCAACATCAGCTTTCTACCTGCGAACGACTTGCATTTTCATCTAGCCTCGGCCACACTCCGTCAACAGAAGTTTTTGCAGCAAGGAAATCCCCGATGATGGAATTCAAGCCCCGTACCTGGACGCTGCTGGGTGTCAGTGCAATGGCCTTGATCGGCGTGGCCGCCTGCCAGCCAGGTGGTGAAGCCGGATCTGCGGCGGGGGAAGGCCAATCTGCGAGTGCATCTAAGCCCGGTGGTGAAGGCGAAGGCGAAGGGGCCAAGCCTGTGGCAGCGGCCCCAGCGGCGGCCAGTGCCGGAGGTGAGAGCGGTGAGGCCGGGGCCGCCAATGCCTATTCCAATGTGGATGCCAAGTCCTGGCTGGGTCTGCGGGTGACCCATTTGGGTGGCTTTCTGCTGATCGCCCAAAAGTCCTTTGACGCCGGACAGGTGGACGAAGCCTCCGTTCTGATCGCGCAGGGTTTGCTGGAAGTCTATCAGCCCGATGCGGCTGAACTCGACGAGAAAGTCAAAGAGCTGAAGCCCAGTTATGATGCCGTGATCGCGGCCATTGACGGAAAAAAAAGCAAAGCGGAAATCCAGGCCGCCTTTGCCAAGGCCTCCAAAGTCACGGAGGCGGCAAGGCTGGCAGCCGGGGCGGAAGAAACAGAAGTCATCAAGGGCATGCTGGGTATTGGCGCTGGCCTCTATCGTGGTGTTGTCCAGCCTGAAGGCAATGATCCGACCGAGTATCAGCATGCCTATGGTGCGGTATTGGCTGCCAATCAGGCCTTCCAACAGGCACAGCAGAAATTGGCGCATATGGACAAAAAGCGGACCGAACAATTGGCCACCGATATTGCAAGCCTGTTGAGCCTGTTCCCCAGTGTCACCATTCCCGATCAACCCGCCCCAACTGCCAAGGTCACTGCAGCGGCATCACGGGCGGAATTGGCCTTGTCAGGAATTAGGTAAAGGCACAGGCTCTTTCGGGGCGCAGATTGCTTCCCCATATGAGCCTGATGCAGACTTATTCTTTCTCACTTCCACGCGAACCTGATCTGGACGATCTGGCAGATCTGGCCGAACAGGCTTTCGCCCGGCTGCCAGAACCTTTTCGCATTGCCTGTGGCCGGGTGGTTTTTCGCGTTGCCGAAGCCGCTGATCCAGCCACGTTGCGGGCGCTCGGCCTGTCCCATCCTTTGCAATTGGCGGGCCTGTATCGCGGGGCCAGTGTACGCTTGGAAATTGCCAATTCGGGGCATCTGCCACCGCCGGAAGTTTGGCTGTACCGGGCTGCAATCGTGCAGGAATGGCGGTCGCGCGGCAATGTGAGCTTGGCAGACATGGTCAGCCATGTCCTGGTCCATGAAATCGGCCATCACATGGGGCTGTCGGATGCGGATATGGCCAGACTTGAGGCCGAAGATGAGGCCGCCGACTAAACGCCCGGCTGGTCGGGCGGACTTTCTTCCAAAGGGCCGCCGGCCAATTTACGGCTGGTCAGGCCATAGATCGCCAGAATGGCCAGCACCACAGCACATAGGATGAATGGGGCTTGGTGGCTGACGAGGGCGTAAAGTCCTGCCCCAAAAATCGGGGCTACCACAAAGCCCGCCCCGTTGGCCGCCACCACAAGGCCGGCCACACTGCCCTGATCATCCTGGCTGACGGCCAGTGACGCCCCCCCGGTAAATCCTGGCCGGGCCAAGCCAAAACCAAGGCCAACCAAGGCTTGTGCAACCGACAGCACGCCGAAACTGTCACCCAGCGCGGTCAATGCAGCCCCTGCCCCCGTGATGATGCAGCCCCAAACGATCAATCCGCGCGGACTTAAACTCAGGCGGGGAATAAGGACCAATTGCGCCACAATCTGCGACATGGCCCCCAATGCCAGCGCCACCGCGGTCAGAGTTGCGCCTTCGCGCGGGCTCACACCCAGCCGGTCGATGAAATAGAAAGAGACCTGCTGAAACATCACCGCCGTCACCGCCGACAATACCACCCCAAACAAGAGCCAAGGCCGCACCGCCGGATTAAGCGCCAGCCGCCAGACTGATGCCGGGGCGGCAGACTTTTTCGCCTGCGGGGTAATGGCCACATCTGGCAGAAAGAAGCGGGCGGATAAGGCACCAATGGCCGCAAGTGTTGTTGTGGCAAACAAGGGTGCGAGCAAACCCAGATTGGCAATCATGCCTGCAGCGAGGGCAGGACCTGCGGCCGACCCGAATGCGAAGGCTGATGTGACGGCCGCAATCTCGCGCGTGCGCACCTCTGGTGTGGTTGTATCGGCGACATAGGCTTGCGCAGCAGGATTGGTGGCAGAGCCAAACGCACCAAAGATCAAGCGCGCTGTGGCCAGCCCCAAGAATAAGGCGATCCAATGAAAGTGGCCCATGAGGCCAATGGCTGCAATTAAAGTAAAGGACCCTGTTGAGATGGCATAAGCGCTTAGCCCCATCACAATCATCGGCTTGCGGCCTTTACGGTCGCTCAATCGGCCCCAAACCGGGCTTGTCAGGACCCAAAAGACGGCTGACAAGGTAAAGATTGCCGACACGGACCAGTCTGGCATGGCAGACTCCCGCGCAATTGGTGGCAAAACGGCAAACAACATGGAATTGCCAATGCCGACGATCGCCAGACAGACGAACAGGAGTCTGAAGGTCTTGCGATTGTCGAAAGCAGGCGGGTCAATCAGGGTCATGGCTTAGGTGTCCTATGGGGCGGGCCGGACGGGCATTAAATGCCCCTAAGACCATGGCTGATCTGAAGACCAGATTGCTCAGCACCCGGATTTTTTGATTATCACTATGAATTTGCAGCATTTGATCAATCTTCGAAACCGTTCACAAACCTTTTTTGCACCCCCTGTTAAACCTTCTCCTGTAGAGGTGTTGCCACAAAGTTTGAGTATCGCGTGCCGCGTCGCACGTCCTGATTACTCCAGAATGGGTTGGCAACATGTTTCTCGTCATCGGTCTCGTGATCGTTTTTGGGATGGTCTTTGGTGGCTTTGCACTCGCAGGGGGCCACTTTGACGTTATTATTCATGCTGCGCCACTAGAATTCATGATGATTTTCGGGGCGGCCATCGGTGCCTTTGTGATCGGCAACTCGATAGAGACGATCAAAGCGACTGGCGCAGGTCTCGGCAAGATTGCCGGTGGGCCCAAATGGAAGGCTCAGGACTATCAGGATTTGCTGGTGCTGTTGTTTGCGCTGACCAAGACCATGAAGGCCAAGGGCGTCGTGGCGCTGGAAGCCCATATCGAAAAGCCGGAAGATAGCGCCATCTTCAAGCGCTATCCCAAAATTCTCAAAGATCATCACGCCACACACTTCATCTGTGACACGTTGCGGATGATGACCATGAACCTGGACGACCCCCACCAGGTCGAATCGGCGATGGAAAAGCAACTCGAGAAGCATCATCATGAAGCCCACAGCGCCTCCCATGCCTTGCAGGCCATGGCGGACGGCTTGCCCGCGCTGGGCATTGTGGCCGCCGTGCTCGGGATCGTGAAGACCATGGGTGCCATCACTGAACCCCCAGCCGTTCTGGGTGGCATGATTGGTAAGGCGCTGGTGGGGACCTTCCTGGGTGTGTTCCTGGCCTATGGCATCGTCGGCCCGATGGCGACACGTTTGACCCAGGTCATCGATGAAGAGCATCAATTCTACAAGATCATCATGGATGTGCTGGTCGCCCACTTGCACGGCAATGCGGCACAGGTCTCGGTAGAAATTGGTCGCGGCAGCGTGCCAAGCTCGCTCGCACCGTCGTTTGCCAAGCTCGAAGAAGCCCTCAACAACATGCCAAACGACGCTTAAGTTTGCGGTCAATTTTGAAATTTGGGGTTTACAACATCAAATTTCAAATTAGTCTCTTCGCGTTTTTGGGGTAGCCACAGCCATTAAGTAATTGATATTGTTAATGGTTAATTAGGCCCTTATCCCGCATCAGCTATGCCGTTGCGGGTATGGACACGCGTTTGTTACGGCAAAAACGCATATCAGGCTTGGCAAAAGTTGCTGATGTAACGCTATTGCCTCATAACCGCACACCTTCTAATGAACCCGTCACTGCGCCCGAGACGTGGCGTTCAGGGCAAAGAAGGAATTTAGACAATGATCGAGCTCAAGAAGCTTTTCGCAGCAGCCGCTGTTGCTGCAGTTCTCAGCGTCGCAGCTTGCGGCAAGCCTGCAGAAACCACCAACGCTGTTGAAGCTGCTCCTGCAGAAGCCACCAACACTGTTGACGCTGCTGCTGCTGAAGCCACCAACGCTGTGGACGCTGCTGCAACCGAAGCTACCAACGTTGTTGACGCTGCTGCTGCTGGCGCAACCAACGCTGTCGACGCTGCTGCCGCTGGCGCAGTGAACGCTGTGACCGAAGAAAAGAAGTAAGTCACGGTTTTCGCGATCGCGAAAGTCTTGTGCGAAAGGCCGCCCATTGGGCGGCCTTTTTGCTTTTTGGTGGATGCGGGACACCCCGTTCCTGAGAGAATGCTGGGTCTGCGCTGATGTCTCCCGAAAGCCGTCGTTTGCCACCTGAGCCCCAGCTTGCCTTTGACGAGACCGGGCTGATCTTGGGCGCGGCGTTCAACGATTCCTATTTCTCGCGCGATAATGGTCTGGAAGAGGCCCGGTGTGTCTTTCTGGCTGGCTGTGACTTGCCTGCGGGCTGGAACGGGCGGGACCATTTCACCCTGGCGGAACTGGGGTTTGGGACTGGCCTCAATTTCTTGGCAACCTGGCAGGCATGGCGCGCCACGCGCCAGCCGCATCAGATCCTGCACGTCGTTTCCACCGAGGCTTTTCTCATGTCCCCTGCCGATGCAGGAAGGGCACATGCTTGCTGGCCGGAGCTGGCAGATCTGTCTGCTCGCCTTTTGGCAAACTGGCCCGTCCGCGCCTTTGGCCCTCAACGCATATGGTTTGAGGAAGACGGGCTTTGCCTGACAATCCTGATTGGACCCGCGCTGGACCAGCTGCGGGGAATGGATTTTGCCGCCAATGCTTGGTTCCTTGACGGCTTTGCGCCCAGCCGCAACACCGACATGTGGAGCCTGCCGCTGTTAGCCGAAGTGGCGCGTCTATCGGCACCTGGTGCCCGCGCGGCCACTTATTCTGTGGCTGGCCATGTTCGACGGACCTTGGCCGGGCTTGGTTTTGAGGTTTACCGCCAGCCGGGCTTTGGCACCAAGCGCGAGCGACTGGAAGCAATCTGGCCGGGTCCTGCCTCATCTGCGCCACCTCGCCCCAAAAGCGCGCTGATAATTGGCGGCGGCATTGCCGGTGCAGCAGCCTGCCACGCCCTGGCCCGCCGCCAAATCACACCGCATCTGATCGATGCCGACCCGTGCGGGCAAACCAAGGCAAGCGGCAATCCTGCGGCTTTGATCATGCCCCGGCTTGATCGCGGAGACACGCGCGAGGCCCGCTTCTTTCGCGCGGCTTATGTTCAAGCCGTCCGCCTTTATCAGTCTTTGGGGGAGGACGCATTTGCCGCCACTGGGGTTGTCGAAAGGCCCGAGGATGGGCGCGATCAGGCGCGACTGGCAGATCTGGCCGAAAATCCGCCCCTGCCACCTGATTGGTTGATACCGGGTCCGCAGGCAGGATTGGTGCATCGGACCGGCGGCCTTGCCTATCCAGATCGCCTCTTGCCTGCTTTGAGCCGATCGGCAATCCGACATCCGGTTCACGTGGCCAGTCTCGAGGCTTCCGCTGCAGGATGGACGGCTCTGGATGCACAGGGCGCGGTTCTGGCTCAAGCCGACATATGTATCGTGGCTGCAGGGCCAAATCTGTTGAAATTCTTGTCTCTGGACCTCACACTGGAGGGGCGGGCTGGACAAATCAGCCTTGCCCCGCTGACCGGTGCCTTGCCCGATTCTGCCGTCGCAGGGGGGCCTTATGCGGCAGCATTTCATGGCCAATTATTGTTCGGGGCCACATTTGACCCGTGGAGCTTGGACGACCCCAGAGGGCCGACGGTCAGCCTTGAAGCCCATGCCCGCAATCAAGCGAGCCTGGCCAAAATTGCCCCAGAGCTGGCGAACCGGCTTGATCTTGGGTCTGCTTATGGCCGTGCCAGCGTCCGGTTGACCACGTCTGATCGCATGCCACTGGCCGGGCCGATCGTGGGCCGTCCAGGCCTTTATTGTCTTGGCGGTCTGGGCTCGCGCGGGTTCACAACGGCACCCTATTTGGCAGAGCATCTGGTGGCGACTGCCTGTGGTGAGCCAAGCCCATTGGACCGGGCTGTGGCCCTAGCGGTATCTCCGGCACGGCAGGGAAAGCGCATGAAAATGGGGCAAGACCGTCGCCCGCCACCGGAGGGTAAGCCGCCAGCGTGATGCGGACGGCTTCGTCTGCCAACCTGACACCAGAAGAGCCGGTTTGGGCGCCGGGTTGCATCAGCATGTTCTGCCACATGGTTGGATGTTCAATACAGGCGCTGAGAAGCTGCAGCGCAGGCGTCACGCGTGCTGGATCGAGCAAGCCTTGCGCCGCACATGCTTCCAAAGCTGGCAGACAGAGCCGCTCCAGCGCAAGGCGGATTTGCCGACGCATGGTGCGCCTAAGTGTCACGGGAATTCGGTTCCGTTCCATTGGGACACGGATCAAATCTCGCAAAAAGTCGGTTTCGCACAAAGCCTGATAGCGGCGCGCCACATGAAGGAGATGCGAGACCGGGTCGTGCATGCAGGCCTTGGGTTGTGCCTGTGTTTTCAACTGGTCGAGCCTGCGCGCCAGGACCGCCTTGAACAAACCATCCTTCGATTTAAACTCTTTATAAATAGAGGCCGTCGAGGTCTCACTGCGGGCCGCGATCTCGCTGATTTTAGCGTTCCAGAATCCCTGCTCAAAAAACATAACGCCAGCGACATCCAGAATCTGATGCATTTGGCTTTGCTGCATTTCACTTTCCAATTCGATGAGATCGTGTTTGTTTCACAACCATGAGTAACGATCAAGCACCCTATCTGCAGGTAATTAATAACTTTAGGTTTAGTTTTGACCCAACGTAATGGGCTGGAAAGATTTTTCTGCGACTTAAAAGCATGACAAATTTGGCTTTTCCTGACCGATCGCAGGCCTCTGGTACCAACCAAGAGGATGTGCTTTTTCTTGATCGGCGCGGAGAAGACCGCCGGACTTCGTTTCTCGATTTGACGTTCACGCCCTTCCTTCCGCAGGGCTTGGCGGCTCGGGTGACCGAGATTGGCACGGCACGCCAGCCCTTTGTCTATCTCTGCACACCCAATGTCGATCATATGGTGCGTCTAAGCCGGACACCGGACCTGCGTCCGCTCTATGAACAGGCGTGGGCCGTGGTCAATGACAGTCGGATTCTAACCATGTTGGCGCGCTTGTCAGGATTAGCCTTACCAGCCTGTCCGGGTTCTGATCTGACGCGTGTGCTGTTTGAGCAGACAATTGATCGCCATGAGCCGGTCGTTATCATTGGATCGCATGCAGACGAGATTGCCGCCCTCACCGCCCGCTATCACTTAACCGATGTGCGCTGGCACCAACCACCCTACGGGCTGAAGACCAATCCTGAAGCCATGGCCGCAGCCGCTGAGTTTGTGGTGGCCAATCCCGCCCGCTTCACCTTCTTGTGCGTGGGTTCGCCACAACAGGAAATGTTGGGCCAGGCGATCAAGAACACCGGTCAAGCCATTGGGATCGGCTTGTGCGTGGGTGCCTCGATTGAATTCCTGACCGGCAGTCGCAAGCGCGCGCCGGTCTGGATGCAGGCCATGAGCCTTGAATGGTTGTTTCGCCTGATCAGCGAACCGGGCAAATTGTGGCGACGCTATCTCATTGATGGCCCGGCCATCTTTTCAATCTGGCGCGACTGGCAACGCCAGCGTGACGGCGACCTTGGCCGTCGCTGAGGCGGCAAAAGGCCTGCGGGTTAATCAAAACCATGTTGGGCCATCCAGGTCCGGATATGACCAACCGCCTCCGCCACTTTTTCAGGCTGACCCAGATAATAATGGGTTGCCCCATCAATGGCATGATAGGTCGGGGTAACTTGGGTAAAGCCGTCTCGGATGCGGGCAGCATGGGAAGGCGTACAGGCATCATCGGCGAGGTTCTCAATCACCAAGGCTGGGACACGAATCTGACTGGCGCATCTGGGGCCGTCGGCGCGGCTCTCCTCCGACCATTGCGACAGCCAGGACCGCAGACTGCTAAAGCGCGCCAAATGCGCAGGGCTCATATTCACGACATGCGGTTCACCCATATAGCACCAGTTTGGACGGCGCTGATTGGGATCAATGGTGGGATCAAGCCAGCGGAGGTCTGCCATCGTGCCATGGACAACAAAACAATGCTCGCGATTGGTCTCGCCACGCTTGCGGAAATCCTCCAGCCGCTGGCGAACCTCGGCGGTGATGCGGCCGATACGGGCCTTTTGCGCCGCCCGATAGCGGGCTTGGAAGTCCTCTGAATAGGGCGGGCGATGGGGCGCGTCATTGGCATAAATATCCAAGGTCGGATCGCGCTTTTCTGGGTTCAATTCGTCCATTATGGCCGGATCAATCCATTCCGACAGGGTTATGGCACGGCTGACATGGGCGGCCAATTGCATCACACCATCGGCCGGAATCAGATCCGCACCCATCAGATCAACCCGATCGCCAGCTGGCGTCGTGCTAATCGTCGGCTTTTCAGCCTGCGACTGATAGAAAAGCGACAGCGACCCCCCACCCGACCAGCCTGCCAGCACAACCTTATCAAACCCCAACACAGTCTTGGCATGGCGAACATAGCGCCCGAGATCGACCACCACTTTTTCCATGATCAGCGCACTATCATTATGGGGATAGCGCGATCCACACGTCATCACCGGAATCCCGGCATGGGCCAGGGCAATCGGCATCGGCAGGTAATTCATGGTGCCCGACGGATGCATGAACAGGATGATGGTCTTTGTTTCAGGCCCACCGCGTGGCTTGAGGAACTGGCCTTCGCACAACACCCAATCTTGGTTGCCGCCATAGGTCTCCTTAAAGCCGGAGGCATCTTGGAACATCAAAGTGACAGGCAAGCGGTCGATTGGAAAGCGGGTCATCAACAAGCCTTTCTGGGTGACGACAGACAGATGGACCGCCGTCGCACGTGACATAGCAGGCCTAAAGGCTTGCAGGGAAAGGCGCGTGCAGGCAAGAACAAAACGATGAGACGTCTGCCCGTTTTTTTTCTGATGATGACCTTCTTGGCCGTGGGGCTTGTGGGCTTGGCCGCGCTGCCCCTGTTGAAAACAGAAGGGCAACCCGTCACGGGGCGGCAAACCAATTTGGGATGGGTGGTTGAAGGCGCGGAATTGGCGCAACTCCGCCCTGCCCCTGGCTTCCCTGTCATGCCGCCACCCGGCCCACGCCAAGACCTTGAAGGGGTGCGGATGACGGCCACAAGCGCATTAGCTCCTGATGCGCGCTATTCCAAAGGTGTGCGCCTGATGTTGAGCGATGCCTTGGCGAGCCACATTCAAGCCGGCGCGACGGGTGTGCGGGTGATTGTTCGCGCCAATGCCCGTCCCCCGGCCCAGAGCATGGCTGTTGGTCTTGTAACCGAAGGTCCGGTAAAGTGGGTCAGCCACCCTGTTACCGCCACTTTCACCACCATCGAATTTGCGTTGCCGAACCCTGCTCAAAAGCCGCGCGCCTTGGCAATTTGGCCGGGTATTGAAGGCAATGAGAGCGGTGTGGAGATTAAGGCCATCATCTTTACCCAGCCCACACCTGCCGCACCGCAATCGCCGTCACCCCCGCCAGCCGATCCCGCGGCAAGTCCGCCGACCTGATCATCATGAAAGCCTAATTGCATGAGCTTGCCCGCCCCCATTGCCGCTGCAACCCGCGTTTTGGACGTCGAGATCGAAGGCCTGCGTCGTTTGAAAGACTCAGTGGGCAGTGAATTTGCCGCCATTGTTGAGGCGGTCAGCACCATGACGGGTCGATTGGTCTGCGCCGGGGTTGGCAAATCTGGTCATGTCGCGCGCAAGATTGCGGCCACTTTGGCCTCGACCGGCACGCCCAGCCAATTCATCCACCCCACCGAGGCCAGCCACGGCGACATGGGCATGATCGGGTCTGGCGACATGCTGTTGATCTTGTCCAAATCGGGCGAGGTGCCGGAATTGTCCGACATGATCGCCTATGGCAAGCGCTTCAGAATTCCCATTATCGCCATGACCGCCAATGCCCAATCGATCTTGGGGAAGGCTGGTGACTATCTCATGCTGTTGCCTGACGCGCCCGAAGCATGTGGGGAAACACGCGCACCAACCACCTCAACCACCATGCAGATTGCATATGGCGACGCTTTGGCCGTCGCCCTCTTGGAACGGCGCGGCTTTACCGCCAGTGATTTCCGCGTCTATCACCCCGGCGGCAAATTGGGGGCCATGCTGAAATCGGTCGCCGATCTGATGCATACGGGCGAAGCATTGCCACTGGTCAGTCCGCAAACCCCGATGACAGAAGCCCTTTTGGTGATGACGGCCAAGCGCTTTGGCTGTACCGGCGTGGTGGATCAAGATGGGCGACTGATCGGTATTGTCACCGATGGTGACGTTCGGCGCAAAGCAGGCGCTGACTTTGCCCATTTGGCCGTAGTCGATGTCATGACCGCTAACCCGATGGTGGTCCATCCCGAAGCTTTGGCGGCCGAAGCACTGGCTGAGCTCAATCAGTCTGGTCGCTCGGTGGTATTTGCTGTCGATGAACAGGATCGGCCAAGCGGGATCTTGCACCTGCACGACCTGCTGCGCGCCGGCGTAATATAGCGTCTCGGTCAGACATACGCGTGCCCTGAACAAGGACAGCGCGCAGCAAAGCCGCGCACGTGACCACCCGGGTGTCGCAAGAACAATTGAGATTGCGGTTTGGTGACCAGATTGGGCACCAAAGCGCTTCCAGACAAAAATCTTCTCTAAACGATGTCATCCCCGCCGAAGCGAAGCGGAGCGTGGGGACCCCCTCGCGCATGTGCGGCACAAGATCCCGGATCGGCTTCGCCGTCCGGGATGACAGCGCGTCTGATTGGTTTTTCCACTTGGAACCATTTGGTGAAACCTGTGTTTCACCAAAACGGATGGACGAGTTTGAGCGCGACATCTGGGTCGTCAAGTGTCGGTTTTCTTCGAAAACCGATCGCACCGCGACGCAGCAAAGCTGCGCACTTGACCACC